>CBDUJZ010000021.1:0-51328 GCA_965367675.1 uncultured Myxococcales bacterium | reverse complement strand
GCCGATACGCTGTAGCGCCGCGTATGCACGAACGACGAAGGCCCGGCCGCTTGATGCGGTCGGGCCTTCGTCGTTCTGGCAGAGGGGGATGGGCGCTGCGTGGATGCGCTAGCCCTCTTCTCCGAACAGTCGCGCTTCCCAAGCGTCTACCAACGGGCGGTCGAGTCGGTAGGGGTCGGCGAGGAACTCGATGTGCCCGTCGTCGCCGCCGCGCACGCTGATGTACTCAAGGTGAATGGGGAGCGGGTTCTCGAACGAGTACCACTGCTCACGACCGGGCTCCATCAGGTTTCGGACGTAGCGTGCGGCGCGCGCGGGCTCCCAGCCACGGTCGCGGGCGAGCAGCAGCTCGGCGAGCTCCATGGGGTTCTCTACGCGGACGCAGCCGTGGGAGTAGGAGCGGGTTGCGCGGCTGAAGAGCGAGCGGCTGGGCGTGTCGTGCAGGTACACGTCGTGCGAGTTCGGGAAGAGGAATTTGACGCGACCGAGCGCGTTTCCGCCGCCGGGAAGCTGGCGGAGCCATTCGCGGCCGTTTTCAAACGCGAGTTCGAAGTTGTGGTCCGCGAGCCACTTGGGATCGGCCTCGATGAGCGGGTCGTACTCTTCGCGACGGATTTGGTCGGGCACGTTCCAGTACGGGTTGAACACCATGTACTGCATGATGTCCGAGAACTGCGGGGTGCGTCCTCGGATCTCGCCGGTGCGGTCGTCGCGTCCGCCGCCTTCACGGCCGACGACGACGCGCCAGCGGTGGACACGCTCGTCGCCGTCCCAGAGCTCGCCGTAGAAGTCGGGGATGTTGACCCAGATGTGCTCTCCTTCGGCGTCCGGCGCTCGGGCGGTGCGGCGCCAGAAGTCGAGACCGACGTGGATTTGTGCCAGTCGTCGCTCGGCGCTGACGTTCATAGACGAGAGCGTGCCGCCGGCGACTTCGCCGTCGACCTCGAGCTGGTGGCTGGTTTGGTACTGACGGACGGCGGCTTCGAGCGCGCTGTCGAACTCGGTCGATTCGGTGTCGCCGTCGAAGTAGTTTTCGGCGGCGAGCCGTTGGCGGAGGGCGCGCACTTGCGGGCCGGAGCTGCCGCGCCGGAGTACGGTGTCGCCGATGTCGAGGGTTTCCCAACCGCCGGCGTCCACGTATCCGCGGTACTCCACGGTACCGGCGACTAGGCGGTCATACTGCTCGAAGGGCGGACGCGTCTCTGCGATGACAGCGGAGAATCCTTCTTGGGTGCCGCGCCGGAACGACTCTCCGGCGAGCGTCCGCAGGATGTCGTCGCGCTGGGCCTCGTCTTCGACGTCCCACCCGTTGGCGGCGGCGCGCTCGGGGCTGACGTAGCCCAGGTTGCTGTGCCGGTTGGCGATGGCGTAGCGCACGAAGCCGGCGGCGAGCAGCAGCTCGAGCTCGGGGCCGTTCTCGGCGGCCGTCTCCATGCGGCTGGTGAGCTCGGCGATGGCTTGTGCGTAGCGCGGCAGCGGGTTGTCGGCGGACGGCGAGGCGATGGACGCGAAGACGGCGTCGGTGGCCGGCAGTGTGCCGTCGACGGCGGTGTCGCCGAGCATGTGCGTGAGGAGCGCGTCTTCGTCGGCGTCCGAGAGCTGTAGCTGGCCCATCAAGCCGGTGAGATCACCGCTGGAGGCCAGCGCTTCACGTCCGCGGGTGATGAGGTCGACGTGGAACTCGGCCGGGTCGAGGCCCTCGGTCCAAACGTTGGTGAGCGCGTCGGCGACCGCGCGGCCGTCCGGCGTCAGGCGCGAGCCGTACACGAACAGGTGCTCGTATTCGCGCTCAGCGAAAAGCAGCGTGACGAGCTCGCGCACGACCGGGTCGGGCTCGAAGTCGAGGCGTCCTTGCTCGACGAGCGCCTGGATGGACGGCGCGTGCGAGTTCGCCTCGGCCCGCTCGACCGCCCGGGTGGGGGCGGTAACGGAGAACGTCCGGACGAAGTGCTCGACCTGCTGTTCGCGGATGGTCTCGGCGAGCGCGTCGGCGCGCAGCTCAGCTTCTTGGTTGGCGCAGGCGAACAGCGCGGAAGCCGCGAAGGCGACGAGAGCACCACGGAGGCGCAGGGGGGAGGCTAGCAGCGTCATGAGGGCGGGCGTGATGACTGGGGTAAGGCGTCAAAGGCGCGAGCAGTGCCGTCACCGCGGCCCCCCAACGGGACCGTCTTCAACGACTCCTGCACCCGCGATGTATGCTGACTTCGGCGGTTGCGCCACCCCTACTTACACTTACGCGCGCGATATTATTCCCCTGCAAGCGGCGATTCCGGCCGGCGCTATTGGGGGCCGGGCGTGCGTTCGTCGCCGGTCTGTTGGAACTCGCCGTCCACGAGATCGAAGCCGAGCACGTGATGTGCGCCGGCGTCAAAGTCGAGCTCGAATCGGCCGCGCACGCGCCCGTCGTCGCTGCGGTGTTCGAGGGTCAGCCGGTGCGTGCCAGATTCGACGCTGACTTCTTCGATCGGGCTGCGCAGCTCGCGCGCGCCGGGTGAGCCGTTGCGCAGGCGCTCGATGTACACCGTGGTGCCCTCGGGGATCGCCGAGATGGTGAGCGTGGCGGGGTCATTTCGGACCACGTCCAACACGGCGTCGAGGGTCATCTGGCCGAGCCGTCCGTCGACGGCGCGGACGATGGGCAGGTGGTCGTCGGCGCTGACGCGGATGATGTGGTGGCCGGGGCTCGCGAGGGTGGCGATGCCGCTGCTGGCGACGGTCTCGTCGTCGATGGTGACGGTGGCGGATTGTGGGGCGGAGCGGAAGCGCAGGGTGGACCAGCGGTTGGCGTCTCCGTTGTCGGCGGTGAGCTCGAGCGCGACCACGGCGACGCTGTTGCGGTCGACCCACGCGATGGGTCGCACGTACGCGGCGGAGTCGCGCTTTCCAGCCATGCGCGCGGTCACGTGATGGCGCACGCCGGCGTCCACATCGACGGTCACCGGGGCGGCGCCGACGGAGCGGCCGTTGACGCGGACCTCGGCGTCGATCGCTCGGCCGTCGGTGGCGGTCACTTCGACGCGGATCCGTGCGCGGCCGATTCCGGGGCCGGCGTCGACGGGCTCGGCGGAGCCTTCCGCTGCGGCGTCGTCGGCGTCCTCCGCCGGTGGTGCTTCCGGCGCCGGGATGGCGACGAGCGCCTCGTTCACCGGGGTGCCCACGTTCGCCTCAACGAAGGCGGTTTGGTAGCCCTCGCGGTGCAGCGAGATGACGTTCACCTGGCCGTCCACGACCTGGAGTTCGGCGGGGGTGACCTCGGCCGATACGATGCCGTTGACGACGATGGCCGCTCCGGGCGGGACCGACGCGATGGCGAGCGGCGCGGTCGGCGGGGGCTCGGGCGGCACGTACGGCGCGGCGTCGAAGTCCGCGATGTTGGGCGCGGGTTCGAAGTCGTCGGCGATGTTGGTGCCGATGCCGTCCTTGGCGATTTTGATGCCCATCACGACGAGGACAGCCGCGAGGACGACGCCCATGCCGATGAACACGGCGCGCGAGGTCCCCTTGTTTTGGTAGAACGGGTCGTCGTCGTCGGGCACGAGCACGTCGGGCGTGGAAGGCGGGGCTGGCGGAGCGGATGCGCCTTCTGTCGTGGCGTTCGCCGCTTGCGCCGTGGCGTCGTCTTGGTCTTGCGTGCTCATTGCGGGAGCCTCTGGTGCGGGGTGTGTAATGGGTTCCGGCGTGCTCGAGGGCAGCGCGGTGGGAGTCTTGGGGCCCGGGTAGGGCGCCATTCCGACGAACGATTCAATCTCCTGAATTCGCTCGGCGAAGGTCGCGCGCATCCAGTCGGCGAGGTCGGTTTGCTCGGCGGCGGCCTGGGTGTCGAGCCATGCCTCCAGCGTGATCGCGAGCTCGCGGGCGGTCTGATAGCGCCGGTCGGGGTCGCGCTCCAGCGCCTTGAGGATAATGGTCTGCAGGGCGAGCGGGAAATGCGGGTCTACGTCGCGCGGTGGCGGCACGCGGGTGGCGGCGATCGCGGCGGCGGTGGCGACGTCGGACGAGGCGCGAAACAGGCGGCGGCCGACGGTAAACTCGTAGAGCACCACGCCGAGCGCGAACACGTCGGAGCGGCGGTCGACCGGGAGCCCCTGCACTTGCTCGGGGCTCATGTAGGCGAACTTGCCCTTGAGCTGGCCGGCCCGGACCCGTTGGAATCGTCGCTCCACGCGTGCGATGCCGAAGTCGATGACCACGACCGAGCCGTCGAACCGGACCATGATATTGGGCGGTGAGACATCTCGGTGGACGAGGTCGAACGGTTGGCCGGTCTCGGTCTTGAGCTCGTGTGCGTGATGGAGCCCGAGCGCGGTGTCGCGCGCGATGCGGGCGGCGAGGGCGCGCGGGAGCGGGTTGCCGGCCTTATTGGCGTGGCGCGCGAGGTTCCGGAGGTCGTCTCCCCACACGTATTCGAGCGCGAGATAGGGCTCGCCGTCGACGTCGCCGCTCTGCAGCGTGCGCACGATGTTGGGGTGCTCGAGGGCGCGCGCGATGTCGGCTTCGGCCTTGAACAGGTCGCGAAGTTCCCGCTGCGCGGCCACATCCGGGAGGATGCGTTTGATCACGAACTCGGACCCTGGATCCGCCCCCTTTACGCGGGCCAGATCGGTGAGCGCCATCCCGCCTTTGGCGAGAGGAGCGATAAGTTCGAAGGGCCCGAAAGTGATGGTGGACATAGCGACGCTGGACGTTAGTCGCTGGCGCGCCGGGTGAGCAAGCGCCCTCGCTTGACGCGTGCGCATTTCGGGATGGCGTGGTACAGGCACCGGCCAACCCCTACCTGCACAGACAACACGACATGGACCGAAATCTTGCAATGGAAATGGTGCGCGTGACCGAAGCTGCTGCGATTGCAGCGGCGCGCACGATGGGCCGCGGCGACAGTCACGACAGTGACCAAGCGGCGGTCAACGCCATGCGTGCGGCGTTCGCGTTCTTGGACATCGACGGCACCATCGTCATCGGCGAAGGCGAGCGCGACGAGGCTCCGATGTTGTACATCGGTGAAGAGGTTGGACTGCGCGCGCCGACGAGCCCGAAGCTGGACATCGCGCTCGACCCGCTCGAGGGCACTGGCCTGTGCGCGTACGGTCGCGCGGGCGCGCTCGCGGTCATCGCCGCCGCGCCGGCGGGATGCTTCCTGCACGCGCCTGACATTTACATGGACAAGATCGCCGTCGGCCCGATCGGCCGCGGCCTTGTCGACATCACCAAGACCCCGACGGAGAACCTCAAGATTCTCGCCGAGGCCAAGGGATGTTCGGTGCCCGACCTGACGGTCATCATCTTGGACCGCTCGCGGCACGAGGGCATCATCACCGAGACCCGCGCGGCCGGTGCCCGAATCAAGTTGATTCAAGACGGCGACGTGCACGCGGCCATCGCGACCTGCAAAGAGGAGACCGGCATCGACCTGCTGCTCGGCATCGGTGGAGCGCCTGAGGGCGTCCTCGCCGCGGCCGCGCTGCAGTGCCTCGGCGGCGACATGCAGGGCCAGCTCGTGTTCCGCAACGAGCGCGAGAAACAACGCGCTCGCGAGATGATGGGCACCGACGACATCCACAAGGTGTTCAGCATGGACGACCTGGCGCACGGCGACATCGTGTTCGCCGCCACCGGCGTCACCACCGGCGATATGCTCCGCGGCGTGCGCTTCCACCAGCGTGGATGTGATACCCACTCCATCGTCATGCGTGCCAAGTCCGGCACGGTGCGCTTCATCGAGGCGGACCACAACTTCCACCAAAAGCCGAACTACGGTTCGGACGGACTTGTGACCCAAGATGGCGCGCAAGAATAGACCCGGACAGCACTGCCGTCGTTCGCCAGGGCTTGCTATTGACAAGCGATCTGGCGCGTCGGTACTACGTGGCACGCTTGCGATGTCGATCGCGCCACGACGAGGAGTTTGATGGCCGAAAGGAAGAAGGGCATCACACCGTCGGGTGTGGCCCGACGCAAAGGTCGGAAGGGCCTTCGGCGGTCGAAGACCCTCGCTTCTCGTCGCCTCACCCGCGACGAGCTCCGCGAGGCGAACGAGATCCTCGGCGCGATGAGCGACCAGAGGCCGAAGACCCGTGGGGATTGCCAGGACGCCAAGCGCCCCTGCCCCTGGGTCAGCTGCAAGTTCCACCTGTACCTCGACGTCAATCCAGAGACCGGCTCCATCAAGGTCAATTTCCCCGACCTGGAGGTCTGGGAGATGGCCGAGACCTGTGCCCTCGATGTAGCGGACCGCGCCGGAATCACACTCGAAGAGGTCGGAGAAATCCTCAACCTCACACGCGAGCGTATCCGGCAGGTTGAGGTCCTCGGACTCAGCAAGCTGACCGAAGAGTACTCCGACCTGCTCGGCGACAACTAGTCGTCCGATTCGGGAGCGGGGCTTCGAAATTGCCGCCTGGGGGCGGCCCAATGGCGAGTGCGTTGACAGCGGGCGCGGCCTCCTTCAATGGGGCCCCAAACCCACACCCACGACGTAATGGTATCCAAGCGACGCGCCCTTCTCTCTGTCTCCGATAAGCGAGACTTGGTCCCGTTCGCCGCCGGCCTCGCCGAGCTCGGCTTCGAGATCGTTTCCACCGGCGGCACGTTCAAAGTGCTCACCGAGGCCGGGGTTCCCGCCACCTACGTGACCGAAGTCACCGGTCACCCCGAGGTGTTCGATGGCCGCGTCAAGACGCTGCACCCGCGCGTGCACGGCGGTATCTTGTTCCGCCGCGATATCCCCGCGCACGCCGAGCAGGCGGCCGAGCACAACATCGTGCCCATCGATATCGTGGTCGTGAACCTGTACCCGTTCCGCGAGACGGTCGCGAAGCCCGGCGTGAAGCTGGAAGACGCCGTGGAGCAGATCGACATCGGCGGGCCGGCGATGGTCCGTGCCGCTGCTAAGAACTTTGGCGCGGTCACCGTGGTCGTCAGCCCCGAGCGCTACGACACCGTGCTCGCCGAGCTCAAAGCCGACGGCGCGACCAGCGCTGAGACGCGCCGGACGCTCGCGCTCGAGGCCTTCCGTCACACCGCCGAGTATGACGCCGCCATCGCTACGTATCTGGGCGGCGACGGCGCGATGCCCGACCGCATCGACGCGCCGCTCACCAAGACGCAAGACCTGCGCTACGGCGAGAACCCGCACCAGGTGGCTGCGCTCTACCACGAGGTCGGCGCCGAGCCGCTCGCGGGCGCTGAGGTCCTCCAGGGCAAGGCGCTCTCGTACAACAACATCGTGGACTTGGACGGCGCTGTTGGCTGCGTGCTCGAGTTCGACGAGCCTGCGGTGGTGGTGGTCAAGCACACCAACCCGTGCGGCGTGGGCCGGCACGAGACGAGCCTGCTGGAAGCGTGGAAGCGCGGTCTGGCGGGTGACCCGGTGTCGGCGTTTGGCGGCATCGTCGCGATGAACCGAGAAGTGACGGCGGACGTGGCCCAAGGCCTCGCCGAGTTGTTCCTTGAGGTGATCGCTGCGCCGTCGTTCTCGGCGGAAGCACGCGAGGTGCTGTCCGCGAAGAAGAACGTCCGCGTGCTCACGCTGCCCGAGGGCTTGGATGACGGCGCGCGCCGCTACCGACACACGATGTTTGGTACGCTGGCGCAGACCCCGGACTTGCCGATCGACCAGCTCAGCGAGAAGTGGGAGGTCGCGACGGACCGTGCGCCGACGGCGGACGAAGAGACGGCGCTCCGCTTCCTGTGGCGCGTGTGCAAGCACGTGAAGTCGAACGCGATCATCATCGGCGGCTCAGAGCGGACGTTTGGCGTGGGCGCGGGCCAGATGTCGCGCGTGGACGCGGTGCACCTGGCGGTCCGCAAGTCGACCGGCGAGCTGGAAGGCTCGGTGCTCGCGAGCGACGCGTTCTTCCCGTTCCGTGACGGCGTCGACGCCGCTGCGGCCGCCGGCGTTCGCGCGATTGTGCAGCCTGGCGGGTCCAAGCGCGACCCCGAGGTCATCGCGGCGTGCAACGAGCACGGCATCGCGATGGTGTTCACCGGCAACCGACACTTTAGGCACTAACATGAAAATTCTCGTATTGGGCAGCGGCGGTCGCGAACACGCGATGGCGTGGAAGATCGCTCAGGACACGCGGGTCGAGACCGTCTGGGTTGCGCCCGGGAACGCGGGCACGGGCATGGACCCGAAGCTCACGAACGTGGCGCTCGCCGAGGCCGACACGGTCGCGTTTGCGCAGGAAAACGGTGTGTCGCTGGTGGTCGTGGGACCCGAGGCGCCGCTGGTGGCCGGGCTCGCCGACGACCTGCGTGCGGCCGGTGTGCTCGTGGTCGGTCCGAACGCGGATGGCGCCCTGTTGGAGGGCTCCAAAGCGTACGCGAAAGAGGTCATGGTCGCCGCGGGCGTGCCGACCGCGGCCTATGCCCGTGTGACGACCCCGGAAGAGGTAGACGCGTTCGTCGACGGCTTCACCGGCGCCGCGTTGGTCGTGAAGGCCGATGGTCTGGCCGGCGGAAAGGGCGTGGTGGTGTGCGACGACAAGGAATCGGCGCGCGTTGAGGCCAAGGAGATGCTCGCGCTACGTCCGTACGGCGACGCCTCGGCGAGCGTGGTGCTTGAGGAACGCCTGCACGGCATCGAGACGTCGTACATTGTGCTCACGGACGGCACGCGTTTCATTGCGATGCCGACGTCGCAGGACCACAAGCGATTGTTGGATGGCGACCTGGGACCGAACACCGGCGGCATGGGCGCCTTCTCGCCGGCCCCGTTCGTGACCGATGCGATCTCGGCCCAGATCGAGGCAGAGGTGATCGAGCCCACGCTGGCGGAGCTCCGCGGGCGCGGCATCGATTTCCGCGGCTTCTTGTACGCCGGTGTGATGCTGACGGACAACGGGCCGCAGGTGCTGGAGTTCAACGTGCGGCTCGGAGACCCCGAGACGCAAGCGTTGATGATGGCGCTGGGCGACGGCTTCCTCGACGCGCTGCTCGAGTCTGCCGCCGGCAAGCTCGTGAATACGCGGTTCGAGGGTTGCGGCTCGGCCGCCGTGATCGTGCTGGCGGCAGAGGGCTACCCGGTTGCGCCGAAGAAGGGCGCCCCGATCGACGGCCTCGAAGCGGCTGGGGCCGTACCTGGCGTCGTCGTGTTCCACGCGGGGACCCGCGCCGAGGGAGACGCGACCCTGGTGAACGGCGGCCGTGTGCTGGGCGTCACGGCGCGCGGCGCGTCACCCGAAGAGGCGGTCCGCCGCGCCTATGAGGCGGCTTCGCACATCGGGTGGGCGGGCATGCAGATGCGGACGGATATCGGAAAGGCGCTCTAAGCGCCTACTTTCCGAAGAGCCGTCCGAACCATGCGGCGATGCGTGCGAAGAGTCCCTTCGGCGGCGCATCCTTGGGCAACGCGAGCTCGGTCGCGTCGGAGCTGAGCGGGCCCGTGTCCGCGAGCAGACCGGCCAGCGCGAGTTCGCCCTTCTTGGACTCTTCGGCCGCTTTTTCGGCCACGGCGCGGAAGTTGTCCGACAGGGTGGGGCCGTCGTCGATACCGACGTCGCTCGCTACGTCGTGCGCGCTCAGGTCGGGCGGCTCCGGGAAGTCTGCGGATTCCGCACGGGGCTTTCCGGCCTCGGTGGAGGGCACACTCTTGAGGTTGAGTCGTGCGATCGCAGCCTCTGCCGGAGGGGCGTCCGGGAGATCCGTGGCGGCGGCGACATAACCGACTAGGTCGGCATCGTCTTCACCAATGGGGCTGATGTTCGGGACGGCGGGCTCAAGCTCGCCGGACTGGCTGAACACGCTCTCGTTGGCCGGACCAGCCTGTGCGTCCGCGGCGGGAGCCTCCGGAACGGGGAAGTCAGGCTCGTCCGTGCTGACATCGGCGAGGCGCGTGGGCTGTAGCTCGCTCGTGTCTGTGAGCGGGTCTTGCGAGTCTCCACCGAGCTGCTCTGTCTCGTCGGTGGCCATGCCGGGCACTGGCAGGTCGCTACCGTCGCGGGGGTCGACGACGGGTTCTTGGGAGCCGGAGCCACCGAAGATGGAGTCGAACGTCTGGTCCAGCGCGTCTGCGATGGCGTCGAGTTCCGGTCCTTCTTGCTGTTGAGGTTCGGGCTGTGTGGAGACGACGTGTGCTGCCGACGTCCGAGACGCGCGCTTCTGGTCGAGGATTTGGTCGACGAGCGCCTTGCTGGTGGAGTCGAGTTTGGTGAATCGAATCACCATCCCGACGGGATCACCCGCGGCGTTGTTTCGGACGTCTTCGACGACACCCTCACCTCGCAACACGGTATCCCCGGTTGCGATCTGGATGTGGAGCGTAACGTTGGTTCCCGTCGGCTCCGTGTTCCGCGTGGGAAGCAGGATGCCGCCGATGTAGTAGTACTGTCCCCACCCGTGGACGTACTCCTCGATCGTGGAGAACTTGGAGAGCCTTGCTTTGATCGCTCTCATCGGCGCGTTCACAGGGGCGTGGGAAAGAATCTAGTAGGCATAGCCGAGCGCGAAAACGAAGGCTCGGAAACTGTCGGTCGCTGTGCTGTCTTCCCGTCCGGTGTTTCGATCCGGACGATAGGTCGACGCATAACGTTCATACCTTAACTCTGCTGCACCATAGATCCCAATTTGGCTCGCGTAACGGATCTCAGCCTCTAGGGCGAATCCGAACGCGGAGGCCGTGGAGCCGAAGGGCTCGACGGTGCTGCCGAGGTCAACGCCGGGCCGGACGCGAGCGCCGCCGCCGATGGTCAAGCCTTCGGGACCCACTTGGTAGTCCAGCAGCGCTGCGATCTCGATGCCGCGGTAGAAGGAGTTTCGGAACAGGCTGTTAAAGCCCAGGCTGTACTCCACGATGTGCCACGACACCGCGGGCGTCAGCCGGAGGCGGTCGGACACCTGCCATTCGTAGCGCAGGCCAATGTGCGTTGTATCGTGTCGCGTCGGCACGTCGAAGTCGTAGAACGCTCCGTCCAACTCGATCGCAGCGATGGTGTTCAACCGATGCTTGCTCGTCTCGAACTCGAGGCCGAGACCCGCCGCGGCGTGCTGCGGATCGAAGATCGCGCCTGGGAAGAACTCCGCGCGGACGCGCAGGCCCGTGTAGAACGGCGAGTCGAAGAGTATTTCGGTCGGGCCGTTCAACTCGAGCGTTCGGTTGCTCACCTCAGCGCCGATATCGAGCCGAATGATGTCGTGGTGCGGCGCGTCGAACGAGGCCTGAAGGTCCTGCGCATCGACGGTCGCGCTTCCGAAGACAGCGGCGGCGGCAAGCACGAGCGCGCCGGCGGCTTCGGCCATTCTGAGTGGGCTAGATTTCATCGAAATCGAAGGTGTGTTTGTCACGCGGGTCGCTGCCCTGATATTCGGGCTCCCAGTCGCCGGCGCCAGCGGCTCCGCCGCCGATGCCAGACACTTTGAGTGCAAAGTCGTCGGGATTGGCCGTTTGCGCCAGAGCTTCTTCGTACGTGATGCGGTTGGCGTTGAGCAGCTCGAGCAACGATTGGTCGAACGAACGCATGCCATATGTATCGTAGCCGTCCTCGATCGCGTCCTTGATCTCGCGGAACCGGGTCTCGTCGCTGATGAGCTCGCGAATACGCGCGGTGCTCACCATCACTTCGACCGCGGGGATGCGCCCGCCGTCTACGTCGGGCACCAAGCGCTGCGAGATGACGCCGCGGAGCATGCCGGAGAGCAGGAGACGAATCTGTGCGTGCTGGTGCGGCGGGAACGCGTTGACCAAGCGTGTGATCGACTCGGTGCAGTCCGTCGTGTGCAGCGTTGCCAGCACCAAGTGCCCGGTCTCGGCGGCTTGGAGGCCAATCTCGATGGTCTCCCGGTCGCGCATCTCGCCGACGAGGATGACGTCGGGGTCCTGACGGAGCGCGGCCCGCAGCGCCGAGGTGAACGACTCACAGTCAGTCCCGATCTCGCGCTGGTTGATCACCGAGCGCTTGTCTCGGATCAGGAACTCGATCGGATCCTCGATGGTGAGGATGTGATCCGAGCGCGTGTTGTTGATGTGGTCGAGGATCGCCGCGAGGGTGGTGGATTTACCGGATCCGGTGGTGCCGGTGACCAGTACGAGCCCGCGCCGATTGTCCGCGACGGTGCGCACGACATCGGGAAGGCCGAGCGCGTCGATCGACTTGACCTTGTAGGGGATGACGCGGAGCACCATGCCGACGGCGTTGCGCTGCTGGAAGACGTTCACGCGAAAGCGGCCAACCCCAGGTACGCCGTAGGCGAAGTCGCAGTCGAACTTCGCTTTGAAGTTCGCGGTCTGCGTGGGGTTCATCATGCTGAGCGCGGTCTTCGCGATCTCTTCGGGGGTGAGACGCGCAGCGTCGCGCAGCGGCAACAGCTGGCCGTTCACGCGGAACATGGGCGGCAGCCCCGCCTTGATGTGGATGTCGCTGGCTCCGCCCTTGATAGCGACCTGCAGCACCTTGTTCAGGTCAAACGGCATGTAAGGATCTTCTCCGCGTGGTGAAACAAGCCAAGCCGGGGGAATCTAGCACGGTCCGCGGCGGTCCGTCGAGCGAACGGCGCGGCGTGCCTTGAGGGGCTAGACCGCCAGCAGGAACAGTAGCTTACGGACCACGTGCTCGGACTCTCAGCGGAGGCGATCTGTGGACGGTAGGGAGCCGGGTCCGCGGTGCTCAGCCCCACCCTTGGAGCTGGGCACCGCGTATGACGGCTGGGTGCAGCACGCAGGCGCGACGCCTGGGCTGCGACGTCGACGCGGGACTAGGCGCCCTTGGCTTCGGAGGCCTTGGTTGCCTTGGTCGCGGTCTCGGGCTGTGCGGGCTCAAGCTCGAAGTGCACGCGGAGCTTGTGCTCGATCGCGTTGGCGATGTCCTTGTTCTCCTTGAGCGTCTGCTTGGCGTTCTCGCGTCCTTGGCCGAGTCGCTCGCCCTGGTAGGAGTACCAAGCGCCAGCCTTGTCGACGATGCCGAGGTCCACGCCGAGGTCGACCATGTCGCCCTCACGGGAGATGCCCTCGCCGTACATGATGTCGAACTCGGCTTCGCGGAACGGCGCGGCGAGCTTGTTCTTGACGACCTTGACGCGGGTCCGGTTGCCGACCACGCCGGTGCCGTCCTTGAGGGCGCCGATGCGACGGATGTCGAGACGCACGGAGGCGTAGAACTTGAGGGCGTTACCGCCGCTGGTGGTCTCCGGGCTGCCGAACATGACGCCGATCTTGAGTCGGATCTGGTTGATGAAGATCAGGCAGGTGTTCGACTTCGACAGCGTGCCGGTGAGCTTACGCAGCGCTTGGCTCATCAGGCGGGCTTGCAGACCCACGTGGGAGTCGCCCATCTCGCCTTCGAGCTCGGCGCGGGGCGTGAGGGCCGCCACGGAGTCGATGACGATGAGGTCCACAGCGGCCGAGCGCACGAGCATGTCGGCGATCTCGAGCGCTTGCTCACCGGTGTCCGGCTGGCTCACGAGGAGCTCGTCCACCTTCACGCCGAGCGCGCGGGCGTAACGAACGTCGAGGGCGTGCTCCGCGTCGATGAACGCTGCGACACCGCCGCGGGCCTGGCACTCCGCGATCGCGTGCAGGGTCAGCGTCGTCTTGCCCGAGGACTCAGGGCCGTAGATCTCCACGACACGACCCTTCGGGAGGCCGCCGGTGCCCAACGCGACGTCCAAGCTGATCGCGCCCGTCGGGATGACCTCAACGCCTTCGGCCAACGAGCCGCCGTCGCCGAGACGCATGATCGCGCCCTTGCCGAACTGCTTCTCGACGTTCTTGATGGTCAGCTCTAGGGTCTTCGTTCGATCGGACATGATTCCTCGGGGAGGTGATTGCGTGGTGAACGCGTGTTCAGTAACACTGCACATAGGCGTTTGCCAGGAAAAAGTGTGCAGCAGACGAACGGCGTATTCGACGTTTGAGCGGGATTGTTGCGCCCTCAACGCAGATTTCTGAGCGGGCGCGAACGGCGCCCGAAGCGGGCCACGCGCCGCGGAGCTCCGCAGCGGGCACGGCTCGGCAAGGCGGCTCGGTAGGGCGGTTCGGCAGGGCGGCGCACCGCGGGACCTAGCCGGCGAGCGGGATGCGTTCGAGCTGGCGCGCACGCACTTGCCCGCCATGCACTTCGGTCACGCTGACGACGACGTCTACAGCGCGCGACGTCCCGTACTCAGTCTCCGAATAGGGGCGCAGGACGCCGGTGAGCGGCGGGGTTCCGGGCTGGGTCTTGAGCCGGGCGATGGCGGTGAGCGGGCGCCACTCGAGTTGGTCCTCGTCAGTCGGACCCGTCGGGCGCAGCGCAGTGAGGGTCACGTCGCGTAGGGCCGACAAGGCTTCGGCGCCGGCGCGGGTGCCAACGGCCACGAGTCGCGGTTGGTTCTCGTCAGGCACGAAGCGGGAGCCGTACGTCTCGTAGTCGAACGGGGCGACGGTCTGGAGCGCTTCGCGCAGGGCCACGCGCGCGAATCCGAGCGCGCCTTGCTCGATCTCGCCGGTGTAGAGCACCAGCCGGATCGACTCCGGCGGCACCCAGCGGGCGTCGGCGCCGAGCAGATGGAACGGATCGCTGAGGTCTTCCTGAAGCAGGATGAGGCGCTCGGCGACCGGGATGGCGGGCTCTAGTGCGATGGTCAGCCTCACGCTGAAACCTCGTCGAATGAGATGCAGCGCTCTACGCCGGGAACGGAGGCCAACTCGGGCGCTCGGCTCTGCAGGACGCGGATGAGCGCGATGTGTGCGAGGGCCGCGGTCGCGCGTTTGAAACGGGCGCGATCGCGGTTGCGGAACCGGGCATGTAGTATCACGCCGTGGGTTGCCGTGGCCACTGCGAGGAACAGCGTTCCGACGGGTTTCTCGTCGCTGCCGCCGCCGGGCCCAGCGATGCCGCTGACGGCGACGCTGACGTCGGCGCCTGAGTGCGCGCGGGCGCCCATGGCCATGGCGCGGACCACCGGGGCGCTCACCGCTCCGTGCTGCTCGATCAGCTCGGCGGGCACGTCGAGTTGTGTGACCTTTGCGGCGTTTGCGTAGGTGACCCAGCCGTGGGTGAAGTGCGCGGATGCGCCAGGCACATCGGTGATCTGGCTGGCGATGAGACCGCCGGTGCAGCTCTCGGCGGTCGCGATCGTGAGGTTGCGGTCGCGGAGCACAGCGGCGGAGGCGGCCGGGAGGTCGTGGGCGTCGCCGGGGGTGCGGTATGTCTCGAGGGCTTCGCCAATGATGTCGCGTGCGGTGCTCACATCTTCTGACGCGCTCGCGGGCGCGCGCACGCCCACGAGGACGATGGGCCACGCGGCGAGGTAGCTGATGGTCAACCCCTGCGGGAGTGTAAGCGCTTCGATCCGCTCGCCGAGTTGGCTTTCACCGATGCCCATGAAGCTGAGGGTCTGGCGCGCGTCTGGCGCGGCTGCTTGCCCAAATGTGGGGAGCAGCTCGTCGATGAGGCCGTTGAATTCGCGCGGCACGCCCGGCAGGCAGAGCACGTTCGCGCCATTGACCTCGGTGGTGAAGGCGTCGGCGGTGCCGAACCGCGAGGGGTGGACGGTCGCGCCGGCGGGGAACTGGACTTGCCGAAGGTTGGTGGGGGACATCGGCACGCCCCAGTCGGCGAAGCGCTGTTCGAGCCGGGCGCGGGCGTCGGCGTCTTCGACCAGGGTGACGTTGGCGGCGTCGGCGACGGAGTGGCGGGTCATGTCGTCGAGGGTGGGGCCGAGGCCGCCGCTGACGACAATGAGCGTGCAGGGTCGGGCGAGGGCGCGGATGCTCTCGGTGATCTTTGCCGGATCGTCGCCGACAAACCGGACCTCATCGAGAGGCCAGCCGACGCGGGCTCCGTAGGCGCCTAGCGTGTTTGCGTTGCGATCGGCGATGCGCCCGTCGAGCAGTTCGTCTCCGACGCAAATCAGCGCCAGACGTGGAGATTTGTTGTTCAAGGATCGGGTTTGGGCTTGATGTGACGTTGACAGTGGCGAAACCTGCGTGCTACAGCGCCGCGTCCACGTTGGAGTCATCGCCGCAAGGCGGAAAACCCTACGCCGTTCGGCGACAAAGGAGAAAGGAATTGGCCAATCATAAGTCCGCACTGAAGCGCATCCGTCAGACCGTCAAGCGCACCGAGCGTAACCGCTACGTCCGCGGTACCATGCGTACGTACATCCGCCGTGTCCGCGAGGCCGCAGCGGCTGGCGACAAGGCTGTTGCTGAGACCGCGCTGCGCGCCGCGATCATCAAGATCGACAAGGCCGCCAGCAAGGGCGTGATCCACAAGAATCAGGCGAGCCGACGCGTGTCGCGCCTCACCATGTTGGTCAACGGACTCTAGGGTCTCGCGACTTCCAACGGATCGAAGGGCACTCGCATAGGGTGTCTTTCGTCGTTTTTGCGAAATCCTGAATAGCGCGCGCGAACCGGCGGTTCTGAGACGCACACCGGACATGGTGCGCGAGGCAGAATCCTGGGCGGGTAAAGGCGCTGAGCCGGGGCTAGCTACCGCAGATCCGCACGAACAGTCGTTCTACGATCAGCTCGCGTTTGAGCCGTGACGACTTCAGCGCCAAGTCCGTCTCCGCGATCTGGCGGAGCAGTGTGCGGAGCTGGGGCTCGGTGAAGCGGCGGGACGCCGACTCGTAGTCTCGTACCTTGAAGGGCGGGCACCCGATGTGCGCGGCCAGTCGACCACCGCTGAGGCCCTGCGTCTGTCCGTCCTTTGCGAGCAGCAGCTGGCGGAATTGCCGGGCGATCATCGAGACCGCGCCGATGGGGCTCTCGCCTTGGTAGATCATGCGGTGGAAGCAACCGACGGCGGCGTCGAGCTGTTTGGCCGCCAGATGGTCGGTGAGCTCGAAGACGGAGCGCGAGCGCGTGTCCGGCACCACTTGGCGGGCCGCCTCGATCGTCACATCCCGGCTGTCGCCAAGGTACAGATCGATGCGCTCCAACGCCTTGTCCAGCGGGCCGAGCGAGGTGCCGAGCGCGTCGACCAGGTACCCGCCCACATCGCCGACGAAGTTGAGGTTATGCTGCTTGGACTGGCGCTTGACCCACTGCGCGGCCTCGTTGGCGTACAAGGTGCCGAAGCTCACGCTGGCGACGCGTTTGCCGTTCAAGAGCTTGCGGACGTTCTTCTGTCGCCCGTCCAGCTTGAGGGCTTCGAGCACCAGCAAGGTCGTCTCGTTGGGGTCCTCTGCGTACTGCGCGATCGGCTCCATTTCCGACGCGGAGAGGCGCTCGGCGCCACGGACGATCACCACGCGTTTGGTGGCGAACATCGGGCTCTGCGCGGCGGCGCTGGCAATGTCTGCGCCCTTGGATTCGGAGCCGTGCAGGGACACGAAGTTGAAGTCGTCGCGGCCGTCGGGAAACACGGAGCGCGTGAGGCGGCCGAGGGCCTGGTCCACGAGAAAGCGCTCGTCGCCTTGGATGACGAACGTGGGGTGCCACGCGCCGTCGCTGGCGAGTTTGCCGAAGAAGTCTCGGGCGACGTCGGCGTTGGATGCGCGTCGGGTTCCCACTATGGCGCCTGTTGGGTGGTGAGTTGTGCGTCGGCCGCGGTGCGTCCGGCGGTGTTAGCGGCGAGCGCGAGAACGGCGAGCTCGGTCGCGGTGACCAAGCTGTCTTCCGCCGCTCTTCGACGACCGGCATCGGCCGTGCCTTCGGGGGCGATCGCCTCGGCGGTCGCGCTTGCCGTTCGGGTCTCTGTGTTGGGGCAATGCAGCGTTACGGCCACGGTGGCGGCGATTCGAGCGGCGCCGGACGTGCGGTCGTTCGCTGAAAAGATCGCCTGGCCCAGGTCCTCGACGTCGACGTCGGCTTGGGCGTCGCAGTCGGCGGACAGCCCGAGCTCGGGGGCGTTGCGGCGGAGGGCGTCACGCACGGTACGCTCGAACAGCGCCGTGTGGTGCACGGCGAGCGCCGGCATGGGACTCACGTGCAGCGTCAGTGTCGCGGCAGCTCGTGCTTCATCGCCGCGGGGGGTTGCAGCCCCGCATCCGAGGTTCACTGCTCCGCATGCGATGAGGCAGGCGAGCAGGGTGAAGGAGCCGATTCGAGTCATGGCGTGGCTATAGACGCGCCGCTGTCCGGCGGGAAGGGGGAGCCTTGGTCGTCCGCTGTGTCGTCCACCGTGTCGTCCGCTGTGGAGTCGTCCGCCGTGTCGTCCGGCACGATGGGTACGCCCATCTCTGTGAGCGTCGGCTCTCGGGAGCCCAGCCCGAGGAAGAATCCGTGGACGAGCAGTAGCAGCCCGCCGATCACGTTCAGCACCACCGACACGAAGAGCATCGGCTCTGGTGGTCGCGCCACGAGCCCCGCGCCGGAGTAGAGCAGTCGCGCGCCCGCTTCGTCGGCGTGCAGGAAGCAGAGCACCGCGTAGAACAGCACCGCGAAGAACAGCGACGCGTATCGGAACACGACCGCCCCCGACCGCCAGCCGATCATATACGCGTGCACGAAGAACCCAGCGCAGCCGTAGAGCGCGGCCGTATGTGGGACCAAGTGCGGCCGGTGACGCAACCCGATCACGACCGCGATCACCAAGCTGATGACCCAGAACACGGCCACGGGAATGGCGATCCACTTCGCCTTCACCTTGCCGCGTTTGCGGGTGAAGAAGTTCTCTCCGTTGTCGGGGTCGGTGTGGGTGGCCATCGGCGGCGGCACGAGGGGATGGAGCGGCGGTTGTAGCCGCGCGCGCCGCGGCATGCATCTGTAATGTCGCGCCGCGGTTTCCGACCGGCGACCGTCCACCCGCCGTTGGAACGCGAACCATTCGTGAACTGCGTGGGGAGGTGCTACAACGGGCGGCGTGAACTTGCCCGCCTTCATGGAAACCATTCTGCTCGTCTTCGCGTTCCTCTGGGGCGCGGTTTGGGGCTCGTTTCTCAACGTGGTCATCTGGCGTTTGCCCAGGGGTGAGAACCTCGCGCACCCGGCGAGCGCTTGCCCCCAGTGCGGTCACGCGATTCGCTGGCACGACAACGTCCCGGTGCTCGGCTGGGTATGGTTGCGCGGAAAGTGCCGCGACTGCAAAACCGCGATCTCCGCGCGCTACCCCGGCGTGGAGCTGCTCGTCGGCCTGCTGAGCCTGGCGCTGTGGTGGCACGTGGCGCACGGGCGTTTGAACGCGGACACGCTCCCCCAGGTGCTGTCGCAGTTCATGCTGCATTTCTACCTGGTGGCGACCCTCGTCGCGATCACGTTCATCGACCTCGATCTCACGATCATCCCGCACAAGCTGTCGATCCCGCTCATTGGCTGGGGTCTGCTCACGGGCTTGCTCAGCCCCAAGACCGGCGTCTGGATCTACTATTTCCCGTCTGTGGACTGGGTGGATTCTGTGGTCGGATTCACGATGGGGTTCGGCCTGCTGTTCGCGGTGTTCTACGGCTACAAACTGGTGAAGGGCATCGACGGCGGAGGAGGCGGCGACTTGTGGTTGCTGGGCGCGATCGGCGCCAACCTTGGTCCGTACGCCATCGTGTTCGTGCTGTTCGCGGCGTCCGTACAAGGGCTGCTCGCAGCGCTCGTCGCCACGATGATCGACCGGTTCCGCGGTCGCGACGCGGGCGCTGAGGGAAGCCTACTACTCAAGGGAGCGCACACAGATGAGTACTGGGAGGACCACCCCGTCATCGGTGTAAAGGCGCGGCGCGAGCGTGGTGAGGACGTCCCGGATGCCCCACAAACCGACATTCCCGCCGTCGACGACGGCGACGATGGCCTCCTGAAGATGGGCGTGCCCTTCGGCCCGTTCCTCGCTCTGGCCGCGATCGAGTACATCTTCGTGGGCCGCGCCGCTTTGCGCTGGGTCACGTCCGGCTACCTCCCGTAAGCCGATGCGACTCGGATTGCGGTCGCAGATCCTCGTCAGCCTGACCCTGCTCATGGTCGCGACCATGCTGCTCGTGTCGTTGGCGATGCTCGGCCTCATCCAGAACAATATGGAGCGGCAAGCGGAGCACACCGCGGAGCGCGTCGCCCGGATCGCCGCGACCACCATGGCGTCCGCGATCGACCGCGACGAGCCGCTCGACAGCGCCTGGAACCGCGTGAACCTGGAGCGCCTGTGCGCGCTGTTCTCCGGCCAGTTTGAGGCCACCCGCATGGCCGTCGTCGCCACGCCCACCGCCGGCTCGCCGTTGGTGGTCCTCGCCAGCTACCCGCTCGGCGCGACCGTCCGCGTCGACGCCGTCGAGTTCCTCGTACCGCAGGCCGAGGGCAGCGTGATGCTCCACATGGCGTCCGGCGTGGATGGCATCCGCCAGGTCGAGGTGTTCGCGCCCGTCGTACTCGATGGCACCACCGTTGCCGTGTTGCGGTTCCAGCAGCCGCTCGGTGATCTGCAGCGCCTCGTCGGGGCGTCTCAGCAGCTCGTGATGCTCTACGTGTTCTTGGACGCGATCCTGATCATCGTGGTGGGCTTCTTTGTGCTCACGCGGCTCATCGTGCGCCCGGTGCTCGCGATCTCGGCCGCTACCGACCGCGTCGCCGCTGGCGATCTCGACTCCACCGTCGCGATTCAAGCGCGCAACGAGCTCGGCGCCCTGGCGGAGAACTTCGACCGTATGGTGCAGCGCCTCAGGGCAGGGCGCGATGCGCTGGAAGGGCGTGTGGAAGAGCTTCGGCGGTCCAAAGAAGCGCTCGAACGGGCGCAGGACGAGGTGTTGTTCTCCGAGAAGATGGCTACCGTCGGCGGTCTCGCGGCCGGTGTAGCCCACGAGATTGGGAACCCGCTCGCGGCGGTCATGGGCCTGCTCGATCTGATGTCGGACCCGGACGCGTTCGGTCCCGATGAGCTGAAGGATCTTTTTGCCCGCGCCGAGCGAGAGCTGAACCGTATCAACGTGATCATCGGCGAGCTGCTCGACTACTCGCGGGTCAGTGAATCCGGCGCCGAGCGCGTGGCCATCGTGGAGCCGGTCGCGTCGGCCGCCGCGCTGTGCGGGCACCACCCGCGGGGTCGCGCGCTTACCGTCACGTACGACGAACACGCCGATGTTCCCGAGGTGTTCGCGTCGTCGAGCCGCTTGGTGCAGGTGTTTCTGAACCTGCTCCTCAACGCGGCAGACGCCACCGACGGCGGCCGCGCGACGGTGCGCTGGACGCCGGTGGAGCATGAGGGCGAGCCGGGCGTTCGTATCGACGTCGCCGACAACGGCCCCGGCCTGCGCGACGTGAACACCGCGCGGCTGTTCGAGCCGTTCTTCACCACCAAAGGCCCCGGCAAAGGCACCGGGCTCGGCCTGGCGATCTGCGCCCGTATCGTGGGGCAGTATCGCGGTAGGATCTGGGCGACGGACCGGACGCCTGATGATGACAACCCCGGCGAAACGGGGGCGGTGTTTCATGTGTGGCTGCCATCCCCGCCAGCGGTCGATCCGAGCGTCCCCGACCACGCGTAGCGCGCGGCGAGATTCAGCGACGTCCGGCTAGATCCCGTCGGGGTAGTAGTCCTTGATCTTGTACAGCAGCGCCCGGTGCGACAGCTCCAGCAGCTTGGCTGCGGCGGTGCGGTTCCCCCGGGTCTCTTCGAGCGCTCGGCCGATCAAGAGTCGTTCGAGTGCCCGCGTGGCGCGTTTGATCGACAGCTCGTCGGCGTCGAAGATCGCCCGCACGCCGTCGTGGGCTTGCAGCACGGAGTCGGGCAGGCTCTCGACGGCGATCAGCGGCGAATCGGACAGCACCAGCGCCCGCTCGACCACATTCTCGAGCTCTCGGACGTTCCCGGGCCAGCCGTAGCGCGCGAGCAGCGACATCGCCTTGGGGGACACGCCGGTCACGTGGGTGTGCATGACGGTGTTGTGCCGCTCGATGAAGTGCTCCACGAGCAACGGGATGTCCTCGGGGCGTTCCCGAAGAGGCGGAAGGTGGATGGGCAGCACGTTGAGGCGATAAAAAAGATCCTCGCGGAACTTCCCCTCTTTGACGAGCGATTCGAGGTTGTGGATCGACGCCGCGACGACGCGCACATCGATGGGTCGCGGCTTGACCTCGCCGACCCTGCGGACCTCGTTCTCTTGCAGCACGCGCAGCAGTTTTACCTGCAATTGCGTGGGCATATCGCCGATCTCGTCGAGGAACAGGGTGCCCTTGTCGGCCTCGAGGAAGAGGCCCTTCTTGTCGCGGCTGGCGTCGGTGAAGGCGCCCTTGGCGTGGCCGAAGAGCTCCGACTCGAGCAGATTCTCGGGGATCGCCCCGCAGTTGACCGCGATGAAGGCCTTGTCGGAGCGTCCGGAGCGGGCGTGCAGCGCCTTGGCGACCATCTCCTTGCCAGTACCGGACTCGCCGGAGAGCAGGACGGTGGATTTGTAGTCGGCGACCTTGCTGACGGTGCTGAACACGCGCCGCATGGGCTCGGATCGGGCGATGATGCTCTCGAACACATCGGCGCCGCGGGCGGCTGCGCGCAGCGACGCGTTCTCGGCCCGCAACCGCTGACGCTCCTTGGCTTTGCGCAGCGTGAAGAGGACCTCGTCCTTCTTGAACGGCTTGGCCACGTAGTCGTACGCGCCGGCTTGAATCGCGGCGAGCGCGTCGTCGATGTCGGCGTAGGCGGACATGACGATCACGGTGGCGGCGACCCGCTGCGCGGCGAGCTCGTGGAGGAGCTGCATGCCGTCGAGTTCGGGCATCCGCAGGTCGCAGAGCACGGCGTCGAAGTCCCGTTTGGCGAGCTCTTGCAGGGCGAGCGCACCGTTCTCAACGGCAGTCACAGCGTAGCCTTCCTTGGTGAGGAGGAGGGTCAGCAGGTGCCTGATGTTCTCCTCGTCATCGACGACGAGTACGCGGGACGGGTTCACAGTGTTTGCCGGGACCGGGGAAGATCGCTCATAGCACCGGCGCGGCGCGAATGGGAAGCGGAGGCGGGGGGTAGCGCGGTGTGGGCACAAAATAGTGCTGAAAATTCCGTAGCTTGCCGATGGTCCATGAAACGTTCGATTTCTTGACTCCCGGTAGGGTAAGGTTAGAGTCGGAATTCGGAGTTTAGCCGATCCCTGGAGTCTCCCCGATGGCCAAAGGCAAGAACCTCTTAGGCCTAGATATTGGCGCTAGCAGCGTCAAAGCGTGCCTACTTAAAGAGTCCAAACGAGGACTTCAGCTGGTGGTGTTCGATTCGATCGAACTCCCCGATGAAGCCATCGTTGAGGGCGCCGTGATGAACTCCGGTGTCATCGTGGATGTAGTACGTGAACTTCTAGGTCGGAACAAAGTGCGCCAGAAGGAGTGCGCGATCGCAGTCGCTGGCTACAGCGTGATCATTAAAAAGATCACGTTGCCGCTAATGACACGCGAGGAACTCGACGAGTCGATCCAGTGGGAGGCGGAGCAGTATATCCCCTTCGACATCAGCGATGTTTACATCGCGGTGGAGATGCTGAGCTCGCGCGCTGCGCAGGGTCAGATGGATGTGTTGCTGGTCGCCGCCAAGAAGGAAACCGTCAACGATTACGTGCACGTAGCGCGTGAGGCCGGCCTAGAGCCTTTGGTCATGGATGTGCAGGCATGTGACCTGCAGAACATGTTCGAGGTGAACTACGGCAAGGCTTCCGGCGAGACGGTTGTGCTCATCGATTGCGGCGCCGCGGTGACGAACATCAACGTGCTGTCCGACGGCATGACGACGTTCACACGCGACATCGCGATGGCGGGTAACCTGTTCACTGAAGAGATTCAGAAGCAGCTCAACATCACGTACGAAGAGGCCGAGACGTACAAGCGCGGTGGCAACCTGGAGCAGGCCGATTCGGTCGTGCCTCAGGAAGTTGAGCGCGTCGTACAACAGGTCGCCGAGGCCATCGCGGGTGAGGTGCAGCGTTCGCTGGACTTCTACGCGGCGACGTCGGCGGAGAGCCTGTTCTCGAAGGTCTACCTCAGCGGCGGAAGCGCCCGCCTGCCCGCGCTCGGTCGAACGATCGCGCGGACCTGCGGCGTGCCGGTGGAGTTGATCAACCCCTTCATGAACATCGCGTACGACGAGCGCACGTTCACACCGGAATACCTTGAGGCAGTGGCCCCGAGCGCCGGCGTGGCGGTTGGGCTCGCGCTCCGAAAGAGCATCGAGTCATGATTCGCATAAACCTCCTACCCGTTCGCCACGAGATCAAGCGCCAGTTCGGCAAGCAACAGCTGCTGCTGGGGCTGCTGCTGATCGGCATTGAGGTCGCGGTGCTCTTTGCGATCTACAACTCGTACCGTTCGAAGCTCGACGATGTCGATTCGCGCGCGACCGCGATTCAGGCCGAAGTTGAAGAACTCAACGAGCAGGCCCGTACGCTGGCGACGCTGAACGAGCAGAAGTCGGACCTCGAAGGACTGTCGAACGTGCTCGCACGGCTCGAGTCCAACCGGTCCGGTCCAGTCGCCGTCATGGATGAGCTCAAAGAGATGCTCAACCCGCCGGCGAACGACCTGCAGCGCGTCGCGCAGCAGCGTCGTAACTGGGACACGACCTGGGACCCGCGCTCGGTGTGGCTGACCCGCTTCGACGAGAACGGCGGCAGCGTCTCCATTGCCGGTAAGGCGATGAGCAACGACGACGTGGCCGAGTTCACCGTCCGCCTGGCCAGCTCCACCTACTTCTCCGACGTGCGCTTGATTCGCACGCGAGCGGATTCGGCTGGCGCGCTCGGCGCGGTATTCACTTTCGACATCACAGCGGACGTCAGCTACGGCGACTCGGCTGACGAAGACGAGGAGGGCTAACGGATGAGCGACTTCCTCGACCAGTTTGACAAGGTCCCGCTGAGCCAGAAGCTGCTGCTTCTCGTGCTCCTGATGCTCGGCATCTTCGTGGCCTACTTCTTCATGTTCCAGTCCAAGATCGAAGAGTCGATCCAACAGGCTGAAAACCGGGTCAGCGAGCTGAGCACGCAACGCGCGGAGCTCCACGCAGGCGCCGACGAGATCACGCGGATTCGCGAAGAGATCGTGCACCTCTGCGAGCGGCAAGAGACCTTCCTTGAGAAGCTCCCGCCGCGCGAAGAAGTGCCGTCGCTGCTGCAGACCATCGCGCAGCAAGCACGCCTCACGGGCCTGCTCGTGAAGGTGTTCGAGCGCTCGACCAACGTGCCCGGCGCGAACTACACCACCATTCCAGTGCAGATGAAGTTCGAAGGCTCGTACGACCAAGTGTCGGACTTCTTCTACTTCATCGGCCGCCAACAGCGGATCGTGAACGTGAGCGACATCTCGCTGACCATCCAGTCGACCGCGAGCCCGTGGCGCCTGACCGAAGGCGCTGTGAACGCGGACGAGATGGACTGGTTCAACGCTGGAAGCCAGGATGTCGGCCCGCCGGCGCTCACTGTTGAGTGCACGCTGCGGACCTACTTCGCTGACGCATCCGCCACTCGTGGAGGTGCCGCGTGTCAATGATGAAACGCATCGTTCTGGGTGCCCTCGCTACCGCGGCGTTGGCTGCCTGTGGCTCCGGCGTCGAAGAGTATGAGCCGCCGCCGGCTCCCGCTCCGCGCGCCGCAACGCCCGCGACCCCCGCGGCCGAGACCGTGCAGGACCGCGTCGCGGCGATGATCGAGACCAACGATCGTCCGTCGTTCGGCGTGGAAACCCGCGACCCCTTTATGCAGCCGCGCCCGACGCGTGACGGTAACCCGATCGGGCCCGACGCGCCGCTCGGCCCCGACTGTAACCTTGAAGAGTCGCCGCTGGGTCAAACCGCGCTCGACGACATCCGGATTCTCGGCCTGATCACCGGCACCGCGCTCCCGCGCGCCATGGTGCTGGCCGGCGGAAATCCGCAAGCGCAGATTATCACCGAGGGCACGCTCGCCGGCCCAAACTGTACCAACCGACTGGTCGACATCCGCGAGAATCAGCTCGTCTTCGAGCAAGTCTCGATGACCGAGACCGCCGGAGTTGAGACAGTGTTGGAACTGACCGCGCAACGCATTCGGTCGCACGCGATCGACCTCGACCACGAGATCCGATGACAGTACGCCGAAAGGAGCCCAAGATGCGAACCCTACTCTCTACGTTCCTCGCCATGGCGATCGTCGCGGCGGGTAGCGCTGTGCACGCCCAGAGCGGCAACGCTGTCAGCGGAATCGAAGTCACGGAGGGCGCGGACTCAACCGAGGTCCGTATCCGTGCGTTCGACCACGCGTCCTACTCCGTGTACCGCCTGCGGAACCCGCTCCGCTTGTTCATCGACATCGCGGACAGCGAGATCGAGGGCACCGTCGCGTCGCTGGATGTGGACAACGGTGTGCTCTCGCAGGTCGCTGCGACCGAGTACGAAGACGAGCTGCAGACCGTCACCCGCGTGGTGCTCGGTTTCGACCAAGACGCGCTCTACGACGTTGTCGCCGATGGCGATGACCTTGTCGTGACCGTCGACGGTGCCGGCCGCCACTTGTTCCTCTCCGGTGGTCCGGAGAACGAGCAAGACCTGGCGTTGTTGGAGTCGGAGCTCGGCGCTTCCGTGGATCGCGTGGCCGCCCTTGAGCGCGCCGTCGCGGACGCCACGGCGAACGTGCAGACCACCGAAGCCGAGATGCTCCGTGAGAGCCTCGCCCGCGAGGTCGCCGAGCGTGACCGTCTGGCGGCGATCGCTCGCGCGAACGACATCGCGGCGGACTTCGACGCGCTCCGCAACGAATACGAAGCGACCAGCGAGCGGGTGCAGACCCTCGAGCAGGATCGCGCTCAAGCGGAGCTCGCGCTCGCCGCGCAGACCTCCCGCATGGACGCTCTTGAGAGCTCCCGCCGCGAGGCGCTGAGCCGCATCGACGACCTGAACGCGACCACCGAGCAAGCGCAAACGGAGCTCGCCGCGCGCGACGCCGAGGTTGCTGAGCTGCAGCGTGAGCTGGCGGCCCTCTCGGGACGCATGGAGTCGGCCAACCCGCGTGAGCTGGCGGCGCTTCAAGAGGAGCGTACGCAGCAAGTGTCCGAGCTGGCTTCGCGCCAGGCGGAGCTCGACGCGCTGGCCCGTGAGGCCGCGAGCAACGAGGCCGCTCTGGCCGCCGCGCTCGAAGAGGCCCGCTCGTCGCAGGACGCGCAGCAGCAGCTCATCCAGGAGCAAGCGGCGGTCATCGAGACCCTGCAGGTCGCGCAAGCGGCTGCCCCGGGCTCGTCCATCTCTGACATCCGCTTCGAGCACGACGGCAACGTCGACCGCATCGTCATCGAGGCGCCCCACGGCCTTGAGTTCTCGACGCTGCCCTACGAGGACGGCCGCTCGGCCATCCTGTTCTCGGGCGCCGACCTGCCGGACCGCCTCCGTCGTACGCTCGACACGCAAGCGTTCGAGGGTCCGATCTCGTTCGTCTCGAGCTACACCGATGGCGACGGCGCCGTGCGCGTTGTCGCAGAGCTCGGCTCGGGCGCTTCCGAGATTCTTCGCCAGGAAGACGGCCAGATCGTTTGGGAGTTCACCGCCCTTGAGGGTGGCGAGCTCGCCGAGGCGCAAGGCGGATTCGCTGAGGCGGCCACGAGCTACGGCCCGGGTATCAACCTGGGTTCGACGGCCTCCAACGCCGGCCCGACGCTTCCCCGCCCGGTCATGACGCGCAAGCGCATCACCATCGACCTTCGCTCGGCCGACATTCAGAACGTGCTCCGCCTCATCGCGGACGAAGGCAACGTGAACATCATCGCGAACGGCAACGTGACCGGTACCGTCACGCTTCGCCTCCGCTCCGTCCCGCTGGACGATGCCCTCATCGTCATCCTCCGCAGCCAGAACCTGGGCTGGGAGCAGCAGGGCAGCATCATCCGCGTCGCGCCGATGTCCGAGTTCCAAGACCAGTACGACCGCGAGATGGAGCGCCTGCGCGACTCCTGGGACCTTGAGCCCCTTCGCGTTCGCCTGATTCCGGTGAACTACGCCGAGGTCGAAGAGGTCGGTCCTCTCGTCGCCGGTGTGATGTCGGAGCGTGGTCGCGTGCAGGTCGACGAGCGTAACAACGCGCTCATCCTGACCGACGTGGAGAGCCACCTGGACGCCGCGGAGTCGCTGGTCGAGCGCATCGACACGCAGACCCCGCAGATCCTCATCGAGGCGCGCATCGTCGAGACCAACGACGGCTTCGCCCGTCAACTCGGTATCCAGTGGGGTGGTGACTTCGTCGCCGACCAATCGCTGGGTAACGCGACCGGCCTGTTGTTCCCGTCGACCATCGGCATCGCCGGTGGCGCGTCGGACGGTCAGGAGCCCACCGCGGGTACGTCGTCGTCGCCGAACTTCGCCGTCAACCTTCCGGCGCCCGCGGGTACCGGTTCTGGTGGCGCCATCGGCTTCACGTTCGGCAGCCTCTCGGGCGCGTTCAACTTGAACCTGCGCCTCAGCGCCGCGGAGACCACCGGTTCGGCCAAGGTCGTGTCGGCGCCCCGCATCATGACGTTGGACAACGAGCAAGCGAGCATCTCGAGCGGCGTGTCCATCCCGATCAGCGTGGTGTCCTCCGCCGGTGTGCAGACCGTCTTCTACGACGCGACCCTGCAGCTTGACGTCACCCCGCGCGTGACCCCGGACGGCAACGTCTTCCTCGACGTGCACATCACGAAGAACGAGCCCGACTTCCAGAACACCGGCGCTCGTGGCGACCCGTCCATCATCCGTCGCGAGGCGACCACCCGTCTGTTCGTTGCCGACGGCGACACCACCGTCATCGGTGGTATCTTCCAGCGCAACAGCGGTTACTCGCAGAGCCGCGTGCCGTTCTTCGGCAGCCTGCCGGTCATCGGACCGCTGTTCCGCAGCTCGAACCAGACCGACACGCGCAACGAGCTCTTGGTGTTCATCACCCCGCGCATCGTGAACCGCGAGATGTCGATCGACTCGCTGAACCGCGCCGGTTCGAGCGACTCCACGCTGCTCGCCGAGTAGCGAACGGGTTGGAGCACGCGCCCAAGCTTGTATTGATCGGCCTCATGGGGGCCGGCAAATCTACCCTCGCCGGGACGCTCGCGTCCCGGTTTGGCGTTCGTGCGGTCGACACCGATGTGCTCGTAGAGCAGCGTGCCGGTCGGACCATCGCCTCCATCTTCGCGGAAGAGGGCGAGCCGACCTTCCGCGCGCTTGAGTTGGAGGCGGTCCGCATCGCCCTCGCTGATCCCACGGCCCCCGTGGTGTCGCTGGGTGGCGGCGCGTACATGACCCCCGACGTCCGCGCCGCGTGCGCGTCTTCGCACGTGGTGTACCTGCACGCGACACCAGAGCGCTTGGCGGCGCGGCTGGGAAAGACCAATCTGGAGACCCGCCCCCTGTTGGAGGGCGACTGGGTGTCGCGAATCTCAGCGCTCTACGAAGCCCGCGACCCGGTGTATCGGACGGCGTCTGAGACCGTCGAAACCGGGACTGTGGCGCTGGCTGAGATTGTGGATACGCTGGCCGAACGTTTGAACGAGCTGAGAGACGGAGCTGAATGACAGCGAACGATGATATTTGGGTCGAGCTGACCGCGCGCCGGTACCCGGTTCGCACGGAGTCCGGGGACGCCGAAGCGCTGTGCAGCCATGTGAACGCGTTGGCACCCCGCGGGAAGATCTTCCTGCTCAGTGACAGCAACGTGTGGCCGCTTCACGCCGAGCACGTTCAGCGCGCGCTCGAGGCGTTGGGCCGCGTGGTGCTTCCGCTTCAGGTGCCCGCCGGTGAGGCGTCCAAGTCGATCGAGACGATGTCTCGTCTGTGGTCGGAGTGCTTGGCAGCTGAGGTCGAACGCACGGATGTGGTTGTCGCCGTCGGTGGCGGCGTGGTCGGTGACATCGGCGGCTTCTTGGCCTCTACGTTGCTCCGCGGCATCGGCCTGGTGCAGGTGCCGACGAGCGTGTTGGCGATGTCCGACGCGGCCATCGGCGGCAAGACGGGCGTGAACACCAGCGCCGGCAAGAACCTGGTGGGCACGTTTTACCAGCCGTTCGCGGTCATCCAATGGACCGGCGCGCTGGTTACACTGCCCGAGCGCGAGGTGCGCGGCGGGTTGGCCGAGGTGGTCAAGTCGGCGCTCATCGCCGGGGAGTCGGAGCTGGCCGAGTTGGAGCGCCGTAGTGCTTCGATCGCCGCCGGCGACTTGGAAGCGTTGACGTGGGCGGTGCGTATGGCGGCCGCGTTAAAGGCCGAAGTTGTGGCGGCGGATGAGCGCGAAGGCGGCCGTCGGCGGCTGTTGAATTTGGGCCACACGTTCGGTCACGCCATCGAGCACGCGTCCGGTTACGGATCGTGGTCGCACGGTGAGGCGGTCTCGGCGGGCATGATGATGGCGCTGCAATACGGCCAAGTGATTGGAATCAATGATGAAAAATTGGTTTCACGCGTTCGCGCGATCTTGGTTGGGCAGAAATTGCCCGTAGCGCCGCCGTCGCTTACAATGGCGGAGTGGTCGTCCCCTCTTCGTGTTGATAAAAAGCGCGAAGGTGAGACCGTAAAACTGATACTTTGCAAAAGACCCGGCGATTGCCAGGTCCTCCCCACCCCGCTGACAGATGTGGTCGAATGGATTCGGCAGCTGTGTTAGGGGTGATGACGCGTTCAATGACTGGTTTCGAGGTAGAGATGAGACGGATCATCGGAGCAGCAGCACTCGCACTGGGAATCGGCGGTACGCTTACGGCGTGCGCTGAGAACACCCCAGAGATCTACGTCGTCGCGAACCAGGTGTTCACGGATACGTGCGAAGTGCCAAGCGTAGGCGGAACCACGTTCCGTACACGCGGTACGTTGGATCTCTTTATCGGCAGCTCTTACCTCGCGATTCCGCGGGTCGAGAATACGCTGGTGGAGTCGGAGTCCGCGGGCTTCAACACTTCCGCTGGCGGCAGCCGTGACGGCCTCTCCGGTACCGACTGGGAAGCCAACCACATCAACCTGCAGCGCGCGGTCGTGAAGTTCGACGCGCCGGACGCCCTCGGCGTTCCGGTCCCGCGTCAGCTTGAGGTCGAGATCTCCGGCGCCATCTCGCCCGGTGAAGCGGCCACCGTCGCCATCCAGGCGATCACTCCGTCCATCGGTCAGACGCTCGCCAACTCGGTGCTGCTTCGCGAGAACCGCACCTCGCTGACCATCAACCTGCGCATCAAGTTCTACGGTCAGACCGTGACCGGCCGCGACGTCGACTCCAACGAGTTCGTCTACCCGGTTGAGCTTTGCTACGGCTGTCTCGTCGACATCCCGCCCGAGGCGATCGACCCGACGTACCCGATTCAGCCGAACTGCCGCGCGGCAACCAGCCCGGCCGCTGAGAACCGCGCGTGCGTGGAAGGACAGGACGAAGCGGTGGACTGCCGCTACATCTGCCCGCAGCGCACGGCGACGCTTAACGGCGACCCGCAAGGCATCTGCGAGCCCACGTTCTAACGAACGCCGGCGCTCGTTAGCGAGCACGAACGAGAAAAGCACGCGCCGTCAGGCGCGTGCTTTTCTCGTTCGTGTTGTCGTCATTGGCAGCGCCGAGCCCCCACCAGGAGGGCTCGAAGTGCTGGCCCCTAGGGAGCGACCAAGAACACGTTCGCGGCGATCTCCAGCGGAGCAGGGCGCTTCAGTTGGCCCAACTCGTCGATGACCCAGCCAGCAACGCGCGCGGCGTAGGCCGTCGCCAGTCCGCTGAACTGCTGCGGGTCGCTCGCGCGATCGCACACCAGTCGCATGCCGATCGACGTGAGTCGCGAGTGCGCGTCGCTGGGCGTGCCGAGTCCGGTCAACGCCCGGTGAATCTCGTGCAGGTGCAGCGGTCGCAAGCCCGTGCCGGGCTTGGTCAGCTCACACACCATGCGCGTGGCGAACAGCGAGCGGAACGTGACCATGTCGGGCGGCGTGGCGCAGAGTTTGGCGTCGAACGCGAGGCTCGCGAGCTCGTCCTTGGTGTGGCGGAACATGCTGAAGAACACGAGCTCCAAGAACGCGATCTCGCCCAGTCGGCGCGCGACCGCTTCGATGTCGGCGAGCGTCGTGAATGGCGTGTCGTACGTGCCGCTGATGAGCGGGCGCCGTTGCTTGAGTCCATCGAGCAGCTCGGCGTCGATGGGCTCCAGCAGCGAGAGCTGGTCGTCGATCAGCGTCAGGTTACCGCGCTCGGCGAGGCGCTTGGCCTGTCCGGCAAGCTTCGCGGTGGCGGAGTAGCCGGCGCGGTGGATGTCCTTGAGCGCTGTGGTGCCGAGCACGCGGGCGGCGACGGTCATATCGTCGCCGGCGGCGAGCTGCAGGCCGATGCTGAGATAAGCGTCGGCGCGTTCGGCAGCTTGGCGGGCGGCGGCCATGTCGCCTGGGTTGCCTAGGTCGGCCACGTGCACGCGGTTCACGACGGCACGGAACTGCGCCGTGATGCTGTCGACGATCGGGCTGATGTCCTGGTCGTTGAAGGCGACCGGGAGGCCGCCCATCGCGAGCGTGAAGACGCTGGCGCTCTCGGCGAAGCGCCGGGTCTCGAGTACCTGGAGCTGGTGGTCGACCGGCGGCAGGGAGCCCGCCTGCGTGATGAGGATGGGCTCGGCGTCGATGCGCATGGCGGCGCTGCGCGCCTTGGCGGCCCACTGCGTCGGCTCGACGAACGCGTACACCTCAAGCGCCTCGTGGAACGGCACAAAGCCGAGGTCACCGAGGCGTGACTCGCGGTACTGGTACGCGGTCTCTTGCAGGCTGTTGGTCATCTCGCCGCGGGCGGCGTCGAGGAACCGGTGCCCGGTCTTGAGGTCCTTGGCGTACACGCGCTGCAGGAAGTGGCGGATGAGCGGGCCGACGTTGTCTTCGTCCGGGATGACGAGGGCGTATTGGCCGTCGGGCGAGCTCGAGATCGGACCGTCGATCGTGTCGAGGATGTCCTGGTCTTGCTCCCAGAAGAAGACGGCCATCTGCTCGCGCAGCCAGAGCACGAGCGGCTCGGGATCGATGTCGTCGATCATCGCGTCGAAGTCTTCGTCCTCGCGCTGGAGGAGGACTTCCATCCACGTGGACAGGCGGTCGACCTCGAAGTCGTCGCGGGTCCAGCAGTCGAAGTCGACGATCGCCTGGATTTGCTCCGGCGAAGCGTAGAGCACGAGCTCGACGGCGTCGTTGAGGCCGGCTTCGTGGATCAGTGAGTACAGTCCCTGCGGGTCGACGGACTTCACGATCTCAGCGGCGTGGTTGTGCTCGAGGATCGCGTCCACACGATCGCGGGCCGGTACCAGTTCGGCAATTCCGGTGCGCGGGTCGACGCGGGTTAGGCGGAAGATCTCATCCATGTTCAAACGCCTTGGCGGGGCCGAGTTGGGGCGGCAGGGTGCGCCGCATCGCTAGCACAGCGCTCGCGGCGCGCAACCTGTAGGTTCTGAAGGTTTGAAACTCAACGGCAACGCATGGGGATTGAAGGCGGCATATTTCGCTCAGCTTGGCTGTGGCGGCATCATGGTCACCTACTTTCCGTACTACTTTGACGCTCTAGGCCTTTCGGCCGCCATGATCGGCGCCGTGTTCAGCGGTCGCACGATCTTGGGCATCATCGCTCAGCCGGCGCTCACGCAGGTGGCGGATCGCATCGGGCACCCGCGCTGGATTCTGGCGCTGTCGATGGTGATCGCGGCGTTGAGTGCGCTGGCGCTCCAGGCGTCGACGAACTTTGGAACGGCCGCGCTCAGCGTTTGGGTTGCTGCGCCGGGCCTCGCCGCGATGATCCCGCTGCTGGACGCGTTGGTGGTGACGGAGCACGGCGTGGAGCGCTACGGGCGCATCCGCCTCTGGGGAAGCATCGGCTACGGCGTGATGGTCACCGGGTTCGGCCTGGCGGTCGGGGAGCTCGCGCATGCGCGGGCGGGTGCGCTGTCGATCGGCGTGTACGCCTCGCTGGCGGTGGCCGGTGTGATCGCGACCCTCTCGATTCGACCTCCCAAAGGGGCGGTCAAGGCGGGGCGGACGATGGCCAAGTTCTCGCCTGGCGTCATGTTCATTCCGTTCTTGGTTGCGAACGGCCTGCACTGGTCGAGCGTGATGATTTCGAACGTGTACTTGTCGCTACACTTGCGGGACGCAGGCATGGCCACGTGGGTGCCGGGTGTTGCGGTTGGTGTTGCGATCATTGCGGAGATCGGCGCGTTCTTTGTCGCTGGCCGGTTGGGGCTGGATCGCCAGGCTCGGCGCTGGTTCTCCATTGTTTGTTTGTCCGGCGTGTTTCGTTGGCTCGTTACGGCGTGGGCACCCAACGAGGGCGTGGTGATCGCGATGCAAGCGATTCACTTTGTTTCGTTTGGTGTTTGGATTTCACTCGCCATACGCATGCTCGGCCGGTTTGCTCCGTTGGAGCGTCGCGGCACGCTACAGGGCGTGTTTACGGCGGTGAGTTTTGGCGGTGGCGGGCTGCTCGGCGGCCTCGCGGGAGGCGCACTGATGGACGCGTACGGTGGTACGTGGTCCTTCGTGTTGGCCGCCGCCCTCGAGGCCTGTGCGCTGGTGGTCTTCTTGGCGTTCTGGCGCCACATGCCGTCCGAGCCCGCGGCGGACTGAGCGCGAGGCTGGGGCCGGACTGAGCGTGTGGCTGGGGCCGGACTGAGCGTGCGGCTGGGGCCGGACTGAGCGTGCGGCTGGGGGCGCAATCACGGCCGGCGCGCTAGGGGCTGAGCAATAGGGCGCGGTCGGCACGCGAGCGCTGCTAGGGCGCGGAGACCGTCGGGACGCCGTTGCGTACGCTCGTGCCCAGGAACTCCATCGACTGGGCGGCCAAGTTGGCGTCCCGGAAGATGACGAAGTGGCCGTCGTAGTCGGTGGGCACGGACGGGATGAGGACGGCCGTGACGGGGGTCTCATTGACGTTGAAGTTGCCGCTGACCGGGTACTCGGTGGAGCGGTAGCCGGTCAGGCCGCGCTCGGCGCCGGTGGGGATGGGGAGGCCGGCGGCGCGCGCGTAGGCTTCTTGGTTGGGCTCGGGCGAGTAGGTGTCGCCGGTGCCGTAGCTCTGGAACACGCTGAGGCCGCGGGTGTCCTCGTCGACCTTTTGGAACAGGCCGGCGGCGTAGTTGAGCGGGTCGGCCGGGTCGATGACGGTCTGGAGCAGGTTCAGCAGCGGGTCGTCGTCTCCAATGGTGCCGCCGGTGGTGCCGCCGTCGGTGAGGACGAACTGCACGCCCGCGGCGATGTCGACGGGGTTGGTCTTGTTGAGCAGCGAGAGCACCAAGCTGCCGCCGGCGCCGGAGAATACGGCCGCGCGGAGGTTGGTCTCGAACGGCGCGAACAGGCCGCCCACGGTCGCGCCTTGCGAGTGGCCGAAGTAATACAGGTTCTCGGTGTCGAAGCGCAGCGGGCCCACGCCGTCGATGTTCACGTCGAGGTTCTCGAGCATCCAGGTGAGCGTGAAGTAGTCGGCGGCGCCTTGCTGCACGTTTCCGACGGCGGCGAGGGGGTTGATGAAGTTGTAGAAGAGTGTGTCTTCGGAGAGCTCGCTGCCGCCGCGTCGCGGGCCGTGTTGCGAGCCGTCGATGCCAACGGAGACCATGCGGACGGGGTCGCCGTCGCCGAGGTCGATGGAGGCGAGTCGTGCGGCGGTGCCGCCGCTGATGTGGCTGGTGAAGCTGCCGCCGGTGCCGTGTCCGAACATGGCGACGGGCCATCCTTCGGCGGGCATCTCACCGGGCGGGATGGAGAACGAGACGCACATGGTCTCGGTGCCCTGCACCTGCGCGAGGCCGTTGGCGTACACGATGTCGCCGCCGTCGTCCGAGGTGAGGTAGGGGCGGGTGCCGCGCTGCCAGATGGGCGCCTGGTAGGTGGCGTGGACTTCGACGACGCCGTCGGCGTTGACGCAGGCGCCGACTTCGCCGTCATCACAGGGGCCGGTTACGCCAGCGCCGCAGCGGGTGATGCTGGACAGCGTTGGGGCGGCTTCGGCGCGGGCGGCGGCGCGGAGTCCGGGGATCTCGGCGTCGGGGTCCTGCGTGGTGAACACGGTGCCGCCGACGAGGGCATCCGCGGACAGGCCCTGATCGGTGAGGTAGTCACGCAGCACGGCGTACGAGCCCCAGGCGTCCTGGAGGCGGGCGTCCGACGGCGCATTGGCGGAGACCATCGCGGCGAAGTCGTTGGGCACGGTCGGCAGGTCGCCGTCGCTGCTGCGGATGCCATTGGAGAGCAGCACGGCGTAGGTGGTGCCGTGGTCGAGCGGGTTGGTCCAGCCGGTGTGGATGGCCATGTAGCGGGGGCAGATGAACTTGCCGCGACCGGTGGTGATGCTCCAGCGGAAGCCGAGGTCGTTGCCGTAGCCGGGGGAGTCGGGGTCGATGTTGACGAAGCGCAGGGTGGGCGTCTCGCCGCCGGCGACGATGGTCGCGAAGTCGACGTTTTTGCTGAAGCGGAGGAAGATCGCGGGGTTGGGCGAGAAGCCGTCCATGCGCGAAACCGCCTCAAGGTAGGCGTCGACGAACGCGCCGCCGATGAAGGCGAAGCCGGGGTTGTGGTGGCCGCGCATGTCGATGCCATCGGCGCTCAGGCGCGCGTCGTTCGGGAACGGCAGGCGGTAGAATTCGTCGAGCGGCTCGTCGCCGGGCACGTCGAAGTACACCTGGAACGGCTCGTCGGGGTTCAGGTCTGCGCACTCCGCGGCCGGCATGAACACGTCGGTGGCGACGGCGGCGGGGATTTGGCAGGTGAAGTCTGTGCCACCGCGCAGCTGGTTCGGCGGGGCGCACAGCAGCGGGTCGATGCAGTCCTCGTGACCGACGCACGTTTGGCCCACGTCGCCGGTGCCTTCGGGCTGGCACACGCCGGTGAAGCCGATCAGGTTGCAGCGCAGGCCGCTGGCGCAGGAGCCCACGTCGACGCACGCGGCGTTCTCGGGCAGGTCCGCGCTGGGCAGACAGGCCGAGATGCCGCACTCGACGGGCGAGCCGGTGGCCAGGCAAGCGAGCGGTGGTTGGCAGCTCTGTCCGTCGGTGCACTCGCCGGAGACCACGCAGCCGTTGCCTTCTGGCGTGGTGCCCGCCGGTTCGCAGGCGCCGTCCGTGCACTCGAGACCCAGGCGGCAGCCCGGCGTGCTGGAGCACTCCTCGCCGATGCGCGAGCCGAACGCCGGGCGCCCGTTCGGGCCGATGTACGCGCCGTCAGGCAGGCCGACCGTCGGCACATCGAAGTCGATTCCAGCGTCGAGATCGGGGGTGTTCGACGTTGGGTCGAGGAACTGGCAGCCCGCGGTGAGGACAGCGAGAGCGGCGAAAACGACGGGTGAAACGCGCATGCGCAACCGGGGCGACAGGTGTGTGTGGTTGTCCTACCCTAGCGAACAACCGGGCCGAATCCAACGCGCATACGACGGAAGCCGCATGAGCGGAGTGCCGGGAGCGGGGATCGAACCCGCACGACCCAAAGGTCGGGAGATTTTAAGTCTCCTGCGTCTGCCAATTTCGCCATCCCGGCGGGGAATCGCTCATCTACCACGAGTTGCCCGGCTCGCGCATGCTTTGGTGCGTGCATTTTCGCCTGGGTGCCCGCCGCGCGCCGTTTGAGTGCGTGGGTGGTCCACACGCAGCGCTGCGAGGGTGGTCCACACGCAGCGCTGCGAGGGTGGTCCTACACGCAACGCTCGGCTCGCCTGACCGACTAGGGCCACATGTGGAGTTTCGTCCCAGCATTCTGTTTGGCGTTCTCCTCGGGCGTGGCGTTCGCGACGGCGCTCGGGGTGGGTGCGCCGTCGTGGGCGCCATTGGCGTGGGCGGTGGCCACGGCGGCCGCGATTCTGCTGCCTCGGCTGCCCGCGATGGCGGCTGGTGTCGCATGTTCGGCGCTGCTCGCGGGGCTATGGGTGGGTGGCCGCGAGCGCGCTGAGCCAGAGGCGTTTCCCGTTCACGAGCGCGCGTTTGTGTTGCACGTCGAGGGTGCGCGTCCGGGCCGTGAGAGCACCGTGATCACTGCGCGTGTGGTGGCTTCGCGTCGGCTCGGCGGAGATTGGGAGGCCGATAGTCGGCGCGTGGTGCTCACAGCGGAGGTGCTGTCGTGGCTGCCGGTGCGCGGCGACGAGATCTACGTGCGCGGGAACGTGGAACGGCCGTCCGCGCCGCTCCATGCGTATGCGTTCGATGCGCGCGCGTACGCGAGCATGCGCGGGGTCGCCGGCACGCTGCGGCCCACCACCGAGCCAGCGTTGATGCGGCCTGGACGCGGCTGGGGGGCGCGCGTCGATGGGCTGCGGATTCGCATGGAGCGCTCGATATTGAGCCGCGTTCCTGCGCCCTCGGCCGGCATGTTGATCGCGATCACCACCGGTAGCCGCGGGCGTCTTGACCCGGACCTGCGCGCACGCTTCGCGAACAACGGCGCGGCGCATGTTCTGGCGGTGAGCGGCCTGCATTTGGGCCTGCTCTGCGGTGCGGCGTTCGCGCTGCTCGGCGGTGTGTTCCGCTGCATTCCCTGGTTGACCCAACGGTGGGCGGCCAAGCGGGTGGCGGCGCTGACGACCATGCCGTTGGTGGTCACGTATGTGGTGATCACCGGTGCGCCGGCGAGCGCGGTTCGGTCGGGCGCCATGGCGTTGCTGATCCTGGCGGGCGTGGTGCTCAACCGCCGCGGCTCTGCGGTGCATGCGGTGTCGCTGGCGGCTGCCGGAATGCTGGCGGTGCGGCCGGAGTGGATCGCCGACATTGGCTTTCAGCTCAGTGTGTCGGCCACGCTGTCGTTGGTGCTGGCCGGCCGCGGCGCTGGGCGTTCGAGCGGGCGCCTCGGTTGGCTGATCACGTCGCTGCGCATGAGTACGGTCGCGTCGCTGGCCACCACGCCGGTGCTGCTGTGGCACTTTGGGAGAACGCCGCTGCTGTCGCCGCTCACGAATCTGGTCGTGGTCCCGCCTGTCGCATTTGTGTCGCTCCCCGGCGCGGTGATCGGCGCGCTGCTCGACGTGCTCGGCCTCCCGGGCGCGGGGCCGGTCCTGTGGCTCGCCGACCACGCTGGGCGCTGCGCCTTCTGGGTGGCGGACACGTTCGCCAGCGTGTTGGAGTTGTGCGTGGTGTGGGGGCGGCCGGGGCCGGTCGCGCTCGTCGGGTGGACGTTGATCGCGATCACCTCGCCGTGGCTCGGGCGAGCGGCGCTGCGGTGGCACGTGCTGGTCGTGGCCATCGCCGTGGCCTGCTGTGCCGCCGATCGTCCCCAAGGTTGGGCACGCGGCGAGATGGTCATGCACGCGATCCCGGTGGGACAGGGCGACTGCACGTTGCTGCAGATGCCCGACGGCATGCGTGTGCTGATCGATGGCGGCGGTAACCCGTTCTCGGAGCGCAGCACGGGGCTCACGGCTGTGATGCCCTACTTGAGCGGTATTGGCGTGGGCCGTGTGGATGTGGTGGCGATGTCGCACCCGGACTTCGATCACGCGGGTGGGCTCCCGGAGCTGGTGGTCGCGCTGCGCCCGCGCGAGGTGTGGCTACCGGCGGACGAGGCGGGCGCCGAGCCGCGGAGTGTGACGCGCCGAGTCGTGGCGGCGGCGGAGCAGGTGGGGGCGCGTGTGCGGGTGTTTCGGATGCCGTACGTGGTGGGGAGCGCGTCGACGCGTATCGAGGTGGCGCCGGCGGCGCCCGGGTTGGACGTGAACAACGGGGGGCTGGTGTTGCGGAGCTGCCACCACGACGTCTGTTACCTGCTGCCGGGCGACATCGAACACGAGCGGGAGGCGGCGCTGCTGCAGTCGTCCATTCCTCTGCGCGCGGACGTGCTGAAGGTACCGCATCACGGCTCGCTCACGTCGTCGACGCCGGCGTTTCTGGACCGCGTTGGCGCGCGGGTGGCGCTGTTCCACGTAGGCGAGGACAACCGGTTTCGTTTCCCCAGGCCGCAGGTGGTCGAGCGTTACGACGCGCGTGGGGTGCGGTCGTTCCGCACGGACCGTGGCGCGATCAGGGTCGCGTCGGACGGGTACCGCATCACCGTGCGCGGCCGGTGGTGACGGGTCTAGCTGCCGATGACGCCGTCGATCGGCGAGCTGGCGTGGGCGTACAGTCGGCGCGGCATGCGGCCTGCGTGGTAGGCGAGGCGGCCGGCCTCGACGCCCAAACGCATGGCGCGCGCCATATCGGTGGGGCGCTTCGCCGCGGACACGGCGGACGAGAGCAGCACGCCGTCGCAGCCGAGTTCCATGGCGAGCACCGCGTCGGACGGTGTGCCGATGCCAGCGTCGAGGATGATCGGGACGTCGGTGATCTGCTCGCGAATGATCCGCAGGTTGTACGGGTTTCGGATGCCCATTCCGCTACCGATCGGGGAGCCGAGCGGCATGACCGCGGCGCATCCGACGTCGACCAGTTTACGAGCGGTGATCGGGTCGTCGTTGGAGTACGGCAGGACCACGAACCCGCGCTGCACGAGCTCGGCGGCGGCTTTGACCAACTCGGTCGCGTCGGGCAGCAGGGTGTCCTCGTCGCCGATGACTTCGAGCTTCACCCAATTGGTCTCGAGCGCTTCGCGGGCCAGCTCTGCGGTCAGGATGGCGTCACGAGCGGTGAAGCAGCCGGCGGTGTTGGGCAGCAGGAAGTAGCCGTTTTCGCGCAGAACGCCGAGCAGGGACTCGGAGTCGGTTTGCGTGACATCGATGCGTCGAATCGCGAGGGTCACGATCTCGGCGTTGGAGGCCTCCAGCGCTTGCTCGAGCATGTGCAGGGAGCGGTAGGTGCCCGTGCCCATGAGCAAACGCGACCGGAACGTGCGGCCGGCGATGGTGATGCCCGCGGGGTCGGCAGCGGTTTCGGAGGAGGGGGTGTCGACGGTCATGCTTGGCCTGTGGGATCTTCGATTTCGAAGCTGTAGCGTTCGCGCGCGAGGCGCTGGAATCCGAGGGAGCGGTAGAGGATCGAGGCGGCGGTGTTCATGCGGTAGGCTTCGAGTTCAACGCCGGCGAAGCCGTTGTCCTCTGCGAAGTCCAGCAGATGCTCGACCAGCACGCGTCCCAGGCCGCTGCGTCGCGCGATGGGGTCGACGTACAGCTCTTCGATCCAGAGTGCTCGGCCGGGGAACTTGATGTTGAGCATTTCGATGGCGGCGACCACGCCGACGATCCGTCCAGCTCTGCGCGCCACCCAAATGTGGCACCGGTCGTCGGTGAGCATCTGGGACGCAACGTTTCGCATGGCAGGGCGTTCGGGGGTGTGCCCGAGGTCGCGCATATCTGCCATGAAGAGGTCGACCAGTCGTTCGGTATCGTCCGCGGTGGGGACGACGACCGCAATCTCGGGTTCCGCCATGGTTTTCTCCGTGGGATGGGCTCGCAAATAGCACAGGGTTCGAGTCTAGGTCGAGCCTGTGATATCGCGTGCGGATGCGGATGACGTTGCTCATCGCGGCGCTGATTTGTGTCAGCGGCTGCCGAAACTACCGGACCCTCGAAGAGCTGGAGGAGTCTGCTGCGCGGGCCGAAGCGTTGGCGACGGACCCCGAGTTCGCGAGCCCATCGGACCCGCTGGTGGCGTCGTTCGAGCGGGTGCGCCGGTTGTATGTCGCGCATGACGCGGTGCCGTTGGCGGGCGAAGAGCGCGTGGCGCTGGAGCGGGGGCAGGACCACGACGCGTTGATCCCGTTGCGCCAGGGCACTTGCTACACGTTCATCGCGCACGGCGACGCGGACTTGGATGTGGACCTGGTGCTTCAGGATCCGGGTGCGCAGACGGTGGCGTTTGACCGCGCGCCGGACCCGTTCCCTGTGATCGCGTCGTGGTGCGCGCCCAGCACGGGTACGTACCGGCTGCAGCTGCACGCCGCGCGCGGCAGCGGTGAGGTGTTGTTCGGGGCGTTCGCGCTGCCGGTGGTCACCGCGGAGGCGGCGCGGCGCTTGGAGGCGTTGCGGGCGCAGCACTTTCCGGACGCCGGCGCGGCGGGTCCGGTGCTGTCGGAGCGCTTGATGGTCGGAGAGGAGACGAGCGTGCCGTTGGCGACTTTGCCGGGCGCTTGCTACGCGATCGTGGCGGTTGGAGATGCGCTGGTGACGGACCTGGACCTGGTGTTGACGGACGACCGCGGCGCCATCCTGACGCGCGACCTATCGACGGACGCGACGCCGGTGGTGCGGTACTGCGCCGAAGCGGGCGGCAACGTGCGCTTGTTTCTGCGGCCTTACGCGGGCGCCGGTGTGGTGTGGTGGCAGGTGTTTCAGGTCCCGCAGGGCGCTTGAACCCCAGCGCTGCGCGGCCTAAACAAGAGCGGCTTCCACCGCGGATTTCCAGCACTTCAGGGTAACTGATGAGCACATCGCCGAACTTTGAGCGTCGCGTCGTGGGGCGCTACGAACTCCTCTCGCTCTTGGGTGCTGGCGGGGCCGCAAACACCTACCGGGCCACCGACACGACCACCGGCGATTCGCTCGCCGTGAAGGAACTACGCCTGCTCAAGGCGAGCAACTCGAAGCAGATCGAGCTGTTCGAGCGGGAGTGCGCCATCCTCCGCGAGCTGGACCACGGCCAGATTCCGACGTTTATCGACAACGTCGTCGAGCGGCGGCCGGAGACCATCTCGCTGTATTTGGTACAGGAGCTCGTCGAAGGGCGTTCGCTGCAGCAGTGGCTCGATGAAGGGCGCCGCTTCTCGCCAGCCGAGACGGTCGCGATCATGCACAGCTGCTTGGACCCGCTGGAGTACCTCCACGACCGCAAGCCGCCGCTGTTCCACCGTGACATCAAGCCGTCGAACATCATCCAGCGTCCGGACGGCAGCTGCGTGCTCGTCGACTTCGGCGCTGTTCGCGAGGCGATCCTCGACGACCGTGGGCGTGGCTCCTCGGTGGTTGGCACGTTCGGCTACATGGCGCCCGAGCAGTTCCAGGCGCGCGCGTATCCCGCCACCGACCTGTACGGTCTGGCGGCCACGGCGTTGCATCTGCTCACCGGCCTGGAGCCCGGCCGTTTTCCGCTCAAGCGTCTCAAGCCCGAGATTCAGCAGTACCTGCGCACCGACGCGCACCTGACCGCGATCTTGGACATCCTGCTCGAGCCGTCGCCGGAGGACCGTTACGCCAACGTATCGGGCCTGCGCAGCGCGCTGGAGCGCTGGACGGACACCCATGGCGAAGACCCGGCCCGCTTGGAGCTCGCGACCGTGGTGTCGCCTGGCCGCTCCCGGTCGGGTGCGACGGAGCCGACCGTGGCGGTGGCCGATGACGCGGCGACGCCGGATGAATCTCTGTCGGGTGAGATCGCGCCAGCGGTCGCACCAGCGGTCCCGTCTCAGCCAGCCGAGGCAAAGAGCGGGCGCAAGTCGAAGGGCAGGGGCGGCGCGCGCAAGAACGCCGGCAAGAAGCCCGCGACTGCGCCGGCCGCGAGTGCGTCCGAGCCAGCCGAGGGTCCGTCGGCCAGCCCGGGGATTCCCGCGCCCGATCATGGCTCCACCGCTCCGCGCCTGACGGTTGACGACCTCGCTGACTTTGCTCGCCGCGAGTCGTTGCCCGCGCCGCTGGCGCTGAAGGCTGGCCAACCCTTTACCCCTGCGTCTCCGCTCCCGGCGGTCACCGACGAGGCGACCGCGCCGCCGATCGCTGTCGCCGCGCTGGTCTCGGCCGACCGCGGACAGCGGCAGGAGCTCGCACACGACGCCTCCGGCGTGCGCGTCCCCGTCGTGACCGAGCGCGCGCTCTTCGCCGAAGCCATCCTCCCGGGTGGGCTCGGCGCGCGCGAGCTTGGACCTGCCCTGGCGGTGCTCGGCGTGGGCCTGTTGCTGTTCGCGTGGTTCGGTTCGCTGGACTACAACCGGTCGATTTGGCTTGTGGCCGGTGGCGTCCTCACCATCTACGGCCTGCTGCTCGGGCTGGTGCCGCGCCGCGCACCCGGCCGCTCCACCGCCGCCGCTCAAGAGGGCCCGCGCGCCACGGCTGAGGTGCGTCGCATCGTCAAACGCGTCGGCTTCCTCGGCGGCTCCGAGTGGATCGTGGAGTACAGCTTCGAGGCCGACGACGAGCTGCACTACGTGAGCAGCTTCTGCCTTCCGTCTGCCAAGGTCGCCAAGGATGTGGCGCTCGACCCCGCCAAGGTTCGCGTGCGCTACGCCTCTCATGACCCCGGCGATTCCGTACTTGTCCTGCAAAAATGAACGACGACAACCCGCTGCCGACCGCCGACCTCCCGCCCCTGATCGCCGCTGACCGCCGCTCCGTGTGGCACCCCTACACGGCCACCGACGCTTGGATGGCCGCTGAGCCCCCGCCGGTGATCGTCCGCGCCGAGGGGCCGTTCTTGTACGCTGACGATGGCCGCCGCTTCATCGATGGCGTCGGCTCGTGGTGGGTGTCGAATCTGGGGCATGGGCATCCGGGCGTGCGGGCCGCGATCGAGCGTCAGCTGGGAGAATTCGCACACGTCGCCATGGCAGGGCTCGTTCACCCGCCCGCGGTGGAGCTCGCCGAGCGGCTGTGCGCTGCCGCGCCGCCTGGCCTCTCTCGCGCGTTCTACAGCGACAACGGCTCCACCGCCGTCGAGGTCGCGGTCCGCTGCGCGTTTCAATATTGGCAACAGAACGGCGCGCCCGAGCGCCGCCTCTTCGTATCACTCGCGGGCGCCTACCACGGCGACACGCTCGGCGCGGTGTCCGTGGGTGGCATCGATACGTTCCACAAGGTGTTCGGCCCGCTGTTGTTCGAGACGCTCCGCGTTCCGTCGCCGGGCGAGGACTGGTACCTGGACGCGTTCGATGCGCTGGAGCGCACGCTCCGTGAACGTGCCCGCGAGGTCGCTGGCGTGATCGTCGAGCCGTTGGTTCAAGGGGCCGCGGGCATGCTCATGCACCCGCCCGAGTACCTGACGCGCTTGCGAGCGCTGTGCGACGAACTCGACGTCTTCCTCATCGCCGACGAGGTGTTTGTGGGCTTCGGCCGCACCGGGACGCTCTTCGCCTGCGAACAAGCGCAGGTCACGCCGGACTTCCTCTGCTTGTCCAAAGGACTCTCCGCCGGCTTCCTGCCGTTCGCCGCGACCCTGACAACCGAGCGTGTGTTCGACGGCTTCCGCGGCGGTCCCGAGCGCACCTTCCACTACGGCCATTCGATGTGCGGCAACCCGCTCGGCTGCGCCGCCGCGCTGGCCGTGCTCGATGCGTTCGAAGACGGCACGGTTTTGGCTCACGCGGCCAAGCTCGGCGAACGCATGCAGCAGTGGCTCGACCGCATGGCGGAGCGTCCGGGCGTGAGCACCACACGCCGCACGGGTACCATCGCCGCCGTCCAGTTCGGCGCGTCGGCGGACTACGGACAGTCCATCGGCTGGCGGGTGTACACCGAGGCGCTCGCGCGCGGGGCGTATCTACGGCCGCTCGGTAACGTGACGTACTTTGTGCCCGCGCTGACCACGCCTCTCGATGTGCTGGACGAACTCCTGCAGATCGCTGAGGCGTCGATTGACGCGGCGTTGGCCGGCTAGCGCTTGCGGCTAGCTCGGTCTAGCGCTGGTCGATGAGGGCACCGAGCTGAATCTCGATGTCCTGACGCAGCAGCTCCAGCTCTTGGCGCAGCTGCGCGCTCTGAAACTGGCTCTCTTCCAGGCGTCCGCGCAGCTCGCTGATTTGCTGGTCGAGGCCGTCCACCCGGACGCCGAGATCGGCGTTGGTGCGTTGGAGGAAGGCGCGGGCTTCGGTCAGCGCACCTTCGAGCTCGTCGATGCTACGCTCGGCCTGGAGGGCGAGCTCCGTGAGCCGTTGACGTTCGCCGTCGTAGGTCAATCGGAACTCGTCTTGCCACGCTTCCATCGCGAGTACGCGTTGCTCGAGCGCCTGCCCGTGGGTGTTGGGGTAGCAGGCGGGAACGATGAGCAGGGCCAGGGCAAGGAATGCGGCTTTTGTCATGGCATTAGCGGAGTTCAGGCGTCGTAAGGACGGGCGCTCGTACCGTCGTTGATCGTGATTCGCAAGGGCCCGCTTTGGCGCGCCGGCGGCGCCGAGGTGGGGCAGCTGGAGGAATTGGCGCCATTGGGCGGGCGGTTGTTGCAGAACGCGGGGAGCAAAAACGACTACGGCGCGCCGAAGCGCGCCGTAGTTCGCGGTCAAACCGGGCTTAGCGCCAGGTCATCTCAACGCGACGGTTCTGACGGTACGCGGACTCGTTGCTGCCGTTGGCAACCGGGCGGCTCTCGCCGTACGAGATCTTGTTCATGCGGGCGCGGTCTACGCCGCTCGTCTCGAACCAGGAGCGGATGGTGCGGGCACGACGGTCGCCGAGGGCGAGGTTGTACTCGACGGTACCGCGCTCGTCGCAGTGACCTTCCACGTCGACTCCACCCTCGAAGCGCTCGAAGCAGGCGAGGTTCCATTCGGCGGCCGAGGCTTGGTCGGCGCGGAACGTGGACTCGTCGAAGTCGAACAGGATGGTGCGGAACTCGCGGTTGGCGCAGGGCGTGTTGTCCACGATGCGCTCGCAGCTGTAGTTCTCGCAGCGGAAGCCGTCGGGGCAGTCGGCGTCGGTGAAGCAATCGACTTCAACGCACGTACCGGCGTTGCAGCGCTCCATGTCGCCACAGTCGGCGTCGCTCAAGCACTGCGGTCCGCAGCGGTTGTCACGGCACGCCATGGGCGACGGGCAGTCCGCGTCGTCTTCGCAGCAACCGGGCGTCGGAACGCACGAGTTACCGTCGCACTGTTCGCAGAACTCGCAGGTCGAGTCGTCTCGACACTCGCGACACACCCGTTCCACGCAGTACGGCGTTCCGCGGCCGTACTCCACGCAGTGGTCGTCCAGCTTGCATTCCGGGTACGCGCGGCATGCGCCGAGGAGAGCGCCAAGTGCGAACACGAGCGCAGCGGTAAGAAACAGATTGTTACGGTCGAGCGACATGTAAGCTCCGAGGGGGTTCATTTGCGTGCAACCTCCAGTGGTCTGCGGCCTTTCCGCACCCTAGCTGGCAACGCACCCATGAATCGGGTCTAATGCCATGTGCGTCCCCTAACCGTCAAGCGAATCGATGCGTCATTCACGTAGTTTTTTTCACGTCCCCGCATCCGTTCTCTCCTTAGTTTTCAACGGTTTTCTCGGCGTCGGCTGTGTTGCTGATGGGGCCGAAACGCACCCCGCCGACGCACGCACCACTTCGGTCGAAATCTCCGATCCGATCGACGGCGCAACAGTCGCCGTGACCACCCCCATTTTGCGCCTCACATTCAGCGATCCGATCGACCCACGGCGGTCCGATTTACGGGGCGCGATGTCGCTCTCCACGGGGAGCCTGTCCGTGCCTGTACGCACCTCCGTCGACCCGATTCTCCGCACCATGACTGGAATTCCGGCGGACCCGCTGGTCCCTGGGTTCCGGTACACGTGGGAGGTGGATGACACTCGGTTGCGCGGCGCCGGAGGCCGGCTGCTCTCCGCCATCGAGCCCGTCTCCTTCCGCGTTGGTATTGAGGCCACCGCGACCACCGAGCCCGGGGGTGAGATCGTCCGTTGGGATCAGGTCGCGCCCTTGTTCGAAGCGCACTGCGGCTGCCACGGCGAAGGAGTGCTACTGCCGCTCACAACCGACACGCTGATGGGGCGATCCCCGTCGGTGACAGATCGTCGCCTTGTGGTGCCCTACGACGCTTCTACGAGCTACCTCGTGGAGAAGCTGGTGCCCGGATATCCCGACCGCTTCGGCGTCGAGATGCCGCCACCGTGGTCGGAGCAACCCGCGCTGTCGTCTGATTCGCTGCGCCGCATCGTCGATTGGATCGACGACGGGGCGCACCTTTAACCGTGCCCCATAGTCGGGCGCGGCGTCGTTCTCGCGCGACCGTGGCGCTGCTAGGGCGCTGCGGGGGCCTCTGCCGGAGCCGCTGCGGCCAGCGCCGCTTCGATGCGCGCGTTGAGCTCTTCGGTCGAGTAGCCGTCCATCATGCGCACGCCGTTCATGTAGCACGTCGGCGTCGACTGGATGCCCGAGGCGATGCCTTCGGCGCGGTCGGCGTCCACTTGGTCGCGCATCGCCTGGCTGTTCGCGTCCTCGGCGAAACGCTCCAAGTTCAGGCCGACCTGGTTGGCGAGGGCAACCAGCAGCGCCGTCGGATCCTCGGCCGCGCTGAGGGCGGCTTGGTGCTCAAACACGAGGTCGTGGTACGTGCCGAACTGGCCCTGCTGATGCGCGGCGAGCGCTGCGACCGCGGCCGCCGCTGCGTTGCGGTGTCCACCGAGCGGGAACTGCTTGAAGTACACGCGAACCTGGTCGCCGTGCGTCTCGAGCATCGTGTGCAACGCCTCGGCGTACACCCGGCAGTGCGGGCACTCGAAGTCTGAGAAGTTCACCAGCGTGATGACAGGGTCCTCGGCGCCCACGTACGGGACGCCATCGAGGTCGAACTCCCAGACGCGACGCGCGTTGGTCACAAACTGCTGAAGCTCGTCGCTGATCTGCAGGTCCGGCGCGCCTTCTTTCACCATGCGCATGAGCACGGCGCCGGCTTGCACCGCCAGCTCGCAGACGGTCTCGGTCTGCAGGCAGGCGTCCATGCTCTGGACACCGCCTTCACACGGGCAGAGCTCCGCCTCGGCGAGCCCCACGTAGCGGGCGCGCTCCGTCGCATCGAGCAGCTCGAAGAGCAGCGCAGGGTAGCGCTCGGCGCTCACTTCGTCGGCTTGCGCGACCTCGCCGTTCGCGGCGCCTTCGGCACCGGGCGTAGCTTCGGCCGCAGCCGGCGTCGCGGCACCGCCGGACGTCTCGGACACGCTCGCGTCCGCTTGGTGACATGCGGCGCAGGCCAGCAAGACGAGGAGGGGCAGGAAAAATGTCTTCATAGTGCGCTCGGTGGCGGCAGCGTTCTTACTGATTCGGCGCCTACGGCCAGAATCCGGCTGGTCTGTAGTGGTACGACGCTAGGGGGTCAACGGACAACTGTACGCGGGCGCGTGGCGAGCGGTGCCGGCGGAAGGGGAGCCGTGCGCCGCCTGGGCTAAGGGTCGAAGCCGATACGCTTGACCCGCGTTTGCGCCTGTTCGACGGTCCTGCGGTTCGTTCAACGCGTAACACCCCGGTTCCATTTCCTGCGCCCTCGGCACGCCATTGCCCACGCCCTTCGCCGCTCCGCTGGTTCTCGTCTGCGCTGCCCTCATCGGCTGCGTGAGCGGTGGTTGCAGCTTCGTGCCGGATGAGGTGGCGGACCCGGCGCGGGGGGCCGGTGTGCGGGTCGCGTTGCAGGTGCACCAGAGCGCGGTCGACCATGTGATCGAGCGGAGCCGGGAGCAGCCGTCGAGCTGCCGGGCGCCCTTGCCGATCGGCCCGGTGACCGTCGACACAACGCTGCGGTGGGTGCGGAAGGGGCCGGGTGTGCCGGCCACGGTCGTTCGCGAGACCCTCCAGTTTCGGCGTGATGATGCCGGAAACACCGCGCTCGCGCAGACCCTCACGTTCGCGCTGCCCGATGGCCGTGAGACGCAGCGGTTCATCGAACGCCGCGCGGTGGACGGGCTGACATACGCTGCGCTCGACGGCCGGTTCGCCGAAGCGTCGCGGCTGCCCGAGGTGCCCGCCGAGATTCGATCGGGAGCCCAGGGCGCCGTCGACGCGCTGCTCTCGAACGTGCGCCACGGCGAGGGCGGGAGCCTAGAGCCCGCCGCGGGGTTGGGCCTGTGCCGGGCGCCCGCTGGGCCTGCCCCGGACGCCGTCAGCGCGGGATTCGCGCGGTGGGGCATCCGTGGGCGCAGCGGTTGGCTCCAGTGGCTCGACGGCGCGGCGCGGATGTCGCTGACCGTCACCTTCGATGAGCGCGTGCGCTCTCGCGCCGAACCCGTGCTCGCGCCGGACACCGTGTGGCCGATTGACCCCGACCGGTCGTGGTCGCAAGCGGCCCGGTTCGTGGAACAGGGCAGGGCGGACGGCTGGTTAGCGCCGCCGCGCGTGTTGCCCGGACAAGCGCCGCCCATAGACCCGCTGCAGCCAGCGCCCTCAACGCCCGACACCGCGCCGGTCGAGGCGCGTGAAGGCTCGGGTGAGCATCCTTGAAATTCGATGCCTGGTAGTGGCACAGCAGACCTAGATTTCTTCCAAACAATCCCTCAGTTGGAGCTTTATGCGCATCACCGTACAGTCTGTCCCCTCTCTTAGCGCTTCCGAGGCTGGCCTCGTCGCTGTGGCCGTGACCGCGCCTTTCGATCGCGCGGTCGAAGACCTGGGAATCCCCGCCGACGCGGGCGCTGCGCTTGTCGCGGAGGCGTCGCGAACCGGCTTCGAGGCCGAGCTCTCGACCTGCACCGCGATCATCTCCGGGGGCACCTGGTACGCGCTCATCGGCGCCGGCCCGTCGCCCGCGACGACCGACTTCCGCCGCGTGGGTAGCGCCGCCGTCGCGCTGGGCAAGCAGCTCAAGGTCGCCGACGCCGTGTTGCTCGGTGTGCGCAGCGCCGACCGCGCTCGGTTCACCGCCGAGGGCGCCTATCTCAAGGGCTACAAGTTTGACGCCTACAAGGCGCCGTACGACGGCAAGGCCGCCCAGTTCACCCGCATGGACATCGTCGGAGACGACACGATCGGCACGGCCATCAAGGACGGCGTCGACCTCGCTGAATCCGTGTCGCTCGCCCGCGACGTGGCGAACGAGCATCCCGGAAAGTGCACGCCGCTGTTCCTCGCGGCGACCGCCTCTGAGATCGCCGAGCGCTACGGCTTCGAGTGCAAAATCCGCGGCGAAGACGAGCTGCAAGCCGGCGGCTTCAACCTGCTGCTCGCGGTCGGTCGCGGCAGCACCGAGCCGTCGCAACTCATCCACCTGATCTACCGCCCCGAGGGCACGGTCAACAAGCGCGTCTGCGTGGTCGGCAAGGGCGTCACGTACGACTCCGGCGGCTACTCCATGAAGCCCCCCGCCGGTCAGATCAACATGCACCTCGACATGGGTGGCGCGGCCGCCGTGCTCGGTGCCGCCGAAGCCATCGGACGCACCAAGCCCCCCGGCGTTGAGGTCCACTTCATTGTGCCGACCGTCGAGAACCTCGTCTCCGGCAACGCGTTCAAGCTCAACGAAATCGTCACCGGTTACGCCGGCATCAGCGTCGAGGTGCTCAACACCGACGCCGAGGGCCGCCTGATCCTCGCCGACGCGCTGGCCTACGCCGTGGAGCAAGACCCCGACGAGATCATCGACCTCGCCACCCTCACGGGCGCCTGCGTTGTCGCGCTCGGCAACGAGACCGCTGGCGTGTTCTCCAACGATGACGGCCTCGCCGGCCGCTTCATCTCGGCCGCCGATTCGGTCGACGAGTCCGTGTGGCGCATGCCCCTCACGGCCCGCATCGAGCCCCAGCTCAAGTCGGAGTTCGCCGACGTGAAGAACATCGGCTCCCGTTGGGGCGGCGCCATCTCGGCTGGCCTCTTCCTCAAGAAGTTCGTCGGCGATTGCGCCTGGGCCCACATCGACATCGCCGGCCCCGGCATGATGGACGCCGAATGGGAGTACATCTGCAAGGGCGGCACGGGCTTCGGCGTCCTCGCCGTACACGAGTACCTGACCCGCGCGGGCGCCTAGAGAACCAACCGATTGTTCGGGTCGTAACAACCGATTGTTCGGGTCGTAACAACCGATTG
>CBDUJZ010000020.1:0-51667 GCA_965367675.1 uncultured Myxococcales bacterium | reverse complement strand
CAGCGGTTGGCCGACGAGGCGCAGCAGCGGTTGGCCGACGAGGCGCAGCAGCGGTCCGGCGAGGTCTGGGCGGGTGTGGACCAGGTTGGGCGTGGCGAAGAGGTTGGGAGCGCGGCGTAGTCAGGCGGCAGTACCGCAGCGGCAGTGTATCAGAGCGGACAGCAGGTCCAAACGCGGCCTCGGTGACGAGAAAAATCGCCCGTGTTCGAACTTTCTTGCCCTCCCGACGCAACATCTCCGTGTAGCCGCCGATATCGGGTCCGTCACCCTACCCGGAACTGATGATGAACACCTTTTCTACGCCTCGCCCGTTCGCTCGCTTCTTTGGCCCCGCGTTGCTGCTTTGCGCGCTGTTCTTTGTGGGATGCGGTGAGATGCTGGTCAGCGCGTCTCCCGCGCCGGTTTTGCCCGATGGCCCGTCGACGGAGGTTGCGGCGATTCCGGCGCCGGCCGCTGCGGTGGAGACGCCCACGCGGCCTCAGCAGCCGGCCGCGCAGACGCCTGCTGAGGCCGTATCGGAGCCGCTGCCCACGCTCCGTGACGTGAACGCAGTGGGGGTCACGCTCGACACGATCATGACGTTCGAGACGACGCCGCGCGGCGAGCCGTCGCTGGAGGGATGCTCGCCTGGGCAGCTGTGCCAAATCGGTGGGCTAAAGCTCTATGAGGACGGGACGTACGAGTGGCGCGGTGAGGTTGGCCGCTCGGCGAGTGAGCGCGCGTACGTGTGCGACCGCGGGACGTGGAGCGAGGGGCCCCAAGAGGTGCGGCTCATGAGCTGCGGCGGGTCTGTGTATGTGGCCGACTGGGAGCGCGAGGCCGACCGGGTGCGGCAGATGGATTTCATCCACATCGGCGAGTTCACGTTCGTTCCCGCGACGCACCGCGAGTTTGCGCCGGACGACGAGTTTACCTGCGCGTTCCAGTGCCTGCCGTTCTTCGACCAGCGGTTCCGCTAGTTTCTGCGCCCAGCGGTTTGGATCGTCATGGAACGGATTTTACAGGTCTTCGGATTCGAGCGTGACCGCGCGGCCGCTGGGCTGGAGCGCGGCGCGCACGAGGGCCTCGGCGAGCTCCTCGTCGGTGCGGGCGCGGTATCGCGCTTTGAGTCGTTTTGCGCCCAGCGCTCCGAGCACGCCGAGCGCGCCGCTGAGCACAACGGCGCCGGCGGTCTCGGCGGGTCGCGCTTCGTCCCGGTCGCCGGTGATGATCGACGGGCGGGCGATGGTGTGTGCGAGTCCGCTCGCGCGCAGGTGTTGCTCGGTCTTCCAGCGCGCCTGCAGGTACGCGCCGCCCGCGCTGGCTTTGGTGCCGAGCGACGACAGGTAGATAAAGCGCGCGTCGGGCCGGAGCTCGGCGGTGGCGTCGATGGCCATGGCGGTGAGCCCGTAGTCGACGGCTTCGTAGGTGGGGGCCTTGTCGCCCGTGCGCTCCGCTTCGCGTTTGGCGCCGGCGGCGGTGATGCCGAGCAGGCCGAACACGAGGGTGGGTTGGGCGTGCTTGATCAGGTCGCGGATGGCGTCGGGTTCCCACGTCGCGGTGGATACGGCGGCGCTCAGGGCCTCGAACTGCGCTGTCAGGCTCTCTTTGCGGGCCGAGTCTGGCCGAATGTGCGCGACGGTGGGGATATTGTTCGCGCGGAGGTGTTTGACGACCGCTTGGCCGGTGAACCCGGTGGCGCCGAAGATGAGTGCGGAGTGGGCGGTCATGGTGCGAATCCGGTGGGCGGAGCGGAGGGCAGTTTAGGGGGGCGAGCGAAACGCGTTCTAGCTGGACAGCGCAGCAGGTTCCAGCGGCGTAGCGCGCCGGGTTGTCCCATGTTATGGCGCGCGCCATCACTTGCCCACGGAGAAATCGCGATGTCCTTTGGCTTTGAAGCAGCAGCCCTTTCGTCGTCCCAGCTTGAGACCATCGCCGCCCGTCGGCAGCGCACCGCCGCGGACTGTGTCCGGCTGGTGTCGCTCTCGCAGTCGGGTCACCCCGGCGGCAGCTTGTCGACGCTGGATGCTTTGTTGACGGTCTACTCGTGCGGCAACTTCGATCCGAAGTCGCCCCAGGCTGAAGATCGCGACCGCGTGGTGGTATCGCACGGCCATGTGTCGCCGGCGGTGTACTCGACGCTCGCGGAGTTCGGGTTCTTCGACATGCAGGACGCGTACGACGGCTTCCGCAAGGCGGGCACCGTGTTCGGCGGTCACATCGAGAACGTGGTTCCCGGCGTGGAGTGGAACACCGGCAACCTGGGGCAGGGCCTTTCGGCCGGCGCCGGTTTCGCGATGGCCGCTCGCATCAACGGCGCGGACTATCGCACGTTTGTGTTCATGGGCGACGGCGAGCAGCAGAAGGGCCAGATCTCGGAAGGCCGCCGCTTCGCGGTCAAGTACGGCCTGTCGAACCTGATCACGCTCATCGACGTGAACCGCCTGCAGATCGGCGGCAAGACGGCCGACATCATGCCGCTCGATATCGCGGCGGATTGGGCTGCGGACGGCTGGAACGTGGTCGAGGTGGATGGCCATGACCAGGCGGCCATGTACGCGGCGCTGCGCACGGCGGTTGCGGCCTCCAAGACGCCCGGTCAGCCGACCGTGCTGCTGCTCAACACCGTGATGGGCAAGGGCTACGCGAAGATCGAGAACGACCATAAGTTCCACGGCCAAGCGCTGCCGGACGACTGGGCGATCGAAGCGATCGAGGGCTTTGGACAGGAGAACAACCTGGCCGAGCTTCGCGCGCACCGCGCCGAGAACACGCCCCACCTTTCGCACGAGCCGCCGGTGGACCGCGATGTGGTGCTCAACACGGGCACGCCGCGCACGTACGAGGCCGGCGTGGTCACCGACTGCCGCAGCGCCTACGGCAACGCGCTCAAGGACCTCGCCGACCTGAACAAGGACGACGAGAAGGCGTGGCCGGTGGTCGGCATCTCGTGCGACCTGGAAGGGTCCGTGAAGATGAACGGCTTCCACGCGTCGACGCCGGATCGCTTCATCGAGTCGGGCATCATGGAGCACCACGCCGCCGTGCTCGCGGGCGCGATGTCCAAGGAGCGCATCGTGCCGTTCTGGAGCACGTTCGGCATGTTCGCCATGGTCGAGGCCTACAACCAGCAGCGCCTCAACGACCAGAACAGCGCCAACCCCAAGGTGGTGTCCACGCACTGCGGCCTGGACGTGGGCGAGGACGGCCCGACGCACCAGTGCATCGACTACGTGTCGGTGATGCGGAACCTGTTCGGGTTCGAGGTGTTCGTCCCGGCCGATGCCAACGACTGCGATCGCATCATCCGCAACGTGGCCGGTCGTTACGCGCCGGTGGCCGTGGCCATGGGCCGCTCCAAGATGGCGACCATCACCACCCGCGAGGGTGAGCCGGCGCTGGCGGGCGAGTTCGTCCCCGGCCGCTGGACCGAGGTCCGCCCGGGCGAAGACGCCGTCGTGTTCGCGTTCGGCCCCATGGTGTCGCGCGCGGTCGAGGCGTCCGATGCGCTGTTCGCCGAGGGCATTGGCCTCAAGGTGGTGAACGCGTCGAGCTTGGCGCCGTTCGACCGCCAGTCGATCCTCGAGAACGCGATGAACATCGGCAAGGTGCTCACGTACGAGGACCACAACGTGCACACCGGTCTCGGCTGCATCGTGACTTCGGTGCTCGGCGAAGAGGGCGTGGCGGCCAAGGTGCGCAAGCTGGGCGTGACCCAGTACGGCACCAGCGGCAAGCCGGACGACCTGTTCGCGCAGCAGGGCCTGGCGCCGAGCGACCTGGCCGACGCGGTCCGCGCGCTCTGCAGCTAGCCGCCTAGCGGGCGCCAGTAGGTGCTCGCCACGGACGAATCTGGACGACATTTCCGCCGCTGAGCTCGGTGGAGATGTCGTCTTTTTCGCATGGGACATGTTGTCCAAAGTGTACACACGTTACGCATTCGCGTTGTTTGCAGCGTGGCGTGATCGTCTGTGTGTGTTCCGCGTCGCGGAAGTGTCTGAAAACACGCCAAGAATCGCGTGTTTTGTGTGTCGATGTCTTGACAGAAATTGCACACCTCGCGACTCTCCGCGCGCTATGACAAAAAACTCCTTTGTACTCCTCTCGCTGATCGCGCTGATGTGGGCCCCTGCTTGTGGGGACTCCAGCGGTTCGGGCAACGCCAACGGAAACGACGACTCGGGGCTCGCCCCGATCGACAGCGGTGACGCCCGCGACTCCGCTGGACTCGACGTGGTCTCGCCCGACATCGAGGAGCCGCTCGACGTGGTGGACGTGCAGGACACGACGCCGGGCGACGGCACGTGCGACACGTTCGAAGACTGCGCTCCGGGCGAGATCTGCGTGGACCTGCTGCCGGGGCCCGACAACGGCATCTGCACGTTCCGCTGCACCGAAGACGAGGACTGTGACGCGGACGAGGACTGCGTTGTGATCGGCACCGGCGAGGTGTCCTACGAGGCCTGCCTCGACGTGGACTTCTGCTTGGACCAGGACGAGGACGGCTTCGGCACGGGTCCGGGCTGCATCGGCGGTGACTGCGAAGACCTGATCGCGTCGATCAACCCCGGCGCGGACGAGGTCTGCAACGGCACGGATGACGACTGCGACGGCGTGGTGGACGACAACACGCTGACCTCGGGCGACGACTGCGACACCGGCTTCGCGGGCGTCTGCGGCGAAGGCCGCATTACCTGCATCGAGGGCGCGGACGCCTGTGTGGCGCGCTACGAAGCCAGCGCTGAGACGTGCGACGGCCGCGACAATGACTGTGACGGCGAGGTCGACAACGACGCCTCCGACGCGCAGACGTGGTTTGCCGACGGCGACGGCGACCGCTTCGGCCGTGACGAGACCGCGGTCACCACCTGCGCGCGCCCAGAAGGCTTTGTGACCGATGGCGGCGACTGCGACGATGCGCTCGTGAACGTCAACCCCGGCTCCAACGAGGTCTGCGACGGCCTCGACAACGACTGCGACGGTACCGTCGACGGCGTCGACGCGGTCGGCTCCGCGGTGTTCTACGAGGACACCGATGGCGATGGGTTTGGCGATCCGGATTCGTCGCGCACCGGCTGCGCGGCTGCGGGTTGGGTCACCAACGCGCGCGACTGCAACGACAACGACCGCTTCATCCACCCGGACGCGGTCGATATCTGCGACACCATCGACAACGACTGCAATGGCGCCGTCGATGACGGTGGCGATACCGGCCGACAGTGGTTCCGGGACGTGGACGGCGACGGCTACGGCGACGCGGCGGTCGAGATGTTCGGCTGCGGCGAGGACGGCTGGGTCACCAACAGCACGGACTGCAACGACGGCGACCGGTTCATCCACCCCGGCGCGGACGACGTGTGTGACGGCGTGGACAACAACTGCAGCGGCACCATCGACGATGGGGCTGTGCGTCCCCGGACCTACTATCAAGACACCGACGGAGACACCTACGGTAGCCCCGACGCGGAGCGGTTCGGTTGCGCCGAGGAAGGCTGGGTGACCAACAGCCGCGACTGCGACGACACCAAGAACTTCATCAACCCGAGCCGCGAGGACGTTTGCGACGGGTTCGACAACGACTGCAGCGGCGTGGTCGACGACGGCCCGGTGCCCGCGCGGCTGTACTACCAGGACAGCGACGGCGACACGTACGGCGACCTCAACTCCACCCGCATGGGCTGTGCCGAGGACGGTTGGGTGACCAACAGCCGCGACTGCGACGATGGCCGCAACTTCATCAACCCGAGCCGCGAAGACGTGTGCGACGGGTTCGATAACGACTGCAGCGGCGTGGTCGACGACGGCGCCGTGCCGGCGCGATTGTACTACGAGGACACCGACGGCGACGGGTTTGGCGACCCCGCCAGCGAGCGGCTCGGCTGCGCTGAGGGTGGCTGGGTGACCAACGACCTGGACTGCAATGACCGCGTGGGCACCATCCACCCCGACGCGGAGGACGTATGTGACGGGGTCGACAACGACTGCACGGGCACGGCGGACGACGACCCGGCGTACGGTTCGATCTGGTACCTCGACGGCGACGGCGACTCGTACGGGGATCCGGCGGTGACCACCCGCGCTTGCGCGGCACCAGCGGGCTACATCGCGCGCGCTCAGGACTGCAACGACGCGGTCGCGGCGGTGAACCCCAGCGGCACTGAGGTGTGCAATGGACGCGACGACAACTGCCGCGACGGCATCGACGAAGGCGTGACGACGACGTTCTATCGCGACTCCGACGGCGACACGTACGGCAACGCCGACAACACCCGCGAGGCGTGCACCCAGCCCACCGGCTACGTAACCGACGCCACCGACTGCCTGGACTCGAACAGCAGCGCGTTCCCCGGAAACCCCGAGGTGTGTGATGGCGTGGACAACGACTGCGCCGGCGGCATCGACAATGGCGTGGGCACCACGTGGTACATCAACGGCGACGGCGACGCGTACGGCGGCAGCACCTCCGTGATCGCGTGCACGCAGCCGGCGGGCACCTCGGCCGTCACCGGCGACTGCAACGACGCGAACGGCAACGTGTACCCCGGCGCGCAAGAGCTCTGCGCGACCGCGTACGATGACGACTGCGACGGCGAGACCAACGAAGGTGTCACGTACTTGCCGATCGGCGGCAGCGCGCCCCCGGACGCCACGATCTTCTACCTGGACGCGGACGACGACGGCCAAGGCGACGAAGACGCGCCGGACTTTGTGCTCTCGCCGCTGAGCATGCAGGCGTGCCGCGCTCAGTCGATCTGCCTCGGGTTCTCTACGCCGTTCGGATGCATCGGCGAGCAGTTCGACTACGTGTCCAACCGCTTGGACTGCGATGACTCGTCGCCGCGGGCGCAGACGCCGACTGGCATCCCGCGCAACGAGGTCAACGACGGCTACGACAACGAGTGCAACGGCTCCCGCGATGACGGCCTCAGCTGCACCCGCGTAACGTTCTGCCGCGACAACGACGGCGACGGCTGGGGCGCCCGTTCGATCTTCGCGTGCGTGAAGCCGGTGGACGACAGCCCGTCCAGATGGACCACCGCCGACCGCTGCGGCGACGTGGACGACGACGACGACACGATTCACTAGTCTTGCGCCCGCCTTGCGGCGGTGGGACGCGTGTTAGAATCTGGCGGCTGAGCCGTCGGAGTGGAACCCCGTCCCAAGGTAGAGAGTGACGCAGGAGAGGCGCGAGTGGAAAGTGAGCGGGCACGACGAAGAGCCGGATGATGCCCGTGTCCGCCACGTCGTCGGGCGTCTGGGCACCGTGTTTCGGACTCAGTGTGATCGGTATGACGGCGCGCGTGTGCACCACGGGACTGTCGTATTCGGAGGCACCCACGAGGGTCATCTGATCAGCGCTGTGGTGGGCCGAGATGAGTCCACCGGCGCGCTCGGTGTGCGCCTGCTGGTGAACGGAAACGGCGGCGCACGGTGGGCGGCGATCGCGTTCCCGCTCGTGATGTTCGGCACGTTGTTTGTATCTGCGAAGACGGTCGAGGGGGCGCCTGGCCTCCTGGGCGGCGCCGCGCTCGGCTTGGTGCTCGGCGCCTTGGCGGCCTACGGCGCATACATGCTCGCGCCGAAGCTTGGCCTAGACTCCGGCGGTCGCGGCCGCGTGATCGGCGTGGTGACGCAGCTCGAGAAGTCGATGTCGGTGAGCGTGGAGCACATGGGGCTGCACCTGCAGACCGCCGACAAGCTGTTCTTTGCTGGACTCGACGATGACGCGAAGCCGCCGGTGAGTGACGCTTGGAAGGCGACGTTGGAGCAAGCGGTGGGCGCGCTGGCCACGTAGGCCGTCGCGGAAGACGGGTGCTGATCCGCGCGTGCCGGGCGATGTGCTGGCCACCTGTAGACCACCGCCGCAACGCAGAACGTGCGTACCGCTGAACGATCCACTAGAACGTGTTCTAGGTGGTGATCCGTTCGACGCTTTAGGCATGCAATCGACGTCGAATTGGTCAGCTCTCTAGTGGCGTTGGTCGTGGTGAGCAGGAGTAGGTATGGCGGTTGAGATTCCAGAGGTCGCGAGCGTGCCATCCCGGTGGGATGCCGAGGCGGATGTGGTCGTGGTGGGCTTTGGCGGCGCGGGTGCGTGCGCGGCGATCGAGGCGCGCGAGCAGGGCGCATCGGTGTTGGTGCTGGACCGGTTCGCGGGCGGCGGCGCGACGGCGATCAGCGGCGGCGTGGTGTACGCTGGCGGTGGCACGTCGACGCAGCATTCTGCCGCTGTGCCGGACAGCGTGGAGGACATGTTTGCGTATCTGAGCCTGGAGGTGGGCGATTGCGTGAGCCCTGAGACGCTGCGGCGGTTCTGCGAGGAGAGCACGGCGAACCACGACTGGCTGGCGGCGCACGGCGTGCCGTTTGAGCCCAGCTTGTGCCCGGTGAAGACGTCGTATCCGAGCAACGACTACTATTTGTACTACTCGGGCAACGAGAGCTTCGCGCCGTTTCGCGATGCGGCGAAGCCGGCCGCGCGTGGCCATCGCGCCAAGGGCAAAGGCTTGCCGGGCGCGAGTTTCTACGCGCCTCTGCGGGCGTCGGCCGTGGCGGCTGGGGCGGAGGTTTGGACCGAAGCGCAGGCGCTTCGGCTGGTGGTCGACGCGGGGCGTGTCGTGGGCGTCGAGGTGCGTGTGTTGCAGGGTTGGGCGGCGCGCCGGCACCGGTTCTTGGCGTGGCTCGCGATCAAGGTGAACCCGTACAATCCAGGCTTTGCTAAGCGCTGCCGCCGTACGCTCTCGCGCATCGAGCAGCGGAGTGGCGAGACCCGTTGGGTGCGCGCTCGGTCCGGCGTCGCGCTGACCGCGGGCGGCTTTGTGTACAACCGGGAGATGGTGGAGCAGTACGCGCCCAAGTTCCGCCCAGGGATGCCGCTCGGCACCACCGGGTGCAGCGGCGACGGCATCTTGCTCGGGCAGTCCGCAGGCGGCGCTGTTCACAAGATGGACCAGGTTTCGGCGTGGCGGTTCATCAACCCACCCGAGGCGATGGTGAAGGGCGTGTTGGTCGACCGCACGGGCGCGCGCTACGTGAACGAGCGGCTGTACGGGGCGCAGGTGGGGCGCACCATGGTGGAGGAGCACAATGGCGAAGGCCTGCTGATCATCGACCAAAAGATTTGGGACGAGGCACGCGCACAGTGCCGTCGCGGCACCGGAATTCATTGGTTTCAGCAGGCACCGGCGCTGATCAACCTGTATGCGAATCGGCGGGTGTCCGACTCGATCGCGGGGTTGGCGAAGGCGGCCCGCATCGACCCGGCGGGCCTGGAGGCGACCGTGGCGTCGTACAACGCGGTAGCGGCCGGTGCGGGCGCCGACGCGTTCGGCAAGTCGCCGGAGTTTGTGCAGGCGCTGGGCACCGGGCCGTTCTACGCGATCGACTGCGGCCTGCGCTCCAAGCGCTTTCCTTGCCCCACGCTAACGCTCGGCGGGCTGGTGGTGGACGAGGCCAGCGGGCAGGTTCGACGGAAAGATGGCAGCCCCGTCGAGGGTTTGTACGCGGCCGGTCGGAGCGCGGTGGGCGTGTGCTCGAACGGCTACGTGAGCGGTCTGTCGCTAGCGGATTGTGTGTTCAGCGGTCGTCGCGTGGGCGCGTCGCTCAGCCGGCGGTGAACGCACGATATAGCGCGAGAATCAGCCCGCCGATGGCGAGGATGAGCACGTGCACGGGACGAATCCAGCCCACGCTGGACGCCACCACGTGAGCGGCGGTGGACCGTCGGTCCTCCTGCTCGGCGATCATCTTTCGGTAGTCGAGGACCCCGGAGCTGGACGCGGTGTGGGGAGCTGGCCGCGCGCCGCTCGTGGTGGCGGACGGCAAGCGGTCGGTAGGCAGCTCGAGCGCGCTCATGCGATCGGTTGGCGGCGCGGATTGCCCGTGGTCGTCGAGCACGTCGAGTTTGTCGGTGCGTGTGCGTGTCCGGGTGTGGCCTTGGCCGATCGGCTGGCCCTGCGGTCCGCCTTTGAACGCGCTGGGGCTGGACAGTCGCAAGCGCTCGTCGGTGGTGGGGGGCGCGGTTCGCGTGGGCTGTCGGCCGGGGCTGACGGGCGACTGCATGCCGGTTCGAAACGCCCGTGTTCGGCCGGAATCTGCCACGCGGGGTTGGAGGCCAGAGCGTGACGAGCGGCGGCGGTCGGAGCCGCCTCCCATGCCGGTGCGCACCGGCGGCGGCGCGCTGGTGGCCGACGGAAAGGGCATGGCCTCGCTGGCGCCGGAGCGGATGGCATACAAGCCGCTGTCCGGGCTGACGGGGCGCTCTCCGGAGTTCGACGCGGGCCGCACGTCGGATTGCATGAGCGGCGGGGGTACGGGCTCCAGTTGCGGGAGCTCCGTGACGCGCGACTGGATGCCGTGCAGCATCAGCGTGTCGCGCAATCGGTGCAGGTGCGAGCTGTCGTGGTGGGTAGCCAGCAGCAGCGGTGCCTTGGCGCCACCGTCTAGCCACCTGCGCAGTGACGATCGAATCCCGTCGATCGGTACACCATACAGGTCTGTCACATCCGAGCCGTCATGGCTCAGTGCGAACAACTCAAACATGTTGAATCACTTCAACCCTCGAACCCTTGATTAGAGCCCACAAGATAGAGGGGTCGAGCGTTCGGCGCCAGTCTCCGCCGGTCGATCGTGGCTAGAAGCCGATCCGGCGCATGACGAAGCGTGGCAGGTGGCGGATCGCGAGCATGACGAAACGCCAGATGCCGGGCGCGTACACCAGCGGCGTACCGCGATCGATGGCGCGGACGACGATCTTCGCGACCTGCTCGGGCTCGCCAGCGAACGGCGGCGGCTTGAGTCCGGAGGTCATGCCGGTCTTCACGAAGCCAGGTTTGACGCACACCGTGACCAGGCCCAGCGCGCGGTACTTGTGGTCCAGCGACTCCAAGTAGTGCGACAGGCCGGCCTTGCTCGAGCCGTAGATGCCGACCGGCTTGCGGCCGCGATCACCGGCGACGGAGGAGAACACGCAGAGCGTTCCGCCGCCTTGGCCGAGCAGCCGAACGCGCAGCCGCTCGCAGAGCGACACGGTGTTCGCGAAGTTCACGGTCAGCAGACGGGTGGCGAAGTCGATGTCGGCTTCCAGCGCGTCTTGGCTGCCGAACATGGCGGCGGTGATGATCACGCAGTCGACCTTGCCCATGGCGGCCCAAGCGTCGTCCAGCGCGGCGTCGAATCCGGCGGGATCCTCCAGGTCGAGGACGCCGAAATCCTCAGTAGATTCAGTGGCTTGCGCGCTGCGTGCTTGCAGGTCGGCGGCGCTGCGTTGCAGGTCCTCCGCGTCGCGGCCGAGCAGGTACACGCGGTCGCCGCGCGCGTTGAGCAGGCGTGCGATGGAGCGCCCCATGCCTTTGGTTCCACCGATAATAACTGTGTTCACGCGTCCTCGTTCGGGCGTTGGGTGCTGGAGCGGTTACCGGTCGGGAGGTCGCCGAGCATGCGTACGGATTGCGCGCTGCGAAGCGTCCGATCGGGATCCCACGTTTGCCGCACGGCCTGGAAAGCTCCGAGGCGCGGCTCCATGGCGGCGAAATCCGCTGCCGTGGTGAAGGTGTCTTTGGTCAGGTAGATGCGCCCGCCTTCGCCGATCACGAACGCGTTGAGCGTGGCGATCAGGTCGGGCGTTTTGTCGCGGATTGCGAAGTCGATGGCGATCGAGATGCCCGGCTTGGGGAACGACAGCAGGCCTTCGCCTTCTTCGCCGCAGTCCTTGATCACGCACAGGAACGACGCGCCGCCTTTGGACGTGAGCAGCTCCAAGAACCGCCGCGCTGCGCCGCGACCGGCCTCGTTGGGCAACACGCATTGGTACTGCGTAAAGCCGCGCGTTCCGTACACGCGGTTCCACTGACGGATGGCGTCGAGCGGATAAAAGAACGTCTCCGGATGCACGATGCCCGACTTGCGCGCGGGCTGTTGCTTCCAGAAATACAGGAAGTTGAAGATCGCGACCGTGATGTCGTTGAGCGTCCACGACGGGAAGATCGCCGGGAGCGTGAGGCGTCGCTTGGGCGCCGGCGGCTTGGGCGGGGCCTCTTCGGCGGTGGCCCAGCGGCCGCGCATCAGAATACCGCGCCCCAGTTTGTTGCCGCCCGATAGGCAGTCGATCCAGCCCATCGTCATCGGCCACTCGGCCGCCGAGTCTTTGAGGCCGTCGATGTACGCGTCGATGTTGGCGACGCGGAACGACTCTTGGAAGATCCACGGCGACGGGATCAGCTCCAGCGTGAACGCGACCTCGAGGATGTGGCCGGTCAGGCCCATGCCGCCGATGGTGGCGCAGAACAGGTCGGCGTTCTCGTCGCGGGTGCACTCCACGATGCCGCGCGGGGTTTGCACGCGCAGCGCGGAGACGTGGCGGCCAAAGGTGCCGGCTACGTGGTGGTTTTTGCCGTGCACGTCCGAGGCGACCATGCCGCCGAGCGTCACAAACTGCGTGCCCGGCGTGACGGGCATGAAGTAGCCGCGGTTGAGGAACAGGCGGTTGATCTCGTGCACCGATAGGCCCGCCTCTGCGCGCATGGCGCCGGTGGTCGGGTCGAACGAAAGGATGCGGTCCGCGAGCACGGACGACGGGATCTGCGTGACGCCGGCGGGCGGCAGCGAAGAGTCGCCGTACGAGCGTCCGAGGCCGCGCGTGAGCACCGCGCCGTGGCTGATTCGCGCGAGGTCTTCGCTCTGAATCTCACGCGCAGGAACGCCGGTGCGGCCCCAACCGGCCACGGTCGGGAGGTCGCTCGAAGGGGCGTTCGGGAGATCGCCGGGCGCGGGCGCCGGACGGCTGGTGGTGGGTGCTTCGGACATGGGGCGACACCCTTACACCAGTCTGAGGTCTGGCTGAACAATCAAACCGCGGCCGCACGCCGCGCGCCAAACCGAGCGCGGCACCCATGCGTGCGTGGCGTCCCTACTCGGCGACGCCGTTGTCCCAGCGGTGCAGCAACAAGCCGGGGGCGCCGTCTTGGCCGTTGGCGCCGGGGTCTCCGACGTTGGATCCGTTGCCGGCGGCTCCGCCATCGCCGCCGCTGCCGCCGAGCGCGGCTTCGCTGGCCACGATGAGGTTGCTGTCGGTGACGGTGAGTGTGCCGGCGCCTTGGTGCAGGACGACGATGGACGGGCCGCCATTTCCGCCGCCTGCTCCTCCGCCGCCTGCTCCTCCGCCTCCGCCGCCACCGTTGCCGCCGTTTCCGGCGCTACAGCACGACTTGGTACCGCCGTTTCCGCCCGTGCCGCCGTTTCCGCCGTCTCCGCCGTCCGAGCCCGTGCCGCCGTCGCCGCCGCGACCGGCCTCGAGCTCCGACAGCACGATGGCGATGTCGCCGGACTGCGCTGCGTAGACCGCGAATGAGCCGCCGCCGCCTTGGCCAGGGAAGGTGCCGCCCTGACCGCCCACGCCGCCGCCGCCGCCGCTACCGCCGCCGCCGCCCGATGCGCTGGCGCTGTTGCCGCCGCCGCCTCCGCCACCGCCTCCGCCCAAGCCGCCGTTTCCGCCGTTTGACGCGGGCTCGGCTGCCCAGCTGAGGCCGAGCGGGAGCAGGATTCCGCCGCCGCCGCTGCCAGCCGCGCCCGCCGCTCCACCGTCGCCGTTTCCACCGTTTCCGCCCGCCTCACCGCACCCGAACAGCGAGCCGCAGCCGCCGGAGCCTCGGCTCGCGCCGCCGCCGCCTGCCGTGCCGCCCGCGCCCACGCCGGAGTAGTTTCCGCCCGTGCCGCCTGCGCCGCTCGTGGCCACACCGCTGCCGCCGCAGCTCGCGCCGCCCGCGCCAGGCGCCGATGGCCCCGTCGCGTTTCCGCCGTTGTTGCCGGTGCAGCCGTTCGCGCTCGTGGCCGGCCGCGTGGTCGGCGCGTCGTCGGCGTGCATGCCCGGCTCGGCCGAGATCTCGCACGCCGTCGCCGTGAAGCCGGAGCCTTCGATGGCCCGAACGCCGTACGCGCTGCCGCCGGAAGCGGTCGGGGTGCCGCTCGAGATCACGCACTCCGTGAGCGTCACCACCGTGGTCACGCCCAACAGTACGCCGGTGGCGGAGTCGCCCGAGCCGCCGTTGACGACCAGCTCCGACAGCGCCACACCGCCGCAGCCGAGCAAGTACACGCCCACGCTGTCCACGCCCGCCTCGGCGAACCCGCCGTACACCGACAGTCCCTCGACCCGCGTCTCGGCGAAGATGTCCGCGCCGATGATGCCCACGTTGACGTCCAGCTCCGCGTCATACGCGCCGAAGATTGTCGCCGTCGTGTTGCCCTCGGCCAGCGCGCCCCGTTGGAAGTTCGCGCCGAAGCCGCCCAGAACCGATACACCGTCGGCCAGCGTGAGCGCGCCGTAGTCGCCGCCCGCCACCACGACTCGAGACAGCGACTCCGCGACCGCGCGGTCCACGCCGAGCTGAAGGTCGCCGCACGGGTCGGCGAGCGCCCCGCAGTCATCCGCGAGCGAGCCGCCCGACAGGACAGCGATGGCGTCGAGCGTGTCGGGGTCGGGCGCCAGGAACACCGTCACGGTCAGCACATCGATGACGGACTGCGCCGCATCATCGGTGACCGTCAGCGTGACCGTGTATGTGCCCGCGTTCGCGTATGCGTGCTCCGGCGTGGCGCCGACGCCCGAGGTGCCGTCGCCGAAGTTCCAAGCGAAGGACAACGCGCCATCCTCGGGGTCCGAGGAGTCGGTGGCGTCGAACGTGACCGTCAGCGGCGCGATGCCCTCGATGACGTCCGCGTTGGCGACGGCGATGGGCGGCAGGTTGACCGCTGCGTCGGTGTCCTCGGCGACGTCGGTCGCGTCGGCGTCTTCAGTGGTGTCGGCGACGTCGGTGTCCTCGGCGTCTTCGGTGGCGTCGGCGACGTCGGTCGCGTCGTCAGTGGTATCGGCGTCTTCGACGTCTTCGGTGGCGTCGGCGACGTCGGTCGCGTCGTCAGTGGTATCCGCGTCTTCGGCGTCCTCGATCACGTCTTCGACGTCGGTCGCGTCGTCAGTGGCATCGACGTCAGCGGTGGTGTCCTCGATGACGTCTGTCGCGTCTTCGACCGCATCGGCCACGTCGAGAACATCGGTGTCGTCTTTGGAGTCCGCGTCGTCGGCGTCTTCGCCAGGAACGTCGTCTGTCGTGTCGGCCGCATCTTCGGCCGCATCCTGGAGGACATCGTCGGCGACGTCGTCGTCTGCTGCATCGGCGCGCACGTCGTTGGGGATCACCTCATAGCCGGCGTCCGAGGCGTCGGCGGCCTCTGGAACGTCGCGTTCGTTATCGTCACCTTCGGAGGCGCTGGAGGCGCAGCCGCCGAGTGCGATGGCCGCTGCAAGCGTGCAAACGGACGCGCGCAGCACCGCTTTGGTGCGATGAAATGACAATGCGCGGACTTCCCAACAGGTGTGGAGCACGGGACCTCGTGGTCACGCGACGCATGGAGGTCGTGCGTCGCTATGGAGGCTCCGGTGACGCCCGAAACCCTATGGTTCCGGCAAGATAGCGGCGTGTGCGCTCCGACGCGAGCAACGCGTGTGCTCGGCGTTGGTTTTCTCCGAAGTGGCCGCGCGCGGAATCGCCGTCCGCCGCCGTTACTTTAACCCTGTGGCCAAGCCGTGGAGTCGTCTAGGCGGTGTTGTGCGGTGTCACGCCGTGCGCCACGGCACCGTACGCTGCGCAGATTTCCGTACCTGAAGAAAACCGCGTAGCCTGTCGTCACAATTCAGTGCCCCTCTTGTTCTTCGGACCGAAATGACCTCCTCCCGTATCGTGCCTCTCCTGCTGCTTCTGGCCATCGCTTTGCCGCTCACGACCGCTTGTGGCGGCGCAATGCGCACCCCCGAGGCCGTGCTCGAAGAGCAGCTCCGCGCGTTCCACTCCCACCTCCGCTGGGGAAGGATCGGCGAGGCGTCCGGCTTCGTCGCCGACGATCATCGCCAGGTGTTCATGGGCATGCACGACGAGCTCGGCGACGATTTCGAGGTCACCGAGTACGAAATCGAGAGCGTGACCGTCGACCGCGCCAGCGACGAAGCCGAGGTACACGTGTGGATGCAGTGGTTCCGCCTCCCGAGCACCAGCGTCGAGGAGGCCAGCTACCGCGAAGTGTGGACCTATAACGACGACGCCCGCGTTTGGCAGTTGACGGAGCGCGAGCGCGAGGATTAGCAGCGCCCATGCGCCCCCTCGGTAACATCCCCCTCGATCCGCCCCTCGTGCTGGCCCCCATGGCCGGCGCCACCAACCCGCCGTTCCGCAAGCTCTGCCGCGAGCTCGGCGCCGGACTCGTGGTCACCGAGATGGTCAGCGCCAAGGGCATCGTCAGCAACGACGTGAAGACCTGGTCGTACGTGGACATCCGGCCCGACGAGCACCCGGTCTCCGTGCAGCTGTTCGGCTGCGAGCCCGACGAGCTGGCCGAGGCCGCGCGCCGAATCGAAGCCGTCGGCGCTGACTCGGTGGACGTGAACATGGGCTGCCCCATGAAGAAGGTCACCCGCACCGGCCGAGGCGCCGCGCTGTTACAAGACCCCGGCAAGGTAGAGCGCATCATGCGCGCCATGACCGACGCCGTGCGCATCCCCGTGACCGCCAAAATCCGCGCCGGATGGGAAGACGCGAACGCCGTCGACGTGGGCCACGCGCTCGAGGCGGGCGGCGCCGCGGGCGTCACGATCCACGGGCGCACGCGCTCCGATATGTACGAGCGCCACGTGGACCTCGACGCCATCGCGGAGCTCAAGGCCGCGGTTGGAATCGCGGTGATCGGCAACGGCGACGTGCGCGACCGCGACAGCTGCGACCGCATGTTCGCCACCGGCGTGGACGCCGTCATGATCGCCCGCGGATGCCTCGGAAACCCGTGGATATTCGAGGACCTGCGCGCCCACCTCGCCGGCGCTCCGGCCCCGAGCGAGCGCACGCCCGAGGCCATCCGAGTGATGGTCCTGCGCCACCTCGCGCTCTACATCGAGAGCTTCGGCGAGCACCGCACCTGCCTGGAATTCCGCAAGCACGCGCTGTGGTACTTCAAGGGCACCGACGGCTTGCCGGTGCTGCGCTCACGCATGCGCGGCATGGACAGCGCGGCAGCGATCCGCGACGCCGTCGAAGCGGCCGTTCAAGCGCTCGAGCCGCACGCGGCATAGGTCTGCAGCGCGCGCGTTCCTGATCGATCAGACGCGTTTGGCAGGCAATCTACCGGCGGTTTCGTCCGGATCGCGTGGAAGGGGTGCAGAGACCTCAACCGGGTCAGCTCTAGGCGCGGCCGAAGTCGTCCTGGAGCCGGACGATGTCGTCCTCACCAAAGTAGTCGCCGCGCTGGATCTCGATGAACACAAGCAGCTCGTCGCCGGGGTTGGCGATGCGGTGGGCGGCGCCGAGCGCGATGTCGATGGCCTGACCCGCCACCAGCGTGTGTTCGACATCGTCGAGCGTGACCGTGGCGGTGCCGGCGACCATGTACCAATGCTCCGAGCGCCGCGCGTGCTTCTGGTAAGACAGCCGTTTGCCCGGCAGCACCTCGATGCGCTTAACCTTAAAGGTCTCGGCGTCCTCTAGGACGGTGTAGCTGCCCCAGGGGCGGGTATCGTGTTCCATGGATGTCCTCCGGTGCGACGTTCTTGGAACGGTAGCACGGAGTGGTGAGGCGCGCGAATGGTGGCCGTGCTGGTCGCGTCGCTTTTGCCGCGATCGGGCCTCTGAATCGCCGCTGGCCTACTCGCAGACCTTTCGAGCGGGGATGCCCGCCGTCGAGAAGTAGATGCTGCCGTCCGGGTCCCGCGCCGACCCTGTCGTCACCACCAGCCACACGAGCGTGCCCTCGGGGAGTGACGCGAACTCGGCTTCGCTCGTGATCGCGAAGTTCGCCTCGAACGACCCGCCGATGGGGACTTGCCCCGAGGCGTGTTCCACAAACTGCGTCAGGTCGAAGCACGACGTCTGCTCAAGCACGGCTGTGCCCCAGCTCCAGTCCACAAGTTCGGCGGCCCACGATTCGTCGGCCACGAAGCGCGCCTCGACCGTCACCGACATGTCCGTTGCGGACACCGCCCGCGTTTCGATGACCGCGTGGCACCGTTGATTCTGGCTGGAGCAGGTGCAGTCCACGTTCGCCGGGTCGGCGACGCTCCAATCGGCGGCGGTATCGATCTGCCAACGGCACGCCGGGCCGGGCACGTTCTCCACGCAGACGCCGCCGGTGCACGAGGGATCTTGGAACCCAGCGCAGTCCTCCGGGATCTCACAGGTGGCCAGGCAGGTGTCCACGTTGGGCTCGCCCGCGCACGCGGGGATATCCGCCGTCGCGGTGCACTCGCCCTGGGCGCATTGCGCGTCCGCACAAGCCGTCGTGCACGCCCCGCACACGCACGCGTACTCGGGGTCGCAGCTCTCGTCGAACTGACACGCCAGCCCCCAGCCGCCGGTTCGGCTGTCGGTCACCGGCGGCTCCTCGACCGGGTGACAGCTGACGCAAAGCACCGCCAAACAGGCGAAGAGCGCGTCGCGATAAGTCGTGGTGTGTCGGACCATCATCGTGGGAGCCTGTCGAAATACTGGCCCAGATACACTCTGAGCGTGTCCCCGTGCGACTTGTTCCCGAGCTGCGCGTCCAGCGTCTCGCCGAACGTGCGCGCGAGGCCCACGAGGTGATTAAAGTCGCGGCCCTCAAGCACAAACTCGTACGTGTCGAACCCGGTCCCTTTGGGCACCTCGGACACGAACCCCGGCGGCAAGAACCGCTGGATGTGCCGAGTGACCGTGGCGTACACGGCGGACAGGTGGTCGGGCACGGCGGTTTCCCACTCGCGGGCGTCGCGGTCCAACGCCACTTGGCCGCAATCCCACCCGTCGTCCGTTTCGTGCACGCGGCCCTGCGCGGCGAGCGCCGTGATGCACTCTTTGACCACGGGCACCGGTTCTCCGACGGCGCGCGCGAGCGCCTCGGTGGCGATGGGGCCATGCAGGTGCACCTCCAGCCAGAGGACCGACGGCAAGCCGCGCACCGGTGACACGGGCACCGCGCTCAAACGGCGGTCCTTGGCGGGCCCGCGCGCAGCGACAGCGCCGACGGCGACCAACAGCCGCAACAGGTGCCGCCCGCGCGTGCGCCATCGCGTCCGGCCGTCCTCCGTGGCGTTCGGCGCCATCAGGTCGACGAAGTCCTCGATCACGTCGGATTCCAGCGCGAGCGCGTCCTGCTCGATGCGCTCAAACAGCCGCTCCGGTTGCCCGATCTCTAGCGACGGCGGCGACTTTCTCCACCCGCGCACGGTCCGGACGGCCGAGTGCCCAAACAGGCCGGCGATCTGCTCGTCTTCGAGCCCGAGCGACTCCAAATGGCTGGCGATGCGCCACTCGAAGTAGGCGCCCACGTGGCCGAAGCTGGACGGTACTGTGCCCGCGAGCGCCATGTGCGCGAACACACGGGCGAACGCGTCAACGCTGGTCTCGAGTATGCGATGAGAGAGTGCCATTTTTGCGCGTTTGGAGGGTCGGGCAACGTATCCCCCGCCGAAATTGAGTTCAATGCCGACGACGCTGCCTCCGAGAATCTACTTTAACATCCTACTTGTTGTCGCGGTCGCGGTCCCGTACGTTTCCGCGCCCCTGAATTTGAGAATTTCTCGTTCTACTGTTGACCCCGCCGGATTGTACGTCACGGCGCGGTGAGCGGCGTCTTGCCGAGTCGTTGAGTTATGGTTTTGAGGATCTGCTTTAGCCTTCTATCGCTCGCCACTGTGGTGGCCTGCGGCTCGGAGCCGAACGACGTCACATCCGACACGGACCCCGCGGACGTGACGGGGTCGGATGTGTCCGAAACTACGGATGTAAACTCGGGTGATACGGTCGCGGTCGCGGACACGGACCGCGACGTCGCGGCCGACCTCGACGCTGACGCTGACGTGGAAACGGGCGGCGATGTCGACCCCGATCTGGGCGCCGATTCGGACGCAGGTCCGGCCTGTGAGGCGGGCGCGCAGTTCTGCGATGGCGATACGCTGTTCGCCTACGCGGATGACACCTGTGAGCCGCAGTTCGTGGGCGAATGCGAGTTTGGGTGCGCCGCCGGCGTGTGCAACGAGCCGCCGAATTGTGAGGTGTCTTCGTTCCCCGAAGTGGGCGAGTGGACCGAGATTTTCGAGCCCAACACGGACTGCACTTGCGCCCCGTCTGACCTCACCTGCCACGCGCTGTGGCAGGGCCGAATCGTGGAGATCGACGGCAACGAGGCGGTGCTTGAGTTCCGCAAAGCGAGCGATGGCCAAGGGCCTTCGGTGGACGTGGATTACTGGGTGATGGAGACGCCAACCGTCACCCCGGGCTGCGATATTATCGACGTCGCGACGGTCCGGGAGACCGGAGAGTGGCCGGCGCTGCTGGCTCCGTTGGAGGTCCGCGTGCCCATCTGGGCCACCCAATCCGCGTACGACGTGGCCCCGGCTGGCGACCAAGTGCACCTGATGATGGTGTCCGGCGGTGGCGGTCGCGAGCACCTGCGGACTTGGTGGACGCTGTTCCCGCTGACCTTTTCGAAGTCCTGCGAGTAGCGCCGGGATTTCAATTTCCCGAAGCAGGGCAAGTGATGTCACGTTGTCCTCGTTTGACACACACGCGTGCACACACTTGATTGAGGGGACTCAAGCACATCTCGTTGCATCCGGCTGGCGTCCTACACGTCACGGTTGCACCGCGTGTATCGAGATTCCAACGACGCGACTCTGGGGGGGTGCCCGACCACGAGCCGCGGATTGGAATCAAACGATCGATCCGAAGCGATCGATGGCATCGTCATCGATGGTTCGACATGATCTCGATCGACCGAACGACATGATCTCGATCGACCGAACGACATGATCTCGATCGACCGAACGACGTGATCTCGATCGACCGACCCGCGACGGGGTGTCTCCTCGGGCGATGCCCGTGATGACGACGTTCGCGCGCGACGTGATAGTAAGGTCGTGTTCGGAGGGTGTGGAGCCCGCGACGGAGCGATTGGGGGCGCAGTGATCGATGGCGCCAAATGCCAACTTGACACCCGCGACCCCTTCTCCTATCTCTCCCGCCCGCTTCGTCCCATGAACGTTGCGCCCAGTTCCGCGCGGTACACGCCCGTGCGCCAGACCCAGGCTGAGACATGAAGAGCGAAATCCATCCCGAGTACCACCCGATCATCTTCGTCGACGGCGAGCACGAGGTGGTTACCCAGTCCACGCTCACCAGCAACAAGACGCGCGAGGTGGACGGCGTGAAGCACTACGTCGTCGACGTAGCGATCTCGTCGCTGACCCACCCGTTCTGGACGGGCACCCAGCGCATGCTGGACTCCGCCGGCCGCGTCGAGCGCTTCAACAAGAAGTACGGCGACAAGGTCACGACGGGTAAGAAGAAGACCTGAGAATCGTTGGCCGCCACTGGCGCTGTCGGGCATGAGGCTTTAGCTTCCGCCCGCTGCGCTAGCCCCCACCCCCGGAGTCAGCCATGAGCTTGAAAGTGGGCGGACAGGCGGTCATCGAAGGCGTCATGATGCGCACGCCCGGCTCTATGGCCGTTGCGGTGCGACGCGCCGATGGTCGTATCGAAGTCCGCGATGAGCCCTGGATTGGGATCTCGTCGCGTTGGCCGTTTTTGCGCTTCCTCAAGTGGCCCTTCTTTCGCGGCGCCGTCGTGCTTGGCGAGTCCATGCACAACGGCATGTCTGCGCTCGGATGGGCCGCGGACCGCGCGGAGCACGACCAGGCTGCGCTAGACGCTCAAGCGTCCGGAGCCGTCGACGGCGCCGCTGCGCCCAACGCCAAGGAAGCCGGCGGCCTCGCAATCGCCGGCACCATGATGTTCTCGCTCGCGCTCGCGTTCGGGCTCTTCATCGCGCTGCCCCACGGCATCACGCTGCTCGGCGGAAAGCTGCTCGGCATCGAAGCGCTCAACGGCACCACGCCGCTGTTCCATGCGGTCGCTGGCTTCTTCAAGCTCTGCATCCTGCTCGGCTACCTCTGGGGCATCAGCCGGATCGAGGAGATCCACCGCGTGTTCCAGTACCATGGGGCCGAACACAAGGCGATCTACGCTTGGGAGGCCGACGAGCCCCTTGAGGTGGCCTTCGCGCAAGCCCACACGCGCCTGCACCCGCGGTGCGGAACGAGCTTCCTGTTCATCGTGATCATCACCAGTATTCTGGTGTTCACGCTGGTGCTCGGCTCCGTCACTTTGCCCATTCAAAACGCGGCGTTACACCAACTCGCGTTGGTCGCGTTGAAGCTCCCGCTGTTGTTCCCCATCGCGGGCATCGCGTACGAGTTTCAGCGGCTTTCAGCGCGTTTTCCGGACAGCCCGTTCATCACCCCGTTTGTGCTGCCGGGCCTGTGGCTGCAGCGCATCACGACGCAAGAGCCCGACGACGCGCAGGTCGAGGTCGCGTTGGTATCGCTCAAGGCCGCACTGGCCCGCGAAGCCGCAGCCGAGGCTGCTGGCGCCAACGTGAACATGACGCGCCGCGAATCGTTCGTTCAGACCATCAAAGACGTCGTCTACGACGACCCGCGATCAACGCCACAGCCGGTCGCGGCACCGGCGGAATGACCGCACCAGGAATCTAATGTTTGAAGGACTTCGAGATGTCGTCGGTCGCTATGAGGAGCTGCAGAGCCAGCTCGCCGACCCTGCTGTCGCCGGCGATCACGAGCGCTACTCCAAGACGCACAAGGAGCTCAGCGATCTCGAGGACGTGGTCACCGCCTACCGCGGATACCTGAGCACCCTCGCCCAGATCGACGAGAACAAGGAGATGCTCGGCGACTCGGACGACGAGATCCGCGACATGGCCAAGGCCGAGCTCTCGGAGCTGGAGCCCAAGGTCACGGAGTACGAGGATCGACTGAAGCGGCTCATGCTGCCCACCGACCCGCTGGACTCCAAGGACATCATCCTCGAGATCCGCGCCGGCGCCGGTGGCGACGAGTCCGCGCTGTTCTCTGGCAACCTGCTCGAGATGTACCAGCGCTTCGCGACCACCAAGGGCTGGAAGGTCGAGGTGCTCTCGGCCAGCGAAGGCGCCGTCGGTGGGTTCCGCGAGCTCGTGGCCCAAATCACCGGCAACCGCGTGTACTCAGCGCTCAAGTGGGAGTCCGGTGTGCACCGTGTTCAGCGCGTGCCGGACACCGAGTCGCAGGGCCGTATCCACACCTCGACCGCCACGGTTGCAGTGTTGGCCGAGGCCGAAGAGGTCGACGTCAATATCGACCCCGGTGACCTGCGGATCGACACCTATCGCGCCTCCGGCGCCGGTGGACAGCACGTTAACCGGACCGAGTCGGCGATTCGTATCACCCACCTGCCGAGCGGGTTGGTGGTGCAGTGCCAGGACCAGAAATCGCAGCACAAGAACAAGGCGCGCGCCATGAAGGTGCTGGCCTCCCGCCTGGTGGACCAAGAGCGCCAGAAGCTGCATGACGCCCGCGCCGATGACCGCCGTTCACAGGTCGGCACCGGCGACCGCTCGGAGCGTATCCGCACGTACAACTACCCGCAGAACCGCGTGACGGACCACCGCATCGGCCTGACGTTGTACAAGCTCGACCGCTTCCTGATGGGCGAGATCGACGAGATGCTGGACGCGATCACGGCGCACGATCAAGCCGAGCAGCTCAAGAGCCAGGACGGCTACTAGAGACGCGGCGCTCCGCACACGCGGGCCCGAGTTTCTTCGCAGGGTGTCGCGCGTAGCTTGCCGTCCGCAGAGGTCGCCAGACACGCGCCAACGCCGAGCGGGCGCGGCGTGATCGGTTCGCCGGTCGGCCAGAACCAGCCGTCCTCCTTGCGGTGTGCGTCCACCCACGACTCACCCCAGTAGGCGGTGATCCAAGCGATCTCCGAGGTCGACGCGGGGCCGATGGGCTCGGAGCAGGGCGCGAACGGGCCGCTCGCCAGGAGCTCGACGCAGCCGCCGGACGGGCGTCGGTGGCCGCGCGCGCACTCGGACGGAGCCGGGCCGTCGACCGAACGGACGAGCCGCAAGCCGTGGGCGGTCGCGCGGAGGTCTCGGGCGACGCGTCCGCGGTGGGTCACGCGCAGGTCGCTGACGATGCTGCCGAACGCGCCGCCTCGGCTCGCGATGCGCTCGATGCGATCGCTAAAGTTGGTCGGGTCTTCGACCGGCTCTGCGCCGTAGCTGACCGGTTGGGTGCGCGAGGTTGTCCATTCGGCCACGTTGCCGGTCACGTCCCACAGGCCGATGGCGTTGGGCATGCGACCGGCCACCGGTTGCGTGCCGCAGGGGTAGATTTGCTCGCGGTCGAGGCACAGCTGCGCGCCGGGGTAGCTCGCGCGGCTGTTGCCGGAGTGCCAACCCACGACGGCTTCGCGTTCTGCCGAGGTGGCGTCGTCGGGCAGGCCCATGCCGTAGTCGCCCTCGACCGGGCGGGCGAAGTACTCCCACTCGGCCTCGGTGGGGACGCGATAGCCGGTGCAGCCTTCGGCCGGTGCGGGGATTCCAGCGCACGAGAAGGTGCCCGTGCACAGCTCGGCGTCGCGCGCGCACGGCGTGCTCCAGCGCTCGCCGCGGCAGGTCGCGAGGCTGTAACAGGCGGTCAGCCCGCGCGCTTCGGACAGCGCGTTGGCGAACGCCAACGACTCGAACAACGTGATGCTCTCGACGGGGCATCGGCTCCCGCACGCCGGAAACGCGCTTGGGTTCACGCCCGTGACGGCTTCCCAGAGTCCCTGCGTGACCTCTGTGGTGGCCACCGAGAGTGGTCGCGAGAACGTGACGGGCCGCGGCGGCATCTCGATCTCGCGGTAGGCTTGTCCGCCGGAGTGGGTGGCGCCCATCATGAAGGTGCCGGCCGGCAGCACGACCTCGTCGAACATGAAGTCGTCGATCTGCGGGCCCGGCGCGGTCAGCGCGTCGGATAGCGCGTCCGGCGCTCCGGCGTCGGCGCCCCCGAGGTCCATCGCTAGACGCGTATCGGCCGCGTCCTCGGCCAATTCGGCCGCGTCGCGCGACACGTCGCGGGCGTCGTCGCTGGGCTGTTGTGACCCGCACGCGAGCGCCCACCAGGCAAACGCCAAGAGGGTCGCTGTCGTGCGAAGCGGTTTCGCTCGATCGTACATGGGCCTATCGTGTACTCGTGCGTCAGGCCAACACAAGTGTCTGCGCCGCATCGCCCCCGAGAGCATGAAAGTCGCCTACCTTATCTTCGCTTTGGCCGCCGTGCTTGTCGCGTGCGCCGCGCCGGACGACGACGACCAGTCGTTCCAGCCGAATACGCTCCAGATCCTGGGGTTAAACGCGCCACAGCCGATGATCTCGGGTACCGAGATTCGCGTTCAGCCGCAGGCGGTTCGTGGCCCGGCGGTGCTTCGCCTCACGTTCGACGGCGTGGACGTTGAGCTGCCGATGACCGGCATGGACGGCACCCAGCTCGTGTTCTCGCTCGACGACGCCGCGGTGGCCGCGTTGGGGCTGGGCGAGAAGCGCCTGGAGGCCACATTGAGCGACGGCACGGACCGCAGCGTGGCGTGGGAGTGGCCGGTGACGCTGGCTGACGAGATCCCGACGACGACGCCGCGCGTGGTCGCCACCGTGGTGGATTGGGACCAGTCCATTTCTGTGGTCGGTGGCGGATTCATCTTTGAAGACGAGGGGTTACAAGACCTGCGTCTCGAGGGACGCTACGTGTCCGACGCAGGCGAGGTGTTCGAGATCAACACGTTCTTCCCGCTGTCGCCGACCGATCCCAACAGCCGGAGCCAGGCCACGTTCCCGCTCATCAAGCGGTTCGGGACCGACGAGCCGGGTGTGTTCGCCGGCGAAGCGTACGTGACCACGGTGCTCAACAATGGCGTGGAGAGCGAGTCGGTCCACGCGAACGCGTCGTTTGAAGTGCGTCCGGCAGACGTGCTTGAGATCACGCCCGAGGTGGTCAAAGTCGGCGAGTTTCTGACTTTCACGACGGTGGGCCTCGAGTCGGGCCCTGGCCGCATCGCGACGGTGTACTTCGACGGTCGGTTCACCAACGGCGAGCGGTTTAACGACGTCGATTTTTCGGTCACCGCGGGCTTCGATTCGCAAGGCCGTGTCCGGCTGGGCGTGATCCCCTCGTTTATGGAGGATCGGACGGTCGCGGCGTGGTTTGGCGAGTCGTCGGGCGCGTTCGCGGGCGAGATCATCGTGGGGATTAGCGGCGCGGGCGTGCAACCGGTGGCGAGCCGTCCGTACGACGCCCGCATTTTGATCTCGCCGGTGCACCAGTGGGTGCAGCTCGTCGCCGCGGCGGACTTTGACGCCGGGCTGCGCTTGTTCGGGCTGGAGGCTGCGCGCGCCGATGTGCTCGCGGCCGTGGAGCGCCGCCTGCAGAGCATTTTCGGGGGTCAGCGCGTCACGTTCACATTCACGCGTCCGGAAGATGTGCTGTCGGACGTGATCGCGACGCTCACGCTGTCGGGCCTCGACACCTCGCGCCGCGGATTGCGCGGGCACGACGTGGCGCCGTGGGTCGACCTCCACAACAGTGATATGGCGGACGAGATCGGCGGCAACTCAGCGTTGGTGCAGCAGGGTTCTCGGGACCCCGGCTATGGCGGCGTCTTTCTCGAGAACTTCTTCGTATACTCCGAGGCCGAGAACGGGCCCGAAGGCCAGGACGTAGACCCGCTGTTCGACACCCTGTTTGGCACCACGGTCACGGTCGCCGCGACGCCGGACGAGGTCGCTGGCTCGGGCGACCCCGAGCGCGTGGCGGCCATCGAAGTCGCGGTCACGGCGCTGGCGAATCTGATCGCCGAGGAGGCTGCACACGAGGTGGGCCACGCGTTTGGGCTGCCGCCGGCGGGGCTGCACAACGTGCTCGACGCGCCGGGTTGCCTCATGGATGCGTACGACGCGCGGCCGCTCGGCGAGCGCGCGGGCCAACCGGGGTTTGCGGTCACCACGTTCTGCGGCGATTCGGCCGCGGAGCTTGACCGCTTGTTGGGGCGCTAGAACCGTCGTGTGCGCACCGCCAGCAGCCGCTTTTGCCAACGACACCGTAGAAGTTCGTATCGGCCTGCAATAGGGTCACAGGTCGATGGTCGACTCCCCCCCGTATAGGCGCCGCTTCGGCACGTGTATTCTCGCGCGCTTCGTGCAGTTGAGCGTGTTGCTGGTCGCGTTCGCTTGCTTGAGCGTGCCGCCCGCACCCGCCGCGGCCGAGCACCTGAGTTCGTTCGACACCGAGATGCGGATTCGACGCGATGGTACGGTGTGGGTGCGCGAGCATATCGTGTACCAGTTCGACGGTGCGTGGCGCCGCGGAACCGAGCGCGATTTGCCCCGTCAGACCGAGCTCGGGGCGCCGCTGCAGATCGACGTGCTCGGGGTGCAAGACAGCAACGGCCGCGCGATCGTGCATCGCGTGGAGCCGGGCGTCGGGTTCACGCGGGTGTACGTGGGCGACCAAGAGAGCGCCATCACCGGCGAGTTTGCGTACTCCGTCACCTATGTGATGCACGGCGCTCTGGCAGCGGACCGCGGCGCGGAGACGTTTACGTGGAGCGCCCCCGGCTTTGACCTGATGGTCCCGACCGAGGCTGCTTCGCTCAGCATTCGCCCGCCGACGGCGACGCAAAATGGGCGCTGCGCGGTGGGCCCAGCCTCGGCGACAGCGTGGACCGAGGACGCCGCGACCGACCGCTGCGAGGCCTACTCCGAGAGCGGCGTTTGGCGCTTCTCGGCGGTCAACCTCGCACCGGGCGAGGCGCTCAACGTTCAACTCGAGCTGCCGGCAGGCTCCATCCGCCCGCGCTCGGTGATCGCGGTCGTGGCGAGTCGCGTGGGCGGATACCTGCCGCTGTGGCTGCTCGCGCCGTTGTTCCTGTTCGCGGTGTTGCACCTGGGTCGCGCCCGCCTGCGGCCGCCGCGGCGCGGTAAGCTCGACCCCTATGTGGCCGTGCCGCCGCTGCTGTCGCCCGCCGAGATCGGAGTGGTCTGGGACGAGGACGTCGACCTGGATGACGTGGTGGCGACGGTGCTGAACCTGGGCGCCCGCGGCCACCTGCGCGTGCAGGAGCAGACGTCCTCGCGGCGGCTGTTCTTCGCCCGCCGCAACTTCACGCTCACCCGTCTGCGCAATAGCCCAGACGCGCCCACGGCCTACGAAACGCTGCTGCTCGACACGCTGTTCGAGATGTCCGACGTGGTGTCGGTCTCGTCGCTGCGTGAGCAGTTCTTCCGTGAGCTGCCGCGCCTGCGCGACGCGCTCTACGAACAGGTCGAGTCGCGCCGTCTGCTGTCGGGCTCGCCGCAGTCGGTGCGCGGTCGTTTCTTGCTCGCGGCGTGGGCGTTTGGCCTCATCGGGTTGGCGCTGCTGTTCTTCAGCGTGGTCGGATACACGTTTAGTTTCGCGATGTTCGCGTGCGCTGGCGTGCTGCTGGCCATGGCCTCGTCGATGCCGCTGCGCACGTCCGAGGGCATCATCGAGTGGCACCGCTCCTACGCGCTGCGCGACGGCATTCTGGTGCTGGCGGCCAGCGGCGATCCGTCCGGCGCGCCGGCCTTCGACCACGTGTTCCCCTACGCGATGGTGCTCGGCGTGGCCGACGAATGGGCGCTGGCGCACAAGGGCCACGCCATTCGCCCGCCGATCTGGTTCGACGGCCTTGAGTCTGACGATGCCATCGTGGTGGCGCACACGCTGGGTGAGTTCGCCCGGGCGCTGGGCGCGGCGCTGCGCTCTCGGCCCGGCGGCACCCGAGGTGACCACGCCGCGGACGTGGGAGGGGGCGACGAATGGTAGCTTTTGCGTCTCACGCCCGCCGTTTGGCCTCGTTTGTGTTGGCGCTGTGCACCGCCGCGTCGCTGTGTGTCGGCGCGCCCGCCACCGCGACCGAGGTGACCGAGTTCTCGGCCACGGCGACCGTGTCGAGCAGCTCGCGCGTGGTGGTCGAGGAGACCTGGACGTACGACTTTGGCGTGGCGCGCCCGCACTACGTGGAGCGCGTCCTGTCCCGGGTGCGCACCTCGAACGGCATCCGCATCCAGGTGCCGGTTCGTATTCTCGAGGTCGCCGACGCGAGCGGGCAGGCGGTACCGTACTACGAGGAGGCGCGGCGTCTGGAGACGCTCCTGCACATCGGCAGCCTCGATAGCCGCTGGCAGGGCGTGCACACGTTCTTCGTCCGCTACGAGCTCGGCAACGTGATTCAAACGCACTCCGACTCTCAGGAGGTGGTGTTCGACGTCACCGGCAGCGGTTGGCATGTGCCGGTGGGCCAGGTCGAGGCGCGGGTCGTGGTGCCCGACGGCGCCGCGTCGCTGCGGCCGCACTGTTTGTTGGAGCGCGGCGTCGGCGGCGTTTCGGGCTGCGAATCCGGCGTGGATGGCCAGACCGCTTGGGCCCGCACGTCGCGGGAGCTGCAGCCGGGCGAGTCGCTCAAATTCACCGTCGACGTGCCCTCGGGTACCTTCGGGCGGTTGCCGCTTTGGTGGCGCTCGACGCAGACCCGCCTGTCGACGGTCGACCCGTGGTTCCTGATTCCGTCGTTCCTGGCGCTGTTCCTCATCGGGCTGGCGCTGCGTCGCTCGAGAGCACCGATCGAGCCGCGTGAGCAGGCGCCGATTCACATGGGACCGGCCGAGATGGGCGCAGCGTTCGGCGCGCGCGTGGACCCCGTGGACCTGGCCGCCACCGCTGTGGACTTGGGCCGCCGCGGGTACCTCGCCATTCGTCGCGTCCCCACCAACTCGCTGTTCGCCTTGAGCAGCAGCGACTGGCAGATCGAGCGCCGCGAGGGCGGCGACCGGCTGCGCGCCTACGAGGCCGTGGCCATGGAAGCGCTGCTCGGCGGCGAGGACGCCGCGCTGTTGTCCGACCGCCGCCAGCGCATCGCGCAGCGCGTGCCGGCGTTCCGCGCCGAGGTGTACAACGAGCTCAGCCACCACGGCCGCGCGTTCCGCTCAGACCCGGAGCGCCTGACCCTGCGTTTGCGCGTGTTCGGCATGTTTGTGGGCGCGTTCGGCGCGCTCGGCTGGGCGCTCGGTTATGGCAACTTTGGCTTCTCGCTCGTGTTGACCGGCGTTCTGCTCGCGATCGCCGCGCGCGCTATCCCCGTACGCACCGTCGAGGGTGACCGTGCACGCACGGAGATCGAAGACTTCCGCCGCTACCTGACCACCACCACGGCGGAGGAGCTGGACGAATTGGGCCAGCTCGACGTGAACACGTTCGTCTCGATGCTGCCCTACGCGATCGTGCTGTCGGCCGCCGACCACTGGGCCGAGAACTTCCCGGCCGCGTGGACTTACGAGCGCCCGGATTGGATCGCGGGCGAGGACCCGCTCGGCGAACTCGGCGAGTTCATGCGCGTGCTCAAGTCCATGGCCGGAGGCCCGCAGATGCAGGGCGACAAGTTCCGCGGGCCGTTCATCGGTGGCGAGCAGAGCTGGTAGCTGGCTGACCCATCCCGATGGGTTGGGTGCATCACCCTCAACTTGGCCAGGTCTCTAGCTTCGCTCTAACAGTACGCCCATCATGACTTTGGACGTGCCTGGATGCAGGTGAATCGCGGCGACTTGCTGCACCGCGTAGCCCGCGCGAACGAGGGCGCCGACGTCTTCGGCGCCGGCGCGAGGAGCGGGCGCGAGGTACAGAATTGGGCCCTGCGTCAGCGCGGCCAATGTTTGCATACATTCTTCACCGATCGACCGTCGCATGGGGTTTACGATCGTGAAGTCGAACTCGGCGCCTTCGGCGAGCAGTCGCGCGGACACGGTCTCGATTTTGCCGCCGCGGAAGGCCACGCTGTTGGGGCGAATGGCGCCGGCGTGTTCGAGCCGCGCGGCGCTCTCGGTGGCGCTGACCACGGCGGCCCAGTTGGCGTCAACGCCGAGCACAGATGCGGCCTGCGGGGCGACGGCGAACGTGAGTCCGCCGGTGCCGCAGGTGGCGTCGAGCACGCGGGCGTTGGTGTGTGCGCCGAGCGACTGCACCCACGCGTAGAGCCCGTCGGCGCGGTGCGGCGTGGGTTGGGTCCAGGCGCCTGGCGCGGGCGCCAATCGCATGTCTCCGACCGCGTGTTGGTCGGGCCAGACGCCGTGCAGTAGCTCCGGCGCGTCGGCGGTTTCGCGGGCGACGGCGACCACCCCGGGGACGGCCGCGAAGCGGGCCGCGGCGTCGGCGATGGTGTCGGTGTCGATGCCGGATAGTGGTTTGAAATCAGCGTCTTGCGGGACGATGGTGACGACACTGTTGGCGCCGGAGGTGACCACTTCAAGCGCGCGGATGGCCGGGCACGGGTGGGCGGACAACACGGCGTGGAGGCGCTGCAGGGTGGCGCGCAACACGGGGGCGTTGGCGGGGCAGTGGGGGATGTTGACCACCTGGCCGTCGAAGCCGCGCAGGCCGAGCGCGAGGGCGGGCGCGTCCCAGTCACAGGTGAGCCGCGCGCGGACGCGGTGGTCGCCGCGCGGGGCGTTACCAACGTGCACGACGTCGCCCACAGAAGGGTCGAGAACCACGCCGGCGAAGCGCTCCAGCACCTCGCGAATCGTGAGCGCTTTGTACCGCGCTTCTTCGGCTTCGCTCACGTGCAGCAGATCGCATCCGGTACAGCGCTCGAACTCGGGGCACGTGGGCGTGACGCGGTGTGGAGATGGCACGAGCACCTCGTCGGCGACGGGCACGCGACGGCCGGCGCGCTCGTACCGGCGCAGGTGCACGCGCTCGCCGGGTAGCACCCGCGCGGCGGTGAAAGTTTCGCCGGTGGATTCGTCTTCGACGAGGCACTTTCCGCCGCCGAACCACCGGATGGCGTGGACGGTCATAGGGGTGGCTCGGGCGGTCGGCGGCGCGGGCCCAGGGGCGCACTGCGTGGGGATGGTGGGGGCGCGCTGTGCATCGCACATGGGGGTAGGCGAGCGGTCCGCGATGGTCTAGTTTGTCGGTCCGATGCAACTGTATACTAGCAATCGTGCCGAGCTCTTGGTGGGTCAATTGGCCGAAGTGCTCCGGCGCCCCTCCGGTGGCCCGTTCGACCCTGAAGTGGTGTTGGTCCACAGCCCAGGAATGAGCGCGTGGCTGCGTCAGCGGATCGCCAACGACGTGGGAATCTGCGCCAATGTGCGCTTCCCATTCCCGGCGAACTACCTGCCCGAGCTGTTCGGAATCGTGCTCGGCGACGACGCCAAGGGCAGCGAGAACTGGACGCGTTCGCGGCTGCGATGGGCTGTGCTCGCCGACCTGCCGCCGCGTCTGGTGGACCCCGATTTCGCGAGTGTTCGCGGGTACTTGCTCGACAAGATGGGCAAGGTGGACGCGCTCAAGCTGATGCAGCTCTCGGAGCGCATCGCGCGGGTCTTCGCGGGTTATTTGTTCCACCGCCCGGACATGATCGCGGCGTGGCAAGATGGCGCACCCGGCGACGACGCCCGCAAGACGGAGCGCTGGCAGGCCAAGCTGTGGAATGGCGTCCGCGAGCGGCTCAACGCCAAGAGCGTGGTCGACCTGTCGCGCGCGTTCCGGGACGAGATCAACGCGTCGCAGAAGGCCGACGCGTCGCCCACGGAGAAGCCGGCCAAGCCGAAGAGCACCAAGAAGGCCCCGCCGCAGCTCACGCTCGATCTGTTCGGCGCGCCCGCTGGGGCCGAGGACGAGGTCGCCGAGCGCGGTGCCGGCGCAGGATCGGGGAGGACGCCGAGCGCGTCGGCGTTGGCGGACCTGCCGAGCCGCGTGTGCCTGTTTGGTGTGTCGTCGCTGCCGCCGCTGCAGCTGGAGCTGATGGGCGCGCTGTCGAAGCTCGTCGAGGTGCACGCGTTTGTGCTGTCTCCGTCCAAGGAGTTCTTCGCCGACATCCGCGACCAGCGCTCGTTGGCGCGGCGGGCGGCCAAGACGGGGCGTTCGCCCGAAGAAGAGCACCTGGAGATCGGCAACCCGCTGCTGGCCTCGCTCGGTAAATTGGGTCGTGACTTCCAGCACTTGCTGTACGACCGCGACCTGCCGATCGCGCTGTTCCGCGAAGACTTTGAGGACCCGCTGTTGCCGCCTGAGGCGGAGGACGGCGCGGTGCAGCCGACCATGTTCCCGGCCACGCCGAGCGCGCTGCGCGTGGTGCAGAGCGACATCTTGAACCTGCGGCATCGCGGGCACGCGGGCGCGCTCCCCGGCGAGCGCGTGGCGCCGTTCGAGCTCGACAAGGACGACCGCTCGATCGCCATCCACGCCTGTCACGGGCCCATGCGCCAGGTCGAGGCGCTGCACGACCAAATCCTGGACATGTTCCGGCGCGACGAGACGCTGGACCCCGCCGACGTGGTGGTCATGTGTCCGGATCTGGAGACGTACGGTCCGCTGGTCGAGGCGGTGTTCTCGCGGGTCGGCGAAGACCCCCGCAACGTGCCGTTTCGCATCGCGGATCGCAGCCTGCGGCGGGACAGCCCGGTGGCCGAGGCGTTCTTGGGCGTTCTCGACGTGGTCGACGGCCGCTTCGCCGCGCCGGACATCATGGACCTGCTGTCGATGCCGATGGTGCACCGCCGGTTTGGTATCTCGCCCGACACGCTGCCGCGCATCGCGAGTTGGGTCGGCGACACGGGCATCCGCTGGGGCATCGACCCCGAGCATCGCGAGGCCCACGGGCAGCCGCCGTACACCGAGAACACGTGGCGGTTCGGGCTCGACCGCATGCTCGTCGGCATGGCGTTGCCCGGCGAAGACCGCAAGCTCTACGCGGGCGTTTTGCCGTTTGACCCCATCGAGGGGTCCGACGCGCAAGTGGTTGGAAAGCTTGCGGAATTCTGTACGCAGCTCTTCGCGGAGTCGCGCGATCTGCAGCACGAGCGCAGCCTCTCCGAGTGGGCGCAGGTGCTGGAGCGCATGCTCGACCGCATGGTCTCGCTCGACGACGACGTGGCCTGGGAGCACGAGCAAATCCGGGGCATTTTGAGCGACGCGGCGCAGGAGTCGTCCGACGCTGGTGTACAGACGCCGCTGCCGCTCATCGCGGTCCGCAGCTGGCTCCGCACACAGCTCACGGAAGGCCGCTCGCCGTACGGATTCCTGACCGGCGCCGTCACGTTCTGCGAGATGCTGCCCATGCGCGCCATCCCGTTCCGCGTGGTCTGCATGCTCGGCATGGACGAGCGCGCGTTCCCCCGCAACGGCAGCCGCATTGGCTTTGACCTGGTGGCCCAGCAGCCGGAGCGCGGGGACCGCAACGCCCGCGACGACGATCGGTACTTGTTCCTCGAGGCGCTGCTCTCGGCCCGCGAGCGCGTGCTCATCACCCACACCGGCCTGAGCGCGCGCGACAACTCCGCGCTGCCGCCGTCGGTGCTCGTGTCCGAGCTGCTCGATGTGTGCACCGAGTCGTTCGCCGCGCCCGCGTCTCGGTTTGTGACCACGCACGCGCTGCAGCCGTTCTCCGAGCGTTACTTCCGCTCCGACGACCCGCTGTTCACGTACGCGCACGAGTTCCACTCCGGCGCCGAGTCGCTGCGGGCCACCCCCGAGGGCCCGCGCCCGTTCTTGACCAAGCCGGCGCCGCTCGAAGAGCCGATTCACGCGGTCACGGTCAGCGAGCTGGTCCGCTTCTTCCGCAACCCCGTCCGCGCGTTTTTCAACCGCCGGCTGCAGGTGTACCTCGGCGACGACGAGGCCGCCCTGCTGGCGCGCGAGCCGGTGATGCTCGACCGCTTGGAGAGCTCGATCCTGGCCGGCCGCATGCTCGACCGCGCCGTCGAGGGCGAGGACCCCGAGTCCGGCTACGCCTCTACCCGCGCCGCCGGCTCCCTGCCGCTCGGCGAGCCCGGCTCGATCAAGCACGAGGCGATGGCCAAAAGCGTGGGCCCGCTGGACCGCGCCATCGGCTTGGTCCGCGGCATCCACGACCCGGACACGTTCGCGGTCGATTTGGACGTGGACGGCGTGGCGCTCTCGGGCCGCGTCAACGGCGTGTTCGGCGGCAACTTGGTGGTGCATCAATACTCCCGCGTGCGTGGCGACCACGAGCTGGCCGTGTGGGTGCAGCACGTGATCCTGTGCGCCGCCGCCGGCCCCCGCGAGTCGACGCTCATCGGTCGGCCGAGCCCCAACGACGCCAGCGTGCGCTACGGCTCGCAAGGGCTCGACGTGCGGGTCACCACGTACTCCGCGCCCGGCAACCCCATGGGCCTGCTGCGCACGCTCGTGGAGCTGTACCGCGCAGGCATGGAAGAGCCGCTGCTGCTGTTCCCGCGCACGAGCATGGTGTGGGAAGAGCTCGAGGACAACAAGGCGCAGTGGCGCCAAGCATACCAAACGTGGGAGGGGCCCTGGGGCCTGCCCGGCGAACGTGACAACCCCTACGCGATGGCGCTCATGCAAGGCCAGGCGCCGTTCCGAATGGACGCCGCGAATTCACCGCTGGGCGCGCTGCCGAGCCGCCATGACTTACGGTTCAAGCCGCTGGCCAAGGCCGTGTTCGGGCCGCTGTTGGCGCACCGGGGGTCTTGAGCATGGATGTAACAAACACCAACGCCGCCGCAACCGTGGCTGCCGAGTCGACCGCGCCCCGCGAGTTCCAGAATCTCGAGGAGTTGCGCTCCGGCGTGACGCTCATCGAGGCCAGCGCGGGCACGGGCAAGACGTACACCATCACCGCGCTCGTGCTGCGGTTGGTGGTCGAAGAGAACATCCCGATCGACCGCATCCTGGTGGTCACGTTTACCGAGGCGGCGACGGCGGAGCTGCAGGCGCGCGTGCGCAGCCGGCTTCGGGACGCGCTCGCGGAGCTCGACCAGTTGCCGAACGTGCCGTCCGACGAGGTGATGGCCGAGCTGCTGGTGGCCAACGGCCTGGTGCTGGGCGCGCCCGAAGAGGGGCAGCCGGTGGCGCCGATGTCCGACAAGGCGCAGGCGTTTGTGACGCAGGCGCGGCGAAGGCTGAGCCTGGCGGTCACGAGCTTTGACCAGGCCGCCATCTCGACGATCCACGGCTTCTGTCAGCGTACGCTGCGGGAGAACGCGTTCGAGTCGGGCCTGGTGTTCGACACCGAGCTGGTGGGCGATCAGACGGACCTGATCAGCGAGGCGGTCGCCGACTTTTGGGTCAACCGTCAGCACGCGGGCGACCGCGCGTTCTTGCGGTATATCGAGAAGACGCAGGACAACATTCTGGGCGAGTTGACCTCGCTGGCGCACGCGGCGATCGGCAACTCGGATATGCCGATTCTGCCGGAGCAGGTGGCGGCGTTCGACAGCGTTCCGTTCGCGGAGTGGGAAGCGCTGTACGACGGCATCAAGGAGATGTGGCGCGCGGAGCGGGACGCGATCGGCCAGGTGATCGCCAGCGCGGTCGGCGCCAAGCGCATCAACGGCGGGACTTATCGTCCGGATTATATGGCGAGCCGCTTTCGCGCGGCCGGCGCGTATTTTGCCGGCGACGCCTTCCAAATGGCCAAGATCCCGGACGCGCTGCAGTACTTTTCGAAGAGCAAACTGCAGTCGGCGACCAACGCGGGCAAGACCACGCCCACGCACGCGTTCTTCGATCAGATCGACGAGCTGTTCGATATGTGGAGCGCGATAACAGGCACTTTTGACGACCGGCTGGTGTCGTTCAAGCAGGACCTCGTGCATTTCGTTCGCACCGAGCTGCCGCGCCGCAAACAGCACGCGCAGGTGCAGTCGTTCGACGACCTGCTCACGCTGCTGGACCGGGCGCTGCAGGGCTCGGCGGGCGAGCAGTTGGCCGACGCCGTGCGCGCGCGGTACGACGTGGCGCTGATCGACGAGTTCCAGGACACCGACCCTGTGCAGTACCGCATTTTCTCGCGGTTCTTTGGCACCAAGACGGCCTCCGGCGCGCCCGCTGGGCGGCTGTTCCTGATCGGCGACCCCAAGCAGGCGATCTACGCTTTCCGCGGCGCAGACATTTTCGCGTACATCGACGCGGCCAAGGCGGCCACGACCAAGCGCACGCTGCCCACCAACTACCGCTCGGCGCCGCGCTTGGTGCACGGCGTAAACCACCTGTTCTCGCGCTGTCCGCAGCCGTTTGGGCTCTCTGAGATCGCGTTTCATCCGGTCAAGACGCCATCTTCTGCCAAGTCGACGTTGCGCCTGCGCGGGCGCGAGATGAAGCCGCTGGCGCTGTACTTTAGGCCCGCCGAGGTGGAGGGATCCACGGACTATCGTGGTCGGCAAGAGCGGTTCCCCTCGCCGGCGGATTGTACGGCCGCGGCCATCGTGACGATGCTGCGTTGGGCGCCCACATTCGACAAAGAGCGCGAGGACGAGGCCGGCAACCCGGTGCAAGAGTCGACGCCCGTCGCGCCCGGCGACGTGGCTGTGCTGGTGCGCAGCAACTGGGAGGGCGGCGAGGTGCAGCGCGCGCTCCAGAAGGTGGGCGTGCCCTGCGTGGTGCAGCACGGCTCCAGCGTGTTTCAGTCGCTCGAGGCGGCCGACCTGCTGTTGATGCTGCAGGCGCTTGTGGAGCCCAACCGGGTGTCCGCACTGCGCGCCGCGCTCACGTCGAGCGTGCTCGGGCTGACCGGCGACGACCTGTTCCGCATGGACGAGCAGCCGGAGAGCTGGGACTCGATCGTCGACATTTTCCGCGAGTGGCGGGACCTGTGGCGTCGGCGCGGTTTCATCCACGCCTACCGCGCGATTTTGTCGCAACGCCTGCGCTTACGCGACCCGGAGAATCCCGAATCGCCGCCGGCGCACCTGCTGCGAAAGTCGGACGGCGAGCGGCGGATGACCAACCTGCTGCACCTGGCCGAGCTGCTGCACGAGGCCGAGACGACGGAGCGCATGTCGCCCGCGGGCTTGGTGCGTTGGCTGGCGGCGCGGCGTGTGGATGGCGGCGACCACGAGGCGTCGCAGCTGCGCATGGAGAGTGACGCCGCGGCGGTGAAGATCACCACGGTGCACAAGTCCAAGGGCCTCGAGTTTCCGATCGTGTTCTGCCCGTACTTGAGCGGTCCGTCCAACGTGCGCGACGCCGAAAAATCGCGGCTGCGGTATCACGATGAGAACGACGATCGCCGGCTGAAACTGTCGCTCGATCCCGACGACGACATGCTGGAGCAGGCCGAGAAGGAGAGCTTCACCGAGGCGATGCGGCTGCTGTACGTGGCGCTCACGCGGGCCAAAGAGCGGTGCGTTGTGATCTGGGATCCCACGCGAAAAGGCGCCGCGGATTCCGCGCTGGCGTGGCTGCTGTTCGCGCAGCCGGACGACTCCCGCGCGGCGCTCGCCGATCGGCTCTCTGCGCTGGGTCCGGAGGGGCAGTTCAATGAGCTCACCGAGCTGGCACGTGCTTCGGAAGGCGCGATCAGCTTTAAGATGTTGTCGCCCGAGACGGGCATGCGACTCGACCGCAGCGGTGAGCCCGATACGCGCCTTGAGGTGCGTTACACCAACCGGGTCTTGAAGCCCGCGTGGCGCATCTCAAGCTACTCCGGTTTGGTCGCCAACGCGCCGGAACGCGGCCCGTCCGAGGCGGGTCACGACCACGCGATCGATGCGGTGGGCGAGCGCGAACCGGCCGGCATCGGACCCCGCGTGACCCTCGCCGATGTACCGGCAGGCGCCCGGTTCGGTAGCATGATCCACGAGATCTACGAGCACATCGACTTTCAAACGCCAGCGTCTGCGGACAGCCAAAAGGAGGTCGCGGATCGGCTCAAACGCCATGGGTTCCACGACCCCGCGCTGGCCATTCCGGTGGGCCTCTCCATCGAAGAGGCGGTGTCTACGCCGCTCGATGACTCCGGCCTGCGCCTGCGAGATCTGACCGCGAACGACCGCCTCGACGAGCTCGATTTCATGTTCCCCGTCCGCGCGAAATCGAACGTGGACCCGGCCCGAATCGCCGCGGCGTTCGAGTCCCACGGCGGCGCGCACCTGACGGAAGTGGCCGAAGCGATCGCGCGTTTGGAGTTTCAGCCGTTCGAGGGATTCCTCAAAGGTTTCATCGACTTAACGTTCGTCCACGGCGGCCGTTGGTACGTGGTCGACTACAAGTCCAACGACCTCGGCCCGACCCGCGACGCGTACGCGGTCGACAAGCTGCACGCGGCCATGCTCCACGGCATGTATCACCTGCAATACCACCTGTACTGCGTGGCCGTGCACCGCTACCTCAAGTGGCGCGTGCCCGGTTGGAACTACGAAAAGCACTTCGGCGGCGTGCGCTACCTGTTCTTGCGCGGCATGCACCCCGACGCGGGCCCGAACTTTGGCGTGTATCGCGACCGCCCGCCGTTTGCGCTGGTGCGCGCGCTCGAAGCGGCGCTGGATGAGGGGGCGCGATGACCACGCACGACAATGACGACACGCAATTGGGCATCGATACGGTCGCCGACAGCGCCGACAGCGCCGACAGCGCCGACAGCGCCGAGAGCCTCGTGCCCGAGTCAGCGTCCTGGCGCTTGGTGCCGCCGTGCATCGCCACGCTCGCCCGCCACGGCGCGCTCAACCCGGTGGATGTGCATTTTGCCGAGGCCATGGGCCGCCTGACCGGCTGCACCGATCCCGTCGCGCTGCTCGGCGCTGCGATCGCGAGCCACGCGGTGGGGCAGGGTCACGTGTGCGCCGACCTGACCGCCGTGATCTCGGAGCCGCCGTACGACGCCGACGGCAAGCCGCTGCTGGACTACAAGTGGCCCGAGGAATCGGAGTGGCTCGCCGCGCTCGCCGCCGCGCCGTTTGTGGCCACCGAGCCCGACGCCGTACCGCTGCTGCTGGAGGGCAAACGGCTCTACCTGGCGCGTTATTACACCTACGAGCGCGTGCTCGCGCGGGCGCTGCTGTCGCGGGCCATCGCCGGTGGCGCGGCCACCCATACGGGCATCACGGACGAGGGCGTGCGGCGGCTGTTTCCCAAGGCGTCGACCACCGAAGAGCTGCAGGCGCGCGCGGCGCGAAACGCGGTGAACGGCCGCCTGGCGGTCATCTCCGGCGGGCCCGGCACCGGCAAGACGCGGACCGTGGCGCGCATTCTGGCCATGCTCGTGGAGCAAGAGCTGGCCGCCGACCGTCCGATGCCGCGCATTGAGCTGCTGGCGCCTACCGGAAAGGCGGCGCAGCGCTTGGGCGAGTCGATCGCCAAGGCCATCCAAGAGATGGACGTGCAGCCGTCCGTGGCCGAGGGCATTCCCCGGGAGGCCAAGACGATTCACCGGGCGCTCGGCGTGCGGTTCAACGACCCCACGCGGTTCCGGCACGACCGTGAGAACCCGCTGCACGCCGACGTGGTGCTGGTCGACGAAGCGTCGATGGTCGACCTGTCGTTGATGGCCCGCCTAGTGGACGCCGTTCCGCTGGAAGCGCGGCTGATTTTCCTCGGTGACCGCGACCAGCTCGCGAGCGTCGAAGCGGGCGCGATCTTTGGTGATGTTTGCATCGCCGGCGGGCGCGTGGAGTCGCAGCTCGCCGAGAGCACGGTGCACCTCACGTACCGATTCCGGTTCAAAGAAGGCAGCGCGATCGGCGCGCTGTCGGAGGCGATTCGCGACGGCGACGCGGACACGGCGATTCGGCTGCTCGCGCCCGACCACAGCAAGATCCCGCGGTCTGCGAGCCTCCCCGATCCGGCCGAGCACCCGGCAGGAGCCCCGCCCGGAAAGAAGCTGGATACGACGGCGGAGTCGCCGCTGTTTTCGGCGGCCCGCGCCTCTGCCGCCGTGGCGCCGGACGGCGTGGTGCGTGTGGAGCCGCCGGAGTCCGGGACGCCCATGCGGGTGATCTCGACGGCGCTCATCGACGGCTTCCGCGAGATGCTTCAGGCGACCACGCCCGAGGCCGCGCTCGCGCATTTGAACGACTTCCGCGTGTTGTGCGCGCACCGCCGCGGCCGGTTCGGCGTCGAGAAGGTGGGCGAGGCGATTGAGAAGCTGCTGGTGGGCTCGGGGCTTCTGCCGGGCTCGCGTTCGTACGGCCAGACGACCGACGAGTGGTACGCGGGCCGGCCGGTCATGGTCACGCAGAACGACTACCAACTGGACCTGTTCAACGGTGACGTGGGCATCGTGATGCCGGCGCTGGACGACCCCGAGCGCATGCGCGTGTGGTTCCCGACCGCCGACGGCATTCGCGACGTGCAGCCCGCGCGCCTGCCGCCCCACGAGACGTGTTTCGCGATGACGATTCACAAGAGCCAGGGCTCGGAGTTTGGCGAAGTGGTGGTGGTGATGCCGGAGCGGCCGTCGCCGATCGGTACCCGCGAGCTGCTGTACACGGGCGTGACGCGCGCGCGCCGGCGCGTGACCGTGGTGGGCACCGAGGCGGTGGTGCGCGACGCGGTCCGCCGCCGAATCGTGCGCGCGTCCGGGTTGTCTGAGGTGCTGTGAGCGGGCGCGTTGGTGTCTTGGGTGCGCGCAGAAGCGCTTGAGCGAGACGGGCGGGCGTCGTATCCCCATCGCTCCCTCTGATCCCGCTCGAAAAATGCGCATTGTGACCTGGAACGTGAACTCGCTGAATGCGCGTCGCGAGTTCGTTGAGAAGTACCTGGACGCGGAATCGCCTGATGTGATCTGCCTGCAGGAGCTCAAGCTCGATACGCCCGACGTGCCCACCGAGGTGTTCACGAGCCGCGGCTACGAGGTCGCGGTGCACGGTCAGCCCAAGTGGAACGGCGTCGCGATCGCCTCCAAGCGCGGCCTCTCGGACGTGCACATGGGGCTGCCGGACGGCGATGAAGGCCAGTCGCGGCTGATCGCGGCCACGGTCGAGGGCGTTCGCATTGTGAACCTGTATTGCCCGCAGGGCAGCAGCGCGGACTCGGAGAAGTTCCCGTATAAGCTGGGCTTTTACGACGCGCTGATCGCTTGGATCGCCGCGTCGCACGCGCCCACGGACCCGCTCATCGTGACCGGCGACCTGAACGTGGCGCCGCACGAGGACGACGTGTGGGACGCGACCAAGTTTGAGAACGTGCCCACCCGTCACCCGCTGGAGCTGGAGCGTTGGGCGCAGCTCATCGACTGGGGCCTCACCGACGTGGTGCGCGATCGCTTGCCGGAGAACCCAAAGGAGCGGTTCAGCTTCTGGGACTATCGGGGCATGAGCTTCCGGTTCAACCGGGGCATGCGCATCGACCACTTCCTGCTCACGGAGCCGCTGTTGGAGCGTGTTGAGGGCGCGCAGGTTCAGCGAAACTGGCGCAAGAAAGTGGACGGGCTCACGGCCTCGGACCACGCGCCGGTGCTGCTCGAGTTGCGCTAGCATGGGCGCTGACCCGCGGGTTGGAGTCACTCTCGCGCCCGCATCATCTGGGGCCCGTCGAGGGACAGGCTGCAGTCCACCCAAACGTCGAGCGGCACTCCCCAAGTGGGTGGCGCATCTCGCGTGGTGCGCCATCGCTTGCTTCGCCGCCGGCTGCGGCACCGACACTGCTCCGCCGGTCACCGACGCCGCCGTCCGCGCCGCCATCGCTGCGTCCGAGGTCACGCCTCTGGAGCCGCTGCCCGAGGTTGCGCCCGCGATGTACGCGCTGGGCCAAGCGCTGTTCTTCGACCCCGAGCTGAGCGGCAACCGCGACATCGCCTGCGCGACGTGTCACGCGCCGGCGCTCGGCACTTCGGACTTTATCTCGATGGCCATCGGAACGGGCGGCCGCGGGGTGGGGCCCAACCGGGTGCTGCCCGAGGCGCGCCGCCTGGTCCCACGCAATACCTTGGAGCTGTTCAACCGGGGCTATCCCGGCTGGGACGAGCTCGGTTGGGACGGGCGCATTCGGCCGCGCGGCGACGGCGGTTGGACCGAGCCGGAGGACTGGGAGGACACGATCATGCCCGACGGACTGGACAGCGCGTTGGCGGCTCAGGCGCTGGACGCGCTGTCGGATCGGGACCAGATGGCCGGCCGCCGCGGCGATCTCGACGTGGACGGAAACGAGAATGAAATCGGTGGGTTAGAAGACGAGGAGCTGCCGGAGCTTTGGCGCCGTTTGGTGGTCCGCGTGCTGGCCCTTGAGGGGTATCAGACGCTTGTCGCGGCGGCGTATCCAGACGTGGCGACGGCGGAGGTCGACATCACCCACCTGGCGAACGCGCTGGCGGCGTTTCAAGGCGCGGCGTTCGTCGCGACGGACACCGACTTTGACCGGTATTTGGCCGGTGACGACGCTGCGTTGTCGGCCGCCGAGCGTTCTGGCGCCGCGCTGTTCTTTGGCGCCGCCGAGTGCGCCACGTGTCACAGCGGGCCGCACCTGACGGACTTTGGCTACCGCAATCTGGCCGTGCCGCAGGTGGGCCTGGGCCAAGAGGACGAAGAGCCCATGGACTACGGGCGCGGGCGCGAGACGAACGTGCCGGGCGAGCGATTCTTGTTCCGAACACCCGCGCTGCGGAACGTGACGGAGACGGGCCCTTGGATGCATGACGGCGCGTACACCACGCTCGAGGGCGCGGTGCGGCACCACCTGAACTGCGAGGACTCGCTGCGCGGCTACGACCCGACGCAGCTCAAGCCGGAGCTGCAGAGCACGTTCCGAGACGCGCCGATCCAGCTGCAGCGGATCCTCGCGTCGCTCGACCCCTGGTGCGTGGGCGGCCCGTCGCTATCGGACGCCGAGGTGGCGGACCTGCTGGCGTTCTTGGGCACCCTGCGGGGCCCGTCGGCGACGGACGTCTCGATGATTCCGGCGTCGGTTCCGAGCGGTCGGTCGCCTCGCTGAGCGTCCGAGCCGGCGTCGCCGTCCGCGCAACCGTGGTCTCGGAAGGCCGCGCCGTGCGTGGGCCACACCTACACGAAGGTGTGCGTTGTCGGCGCGAGTTGGTACACTGCTCAAGCTCACTCCCAGACGCCTCATGCCCAGGTTGGTATGTCCTCGCCCGGTGTAAATTGGGGATTTCCTCGCAAGCTTTGCCTCATCGGGCTCCTCGCGATGGTGCTCCTGTCGCTCCGCCCCTGGGGGCAGTGCTGCTACGAGCAGCTCGACGCCGCTGAGATCGGTTACGCGGGCGGCGACGACGCGCACGGCACCAACTTGGGCACCTCCGTCGACACCGAGCGCGCCGACCGGGCCACGTCGTTTTTGGACGGCTTCCTCGGCTCGTTCTACCGCTGCATGCTGCGTTATCCGCCCGGCGCGGCTGCCAAATGGCATATTCCCGCCGCCAGCGGGTTCCTGCTCGGCTTCTTCTTCTTCCGCATGCTCGACCGCCGGCAGTACGTGAAGCGCGTCGCCCAGATGTCGGCCAACCGCGCGGCCGTGGACGCCATCGACTACCAGTCGCGGCGCGGTCGCCCGTCCAAGGACAGCCCTGCCGTCAAACGTTCATCCCAACGCGATCGGTCAACGGCGCGTGAGCGGCAGGTCAGTGGTGACTGGTCGGGTGGTCATGAGCCGCTGGAGCTCCCGCCGCTGACACCCCGTGGTCGCAGTGGCGCGCAGCCCGCGCGGTCGGCCGATTCGCGTGACTCTCGTTCTGCGAGCGGCGCCAGCCCCACCACGCGCGCGAGCTCTGGCGCGTCGTCACGGCTGCGCTCCGGCGCGTCGCTTCGGGTGAGCTCTGGCGCCTCGCCTCGCACGTCGACGGGGCGCGAGACCGTCGTGGAGCCCCAGTCGCGGCGCACGCAGATGCAGGGAGAGCGCCCGGCGAGCACGCGTACGATCGTGTCTTCTGGGCCTGCCGCGACGGACCGCCGTTCGGGTCGACCTGGAGCGCTGAGCCGGCCCGAGGGGCTGCCGTTTGCCGGAATGCCCAGCGCCGAGCAGCTCCCGGTGGATGAGCCCGTACGCCGCCGACCGGAGCGCACGTCGGCGAATCAACGCATTATCGCGCAGAACCTGTTCGGGCCTCCGGTGCATGGCGGCGAAGAGCTCGGCGCCGAGCCCGAGGCTCCGAGTCAGGCGCCCAGCGAGCCCGACGCCGACTTCGCCTTTGGCACCCTCGGCGATTCCGAGCCGGACGACCGCAGCAAGCGGCCAGAGCCACGCGACAAGAGCAAGACCGACGGCCCCGACTGGGAGTGGGACTAGCGGCGGTTTAGCGCGCTAACTCGGGCGCAGCAGGTGCTTCTGCGGCTTGCCCAGCGCGTTCCGCGGGATGGCGTCGACGAAGCGCACTTCGCGCACCTGCTTGTACTCGGCCAGCGTCTGCGCGGAGTGCGTGCGTAGCGATTCGGCCAGCGCCTCTGTGGGGTTCTCGGACACCACGAACGCGGTGATGCGCTCGCCCCACACGGGGTCCGGCAGCCCGAGCACGACCACGTCTTGCACGTCGGGGTGTTGCTCGAGGACCTCTTCGATCTCGCGGGCGCCGATCTTGAAGCCGCCCGATTTGATGATGTCGACGGAGCGGCGGCCGACGATGGAGATGTAGCCATCCGCGGCGCGCGTGGCGGCGTCGCCGGTGATGAACCAGCCGTCGTGGAAGCTCTCTTGGGTTTGCTTGGGCAGCTCCCAATATCCGGAGAACAGGCTGTCGCCGCGCACCAGGATCTGGCCGACCTCGCCGTCGTCGGTGTCTTCGAATTCTTCATTGACGACGCGCACTTGGCAGCCGTCGACAGGTAGCCCGACCGCGCCTCTTCGCCGCTCACCATCGTAGGGATTCGACAGCGTGAGCAGGGTCTCGGACATGCCGTAGCGCTCGAGAATTCGGTGCCCGGTCTCGGCCTCGAATCGCTCGAACAGGTTCACCGACAGCGCCGCGGAGCCGGAGGTCAGCAGGCGGGCCTTTCGAAGGGCGGGCGCGATAGTCGGGTCGTCGTCCATGGCCTGCGCGAGCAGGGCGTACATGGTGGGCACGCCCATGAAGATCGTTCCGCCGTCGTCGAGCCCCGCGGCCACCGCTCGCGGCGTGAACTTGGGCAGCATTTGGGCGCGGCAGCCATGCAGCAACACGCCGTGTACGCCGATGCCGAGCCCGTGCACGTGGAACAGGGGCAGCGCGAGCACGAGCACGTCGTTGGGGGTCCAGGCCCACAGCGTGGTGAGCGCCAAGATGTTCGCGACCACGGCGCGGTACGACAGCTGCACGCCCTTGGAGCGGCCGGTGGTGCCGGACGTGTAGATGAGCAGCGCGGTGTCTTCGGCGCTGGGCCTGGGCGGGCCGTGTTGCGGGTCGGCCTGTAGTAAGGTGTCGAATGCCTGATCGACCGCCCGATTGGGTGTGCCGATGACGATGCGCGGCGGTGCTTGGGGCACACGGTCGAGCATGGCGAAGTGCGGGCTGTCCTCGTCTACGACGATCCACCGCGCGCGGGAGTCGGCGAGAATGTGGCCGATCTCGGCTTCGCGATAGCGGGTGTTGATGGGCACGTGAATGGCGCCGATCCGGTAGGCGCCGAGCATGCTGATGAGGAGCGGAAACCCGGCCGGGGCGAGGTTCGCGACGCGATCGCCGGGCTCCACGCCGCAGCCGCTGAGGCCGGTGGCGTAGCGGCGCGACAGCGTGTCGAGTTCGCCGTAGGTGAGCGGGCGGCCCTGGTGCTCAAACGCCACCCGCTCGGGGTGGTCAGAGAGCGCGCGGAACAGGCGTTCGACCGGATTATACTGCTTCATCGTCGACCCGGCGCGGCGCTACAGGTCGGGGACGATGTGCAGCTCGTACGCACCGGGAGGGCCATCGGAGTCGACGACGATCACGACCTCGACACCGGCGTCGACGTGCACGCGGACGTAGGGGTCGAGCCCGGATTCGTCGTTGCCGCAGGCGACTTCGGGGCCGTTGCAGGCGCTGTCGCGTACGTACAGGACGGTGTCGACGCCGGGCTCACCGGTCACGAACATGTCGTAGACGCCGGTGGTCGGCGAGGTCCACAGGTACACCTGCTCCTGGCCATCGGCGCCGCCGCACGAGCCAGCGAAGTTGTTGTTGCCGGACGCGGTTGTGCCGGGCCGATCGATGCGCGGTTGAATGCCGATGTCGGAGTTCACGCAGGTGAGCGTCAGCTCCTCGGGGCCGGAGAGGGTCCGTCCGCAGGCGGCCGATGTCGCGACGGCGAGCAGCAGCGCGAGCAAGGCGACGGGGCGGTAGGCTGTACGGGCGTGACGAAGAACCATGGCATCCTCAGCGGTGATCGCGAACAGGGTTACCACGCGTAGCCGGCGGGTTCACCCGTCACGGCGCTAGCGTAGCGTGAGCGTGTACGAGCACGGCGGCGCGGCGCCCGACGAGGACCCCTCGCCGAACGTGAACCCGAAGAACTGTGCGCCCTCGTCCACCAGGATCACGGACCCGCTCAGGTCCAGGCCGTCGGTGCTCATGTTGCCGCCTTCCGCCTGCATCTCGAGGCGTCCGTCGCGGTAGCTGTACGTGCCCCAGTAGTGGCGGAAGGTCTCGAACATGCCGGACCGGAACGTCAGGTCGAACCGGCCGTCGCCCATGAACCGAAGCTCTGCGATGGGGTCGTCGAACCCGGCGTTGACGGTGCCGTCGCAGTCGGTGCGTTGGACCTCTTCCCAGGTGCCGAGCATCAGGTCGGGCGACGCGGGGCAGGTGAAGCCGGCGGGCGGCTCGCAGGTCCAGGAGCTGCCTTCGCAGATGGGGTCGACGAGCACTTCTCCGACGTCACAGCAGCGGGGCGGTCGACCGATGCATCCGTCGCAAGTGTCTAGATTGACTGGGTAATCTGGCGGGCAGGCCCAGGTTCCGTCGATGCACTCGGGCATGGCCAATGCGTCGGAGCCGCAGCCGGAGACGCAGCTCATGCTGGGCATGGGGCCGCAGGTGTTGGCGTCGGAATCCGTGTCGGGAGCGACGTCGGGCGGTGTGTCCGGTTCCACGTCCATCTCGACGTCCGGCGCGGTGTCCGGTTCCACGTCCATCTCGACGTCCGGCGCGGTGTCCGGTTCCACGTCGGTGGCGATCACATCCGTGGCCGCGTCCGTCGTGGTGCCGGTGCCCTGGTTGGGCTGCGTTCCACAGGCGGCGGCCATGGCGAGCAGAGCGGTCGCCACGGCGATGGCCACCCTGCCGCCGCGCAGGCGAACTTGGGCCGCGCTGCGTTGGGGCCGCCGATCGGGGGCTAGAGCCACCGAACTTCGCCGGTACTCAGGTCGTAGACGGCGCCGACGACGTTGAGCAGGGTGTGCGGCGGCGCGTGCTCGATCACGGTGGGCCGCAGCTGGTCGACGGTCGCGCGGACGTGGGCCTCGATGGCGCCGTCGAGCGTGGCCGAGTTGACCGCGGCCGGCGCGATGCGATCGACGACGGGCTGCACGTCGGGGTGCACCTCGCGGCGATCGAACGCCGCGGTGACCGCGCCGCATGAGGTGTGGCCGAGCACTACGATGAGCGGTGTCTTGAGCGCGTGAATGCCGAACCCGACGGTGCCGCTGACCGCTTGGTCGACCACGTGGCCGGCGGTCCGCACAACGAACAAGTCGCCGACGCCTTGGTCGAACACGAGCTCGGCGGGCACGCGGGAGTCTGCGCACGTGAACACGGTCGCGAACGGGTACTGTCCCATCGCGGCTTCGGACACGCGGTCGAGGCCGCGGCGCGGGCTGCTTCGGCCGTCGGTGGCCCAGCGGGCGTTTCCATCGCGTAGGCGCCGGAGCGCTTCGTCAGGGTGCGGTCGATCTGGCATAATTCTGGTGTCGCAGGGGGCGGCGTCTATCTAGTGGATTCGGCGCCAGTTTCAAGAGGACTGGCGGCGAAACGCGCCGGCGTGTGGGCGTTTTCAGGGGTTGACCCAAACCGCCGCTCGCGTAGGGTCGCGCGATGTTCCCCTCCCATGATCATGTTTGGAGAGCAGCGGCTGCGCTGTTGCTCGGTTTGATGGCTGCTGCGGCTTGCGCCAGCGGCTGCGCGTCGCAGTTTGACACCGAGCTGCGCCGGGCCTGCGATTCCGACGGAGATTGCTCGGTGGCGCAGGTGTGTTGCGACAACACGTGCCAAGCGGCCGACCAGGCGCCGCAGCGGTGTTTCGCGCCGGATGACGCCGGAAGCGACGCGGCGGATGCGACCTCGGACGCGGGGGACGACGTGTCCTCAGATGCGGGCGACGACGCGGGAGAAGACGTCACGCCAGACGCGGCGATCGATACCTCCGGCCCGGACACAGGCGTGGACGCGGCCGCGGATACCGCCCCTGACGCCGTCGAGGATACCGCCCCAGATGCCATCGCGGACGTGGGGCCTCCTGATCAGGACCGCGACGGCGTGGTCGACAGCGCTGACAACTGCCCCACCACGCCGAACTCGAACCAACGCGACCTGGACGAGGACGGCGACGGCGACGTGTGCGATCTCGACATGGATGGCGACGGCGTTCCCAACGGAGAGGACAACTGCCCCGGAGCACCGAACAGCCTGCAGACCAACGACGACGACGACCGGTTCGGCAATCGCTGCGACCTGGACGACGACAACGACGGCGTGCGGGATCGCGAGGACAACTGCCCGGTCCCGAACCTGGATCAGACCGACAGCGACGGCGACGGCTTGGGCGATGCGTGTGACTCCTTTTCGGACTTCGACCCGGACCACGACGGCTGGACCGGGATCAACGACAACTGCCCGGACGACAACAACTTTGACCAGGCGGACAGCGACGGCGATGGCGTTGGCGACGCGTGCGACACCCGCCTCGACCAAGACACCGACGACGACGGCATCGCCGACCACCTGGAGGCGAGCCTCGGAAGTGATCCCGGCCTGCAGGACACCGATCTCGATGGTGTTCACGACGGCGAAGAGTACCGGCTCGGCACCGACCCGCGCGACCCGGACACGGACGGCGATGGGCTGTGCGACGGTCCGCGCAACGTGGCCACGGTTTGCGTCGGCGGCGAGGACGTGGACGCCGACGGGTGGTGGGACCTCGGCGAGACGAATCCGCTCGACCAAGACACCGACGGTGGTGGGGTTTGGGACGCCGAGGAGCTCCGCGCGGGCACGAATCCGCTGGATACGCGGGACGACCTCACGCGTTGACGGCTGCGCGGATCGCGCTGGGCGATCGCCGATTGACACCACCTCGCCCTGACGCTAGCTGGCACCCACCGAGGTACGTGGCCGCGAAAGCGGGTGCGTCGAAAGAGGGAAGCTGGTGACATTCCAGCACTGCCCCGCAGCGGTGAACCAGAACGAAAGCTGTCAGCATCACTGGACGAGTCGAAGGACCGTCTGGGAAGAAACAGTGAGTAGGAGCCTCCGGGCGCGCTGGTAAGTCCGAAGACCTGCCCCGGTCGTTTCACGATTCTCGTGGACCGTTTGCGCACGCCGTAGCGAAGGACGCGGCGCCGCACTGAACCGCATGACGACCTCATTGCTCGTCTATGCTCGACGCCCGTGGAGGCGCCTGTGACTCACGCACGCCGTTCTGTTTTCGCTACCCGTTGTGGCGGGATTCTCTTGCTTTCTATGGCCCTCGCCGCTTGCGCCGACGATGATACGCCCGGCCAAGACACCGGCGTGACCGACGCCGGAGACGCTGGTTTTGACGCCACCGGCGACGCGACGCCGGACGCCGCCGATGTTGGAGTCGACGCCATCGAGGATACCTCCGACGTCGGTACGGACGCGATGACGGATACGACGCCCGACGCGGCGACGGATACGACGGCCGACGCGACGACGGACACGACGGCCGACGTGACGACGGACACGACGCCGGACACGACGACGGACACGACGACGGACACGACGACGGACACCGACGTCGAGGATACGACGCCGGACACCGACGTCGAAGAGGGCCCGCTCGCGGTCATCGGCACGTTCGAGGATGACTACGGGACGTTCTTCCGCGTCGAGGCCGACGGTATCGCGTACAGCTGGTACGGCGACTTCGCGCTCGACATCACCACGTACAGCAACAGCGAAGGCTGGCTCGTGGGCCAGAACTCCCCGGACGACGAGTGGAACCCGGACAAATGGTCGCGCATCGACTGGGCCGCCGGCGCCGATGACACGCTCTACTGGTGCCAGACCGCGTTCGGTGCCGAGTCGGAAGAGGCCGCGATCGCGACGCCCGCTGCGGACGACAGCGACCTGGATGCCGGCTGTGGCGGTTTCCCGTGGTCGGTGCTGACGGCGAGCGAGGGCCCGCTCTCGTTGGTGGGAACATACGGCACGAACTTTGATGGATTCGTGGGTGTGACCAACGAGGTCGTGCGGTTCTCGTGGTACGGCCCCGCCGCGGTGGTGCTGACGCAGTACGACAACCCGGGCGAGTGGGCCGTGGGTCAGAACTCTCCGGACGACGAGTGGAACCCGAACCTGTGGTCCAAGTTCGAGTGGGCGCAGACCGAGTTCGGCGACTTCTTGTGGTGCCAGACCGTGTTCGGCGCGGCGACGGAAGAAGAAGCTGTCGCGGCGAGCGGCTCCGACCGCAGCGACTTGGAGAGCGGTTGCGGCGGTTTCCCGTGGACGGTGCTCACGCCCGGCCAGGGCCCGATCGCGCTCGCGGGCGCGTGGCAAGACAACTACGGCGGCATTCACGATATCGACGACACCGAGTGGGTGATGAACGACAGCTGGCTGTTCGGGATCGTGTCGTTCGACAACGTCACCGAGTTCGCCATCGCGCGGAACGGCGTCGACAACGAGTACAACCCGGGGCTGTGGTCGCGGTTTGATTGGACGCGTGTCGCCGGGCAGCTGTACTTCTGCCAGACCGTGTACGACGGCGCAGACTTGGCCGCCGTGCTCGAGGCGACGCCTGCCGACGGCGCTGATCTGGAAGCCGGCTGTGGCGGATTCCCCTGGTCGGAATTGAACGTGCCGGTCGAGGGATAGCTACCGTGGGCTGGGAAGCCGTGGGCCAGCGCGCCATGCGCTGGCCAACCGCAGCGCTCGTCGGGGGG
>CBDUJZ010000019.1:0-52402 GCA_965367675.1 uncultured Myxococcales bacterium | reverse complement strand
CTCGCCGAGCTCGTCCGCGAACGCGCCCTGCGCTGGGAGCCATGGGAGACGTGCCGCGCCGTGTTCACCCCAACCGCGAGTTACGCGGCCACCATGCGCGCCCTACGACGCGCCGTACGTGCGCTTGTCGAACACTCAGAGCCGCAGCTGATCCCAAAGCCGCCCGCCCGCTGAGCGGCCCCCTAACCCAGGCTGGGAGCGTCGACCGCGATGATGTCCGACGACTCAAACACCGTCACCGTGTGGCCCTCTCGCGCGACGTTCAGCATCACACGCCCCAAATGGTCAGAAGTCGACACGCCGCGCGGCGCGATCGCTTTCATGATCGGATACGACCACCCGAGCAGCGCGTACGCCACGCGGTAACCGCGGTCGCTCGAGCGCACCCCCTTCCGGGGGAACATCGCCGCCGGTCGGAACACGTGCGCCGACTTCCACGGCATCGCCAGCACCGCCTGTTCGGCCTCACCCTTCACCCGCGCCCACATCTGCCGGCCGTTCAAGTCCGTGCCCGTGCCCGAGATGAAACACATCCGCATCTCAGGGTTCGCGGCCAGCAGCGCCTCGCCGGCGGCCACCACGAACCCGACCGTCACACGTCGATAGTCATCCTCCGACATCCCCGCCGAGCTCACACCCAGGCAGAACAAGCAGGCGTCATAGCCCACCAGCGCAGGACCGACCGTAGAGTAATCCAGGAAGTCCTCCAGAATCAGCTCACGCAGCTTCTCGTGCACCTGACCTGTAGGCCGACGCACCACGGCGAGCACCTGCTCTACGCGCGGATCCTCAAGACTCTCGATGAGCGCGGCTTGCCCGAGCATTCCGGTGGCGCCGTAGATGATGACCTTCATTCAGTTCCTTCTTGGGTTGAGTATCGGCGGTGCGGCGCCCGCCCCCTGCCGTTGGAACGACGGACGCGCAGCAGCCAGCGCCACCGCTTCGTTGGCTGCCTGGCCGACCGCCGTTTCGTCGGCGCGCGGAGCATAAGCACGAAACGAAACAAGCCCCCGAAGTGAATCACTTCGAGGGCTTGTTTTAGGTACCGCGTACGGGATTCGAACCCGTGTTACCGGCGTGAGAGGCCAGCGTCCTAGGCCTCTAGACGAACGCGGCAGATTGTCATGCCCACAAAGTGGGCGGCCCTAGCGGGCAGTTCGGGGACTAGGATTCGAACCTAGATTAACGGGACCAGAACCCGGTGTCCTGCCATTGGACGATCCCCGAGTGCGACGACTTCTCGTCAGCGGGGAGCGGCATCCTAAGTGAAGCGGGCTTCGACGGTCAAGCTCTTTTGCGCCACCTTTTGCAGAAACTTTTCCGACCTAGTCTCGGTCGGCCAAGCAGATTTCCGAAATCTCCAGGCCGGAGAGCTGATTCACACCGCAGAAGTCGGCGACGAACGGCGTCGGAGCCTCGCCGATGTACATGTTGCCGATGTAGTCGCCGTCGATGAGCGCATCCACGGTCAGGTTCTCATCCTGGTTCACCAGGGTGACCGAGCCGCGGATATCGAGCACCGCGTCGAAGGAGAGCCCCTCGACGAAGCCGCGGAAGATCGGGCCGAAGATCAGACCGATGAAGTCTTCGCAGAAGCCCTCAATGTCGTCGTCGCAGACGCAGGCGCCGAGCGCGCACAGGCAGTCTCCGTCGCCAGCGATGGCGTTGCCGATGCCCTCACAGTTGAGGATGGCCGACATCAAGTCCGACAGCGTGACCGGTCCGGGGTCTCCGGTGAGGGCCGGCAGCAATACGTACTCAAGTACGTAGAGGATCAGGCGGCCGTACTCGAAGTCGATCGGGTGCCGATCGATGTCCAAGCGGTCGTAGCCGACCACGCGGCCGGTCCAGTCGCCCCGTAGCAAGCCGAGCGAGCCGTCCTCGAAGGTGAGCGGCAGGCGTCCACACTCCGGGTCTGTCCCGTCGCATCCCAGGCGCCAGTAGAGGGCCAAGCCGATCCACTTGTCGACGCCAAACACCTCGTATTCGGAGCTGAGCTTGCCGATGGTGAGCAGCGATATGACCTCGAGTTCGGCGATAATCGCCCTCAAGTCTCGTCCGATCGTCACGATGTCCGATAGGAACGGAGAGCTGTCGATCAGGTCGTTGATCAGGTCAGCGATGAGGTCATCGAGCCCGGTGATATCGAGGAACAGATCGATGGCGAACGAGATGATGCCGCCGACGAAGTCCTCGACGATATCGAGCAGGAAGCCGACCAGACCACGGCCCGGATCTTCGAAGATATCGAGGATCTCGACGATCATGCGGCCGACTTCGCCGGACTCCGCGATCGCATCACGGAAGTCCCAGTGACTGAGCACGTCGTAGGTTCCCACGGGGCTCAGCGGCAGCAAGAACAGGTCGACCGTGAGCTCTGTCGTGCGCCCATCACGGACGAACACGGAATCGGAGCAGCCGTGTGCCGCGCGCTCGCCAAACTCGCCACGGCCGAGCGCGAGCACGGTGAACTCCTGGTCCACCGGCAGGCTCGGGAACTCCACGTGGCCGAGCACGTTTGAGGTCTCACCCGTGAGCATCGCTCCGAACGGGAGCTCGCCGCGGGCGATCTCGGCGCATCGCATCTCGTCGGCCGGGAACAGGTGCACTTCGACCGGAGACACGTCGTAGAGGTCGCGGAACGGGTAGTTGAACCCGACGCGCAGGTTGCCGGTCGGAAGCTCGAGAACCTCGACCTCGATGTCGATGGAGTTCGCGCACGGGCTAAAGACGCGCACCGTTACATTGCCCGCCGCCGGACCCGCGCTCAGACGCACGCCCGCGAGGCCGTCCGCGTTACTATATACGTTGTCCGCCGAGAGACGCGCCGGAACGGAGTCGTCCTCGACGATCAGGAACGAGATGCGCTCGTCGGGCATCGGCGCCCCGGTCTCGAGCGAGTACTGGTACGCACCAATCTGGATCGCGGACTCCACGCCCACGAACACATCGCCGCCCACCGACGGGATCAACACGCACCCCAGCTCGGCGTCGGAGGGCACAAAAACGTCGTCGGGAACGAACACGTCCTCCGCAGGACCCGCGTCGCCCGCGTCGGGACGGTTGGGCGTGCGAGCGTCGGCCTCGAACTCTACGGGGTCGCCGCTTGAGGACAGTCGGGCGTCACCGCATCCCGCAGCAAGGGCGAGGATCATTGCGGCCGAGATGAACTTCCAACGCGTCATTGCAACTCAAGGAACGGGTTGCGGCCATCGATCCGTTCCCGACTCTCGACCACCGAGCGTCGCGAACGTTTCTCGTATACCTGCCGCCTGCTGCAGCAATATCAGGGGGCCCGTTTTGGCGCAAGCGCGCTCCGCCTTGCCACCACGGCAGATTCGGTCTAACGTCCGCGCCCGACCTCAGTCGTGAAACTATGAACCCGAAAGTCCTCCGCATCTTCGCGCCCCTCGTGGCGCTCTGCCTTCTTCAGTTGGCCTGCTACAACTCGTATCGGATCTCCAACGACGAGCTGCAAAACCTCACGTCCGGCCATATCGCCGAACGCGTCGAATTGCAGACCGACGGTGGTCCAATCGAAGTGCGGGCCACAACACCGATCGAAGTTGTCGACGCGGATGGAGGGGCACACAACATCTCCCCCTTCAACTTCACGTTCGACAATGCCGGCCTCGTCGCACCCGACTACGACCTGTTCCTCCCGGCCGACCAGGTCGAGGGAGCGCGCGTCTTCGAGTTCGCCAAGGGCCGCACGATCGGACTCATCGTCGGCGCGATCGTCATCGCCGGCGGTAGCTTCGCCGCTGTGTCGCTGCTCGCCGGCGGGTCCTAGACCCCTCCGGAGGCAGCGTCCATGAGGCAGCTCGCCTTCATCCTGCCACTCTGCCTCCTCTGCATCGCTGCGGGGGACGACGATCCAACGTGGCCGCGGATCGACCCGGATAACCCCGGCGGAGAGAGGCTCGGAGACGACGACGGTGATGATGGCTTCACCGGGTATCCAGCCGATCCCGGAGAACCAAACGACGCCTACCGAGACTCCAGCACCGAGTACGTTCGCTACTCGCCAAACTGGACCGGTGCGTTCGTCGGGGGCGGCGGGCTCGTCGGACTCGGGGCCCTGCGGGGAGACATGCTCGAAGGCGTCGACCACACCGTCGCCTACGGCGCGTTCCTCAACTGGTCCTCCGTCAGCCAGGTCGTCGACCTGCAGGGGCAGTACGTCCGCGCACGCTACAACCCTGCCCTCGCCGACGGCACAGACGTCCACTTCACCCGGCAAGGGCTCACCGGCAGCATCCTGTTCCACCCGCTGTTCCTCACGATCATCGGCGGGAGCAAAATGACGCACCTGCTCGCCAACACCTACGTGCTCGGCGGGCTCGGCGTCGAGTTCAACCGCATCGAGCCCATCGGCGAGCGACCCGACATCGCGTACAACGCCCTCGGGTGGCGCATCGGCGCCGGTACCGGCCTCTACCTCGACAACCCCAACGACGGCGGAGCGTTCTGGCTCGGCCTGCAGTTCCAGCGGGTGTACGTGCAAGGCGCCCCCAACAACCCCAACGTGGGCCGCGAGAAGCTGACCGAGAACCTGACGATGCTCCGCCTCAGCTACCGCTGGAACGGCAACATCTTCCAAGGGTTCGGCGGACCGCCCGGACGTCGCACGGACGCGCACTTCTAAGCGAAGCGCGGTTCCGGAGCTCCGCCGCTACACGGACAGGCTCCCGCTTGCCGCGCGAGCCTTTACCTAGCGGCGCGAGCCTTTGCCGGCGAACAGCTCACTGAGCGAGCGGCCGTCGTGAATGCGCGCGATGGCCTGCGCGAACAGCGGCGCGACCGTCAACGTCTCGATCTTCGGCACGTGCTTCGCCGTCGGCAGCGGCATCGTGTCCGTCACCAAGACGCGCTCGAGGACCGAGCTCTGGAGCGCTTCGGGCGCGCGGCCGGTCAGCACGCCATGGGTCGCTCCGGCGAAGATCCGTCGAGCGCCCTTCCGGCGCACAAACTCCGCGGCCTCGATCAACGTGGTGCCGCTCGCGATCTCGTCGTCCAAGATAATGGCCGTGCGTCCTTCGACGTCGCCGATCAGATGCTCGGCGCGTGCCCGCTCGTCATCGCCGTCGCGACGCTTGTCCACGATCGCCAAGCCGAGGTTGAGGGCAGCGGCGTACCGACCCGCTTCTTTGGCGGCGCCCGCGTCGGTCGCGACGATGACGGCGTCGGTCAGATCTTCTGAGCCGATGATGTGGTCCGCGATGATCGGGAACCCTTGGAGTTGGTCGCACGGGATCTTGAAGAAGCCCATGATCTGCGGCGCGTGCAGGTCCATCGTGAGCACACGATCGCAGCCCGCCGCTTCGAGCAGGTCCGCGACGAGGCGGGCCGTGATCGAGATGCGTGGCCGGTCCTTCTTGTCGGAGCGCGCGTAGAAGAAATACGGGATCACCGCCGTGACTCGGCGGGCCGACGCGCGCTTGAGCGCGTCGATGTAGATGAGCAACTCGACGAGGTACTCGTTCACAGGTGCGCAGCTCGTTTGCACCACGAAAACGTCCGCCTCGCGCACGTTCTCATGGATCTGCACCATCAGGTTCTCGTTGGAGAACTTGATGACTTCAGAGCTCGCGAGAGGGACTCCCAGTTCGCTGCAAATACTGCGCGCGAGCTGGGGGTGAGATCGGCCAGAAAAGACCAGGATGTCGTTCAGCATCATCGCGCGGGGCTCGGGGTGACGACCTCATACCGCAACAGACCCGCGAAATCGACGACGCCACAAATGTGGGCCGAAGTGCACAAATCCGGCGTCCGACAGCGACCTACACGGCGCCCCCGATCCCTCGGCGCGATGGCCACCCGTCCGGCAGCGCATCGGCGAGAAGATCGAGCGTGGATGCAAAGGCCGCTGAATAGCCGCCGGATCGCCGCGTCAGAACTGCTGCCCTCATTTACCCACACCGTGTTGCCACGGAGACCGCATGAATCCCTCACCCACTCCGCTGCGACCAGCTGGAGCGTTGCTTGCCGCAGCGCTCTGTCTGCTGTTCGCCCAAGCCTGTAACGGCTGCTCCGACCTGAGCAGCAACAACAACACCCCCGCCCCGCCGCCCGACGTGAGCGCGGGATTGTGTGGCACCGACGCCGAATGTGATGACACCGCAGCGTGCATCCGCGGGCGGTGTTCTGTGGGCTGCGACGACGACGCGGACTGCCCCACCGGCGAAGCCTGCACCGTCGACGGCTACTGCTTCCCAGAGACCGGCACCGCGATCCCCGAGTCATGCGGGAGCGACGCGAGCTGCGAGACCGGGACCTGCGAGGACGGCGTCTGCGTGGACCCGCGACTCTGCAACAACGATGGGGCGTGCTTCGACGGCGAGATCTGCGACACCACGGGTACGTGCGTTTCCGCTTGCGCCGACGACGTCGACTGCGCGGGCGACCTCGTCTGCGACGCTGGCGTGTGCGCGGTGAGCAACCGGTGCGATGCGGACGTGGACTGTGAGAGTGGGGTTTGTGGAGAAGATGGGCTCTGCGAGAGCCGCTGTCTGTCGGACGATGAGTGCGGCCCGGACACCTTCTGCGGGCTGGACGGCTACTGCGCCGACCGCTGCTCCACCGACGACGATTGTGCCGCATTCTGCTGGCGCGGCGTGTGCGTGGAGGATGAGCCGGAGCCGGTAGACCCGATTCGCGTCCCCGACCCGTCCTCCGAGGCGGACGCGGGTGGCTCCGACGCCTCCGACGGTCCAGACGCAGGTGGAAGCGACGCCGACGACTCGGCCTCCGACGCAGGCGGAACCACAGGCTCGGACACCGGCGGCACAGCGGGTTCTGACGCTGGTGGAACCACTGGAACGGACGACGCCGGCGGCACCACGGGCTCAGACGTTGGTGGAACCACTGGAACGGACGACGCGGGTGGCACCACGGACTCAGACGCGGGCGCTGGCACCGGCTCAGACGCGGGCGGAACCGACGGGATCGACGCGGGCGGTACCGCGGGCTCTGATGCGGGGACAGGATCTGACGCGGGCGGAACCGCGGGCTCTGATGCGGGCTCTGATGCGGGCTCTGATGCCGGCGGCACGGTTGGAACGGCCGAGCCCGGCGACGCGGGCGACCGATGCACGCGCAACGCCGAATGCGCCGGCGCCCTGGTGTGCCTGAGCGGACAGTGCTCGGAGCCCATCCGCGCCTGTGTGACAAGCGACCAATGCGACGACAACGCGCGCTGCGAAGACGGCGTCTGCATCGCCGACGTCATCTGCTCGGAAGACTCGGAGTGCTCGACCGGCACGTACTGCCAGCGCGGCCAGTGCCAAGCGTTCTGCAGCGCGGACGCCGATTGCGGCGACGGCCTGGCCTGCGTTGAGGGCCGATGCCTGGACCCGAGCCCCGAGCAGGACTCGATCCTGTGCGCCTCTAGCTCCGACTGCGAGCCCTGCGAGGCGTGCATCCGAGGCGTCTGCAGCGTCACGCCCTACTTCTGCATCGCGGACGTGGACTGCGGCTTCGGCAAATCGTGCGAGGACGGCTTCTGCGCCTTTGAGTGCGCCGCCGACAGCGAATGCCCCGACCAGCAGGTGTGCGCCAGCGGGCTGTGCGTCGACGACCCGAACCCCGCGATGGAGTGCGTGTACAACGCCGAATGCGACGGGTCAGGCGTGTGCATCAACGCCGCGTGTTCCACCCGCTGCGAAGAGCACGACGACTGCGGGAACCAGGAGATGTGCGACCACGGCGTGTGCCGCCCGGACATCCGCCCTGGCCCGGAGTGCTTGGTCTCGGACCACTGCCCCGGAATCTCGGACTGCGTCGACGGCCTGTGCCGCCTGCCATGCTGGGAGGACAGCGAGTGCGCGACGCTGACGTGCGAAGCCGGGTTCTGCACCCGCTAAAGCGCATCGCGCAACAGCGCATACTTGGAGTCGTCGCCGATCCGCGCTAGCGTTTCGGCGATGTCTCGTTTTTGTAATCAGCTCGTTCTCTTCGCCGCCCTCACGCTCGTCTCCGCGAGCGCGTCCGCGGAGATCTATCGATATGTGCTGGAAGACGGCACGGTCATGTTCACCACGGAACCACAGGGCGGAGACCCGACCGAGGTGTACGGCACCCCGGCCCCGCGCTCCAACCGTGAGCGGGTCATCCCGGATCCGCCGACGCGGCCCAATCCGAACCCCGACCGCGACCCCAACGCCTTCGACAGCATCATCGAAGAAGCAGCGCTGGCGTACAACGTCCCGGCCGAGTTCATCAAAGCGGTGATTCGCGTCGAGTCGGCGTTCGATCCCCACGCCATCAGCCATGCGGGCGCCCAGGGCCTCATGCAGCTGATGCCGGCGACCGCCGAGAGCCTCAACTGCGGCGACCCGTTCGACCCGCGCGAGAACATCCTCGCCGGCACCCAATTTCTCAGCGTACTCAGCGACCGATACAACGGCGACCTCAACCTGGTGCTCGCGGCCTACAACGCTGGCTCCGGAATGGTGTCACGATACAACGGCATCCCGTACGAGGCCACGCGGCGATACATCGAGCGCGTCTACCAGTACTACCTCGAGTACCTTGAAGAGCTCGACTAGGCCCCTATGACAGACCGCCGTTCGACGATTCGCGAGGACATCTGGAACCTCCCGAACATTCTCACCATGGGCCGGATCTTCGCGATCCCCATCGTGTGTTGGCTCGCCGCGACCGGGAACCCGATTCACGGCGTTCTCGCGGTCGTGTTGTTCGGACTCGCGGGCTTCACCGACTGGCTCGACGGCTACATCGCGCGCAAGCGGGGCTTGGTCTCGCTCACCGGCAAGTTCCTCGACCCGCTGGCCGACAAGCTGCTCATCATGGCCGTTCTGGTCACCCTGCTCCCGCTCGGCCGATTGCCCGCGTGGTTCGTCATCGTGATGCTCGGCCGCGAGATGGCCATCACCGGACTCCGCGCGCTGGCCGCCGGCGAAGGCATCGTGATCGCCGCCGGATGGGGCGGCAAATGGAAGGTCGGGTTCCAGTTCGTCGGCCTGTCCTGCCTGCTCATCCACCACCGCTACACGCTCGACTACTTGGCGTTCACGCTCGACGTACGCTTCCACGAGCTTGGATTCGCGCTCATGGTCGTCTCCCTCGGCTACAGCCTCTCCAGCGGCTGGGAATACTTCCGCGGATTCGTGAACGGCGTGGCGGACATCAAGATCGGCGCGACTGGCTGAGCGCGATCGCGCGCGCTGCGACGTCCTCCGCCGTCATGTCCGGCCCCACGTGTACCAGCGTCGCTCCGGCCTTCCGCAACAGCTCGGACGCCGCCTTTCGGTCCCCGCGCTCTTGGTGCGCGAACAGGTCAAACACGGCCGCTCCGAGCGTGTCTTCGGGCGCCGTCGTGTAGTCCGGCGTGAACGGGACAGCGATCACCACCCGCACGCGGCGAGCCGCAAGGCTGCGCACCGCCCGCACGACCGGCTCCAGGTCGATCATGCCGCCCAAGTCGGTGACCGCGACCACCACGCCGCCGCGGCGCAACGACGCGCGAGCGTTATCGAGCGCGGCCGCCAGCCCGAACGCCTTCTTTCCGAGCCGTGACTCCACCCGGTATGGCAGCTCGACGCCGCGGAGCCGAGCGAACCGGCGCAGCGCCGAAGCGGAGCGGATGGAGATGCCCGACGCCTCGAGCTCTGCCTCCTCGGCGGTGCCCTCTTCTGTCACGCGCTCAAGCGCCCAATGGCGCATGCGCTCCAGGTCGAACACCTCAGCGGTCGGCGCAAACGCCCCGTCTTTGGACGTCACCGGCGCGCGCCGGAAGTTCAGCCGATCATGCAGCAACAAGTAGTCCGCCACCGCTTCGGCCACGTCATGCTCAGACGCCTCGGTGAGCCCCTCGTGCACCACATTCGCGAGCGCCAGCAGGTGTCGGCCGGCGCGCGCGTAGTGTGCGGCGCCCCGGCCCAGCGGCAGCGCGGCGAAGATGGTGTCGTCGAACGAGACGAGGCCGACCCGGTCTGACGTTCGGGCCATCGACAGGCACAGGTCGTTCGCGATCGACAACGCGTGGTTGAGCTTGGCGCCGTCGGTGCCGCCCCGCATGGTGCTCGACATGTCGGTGATGACGACCAGGTTCAGCACCACCTCATCCTCGAACTCACGGACGGTGAGCACGCGGCGGCGGGCGGTCGCCTTCCAATCGACGCGCCGGAGCGGGTCCCCGGGAACGTAATCGCGGAGCTCGCGGAGTTCGAACCCATGGCCCGCCCGCGAGGCCCGATGGGCGCCCGCCGGAAGCCGCGGCGCGCGACGTGGTGCGGGCAGCTGGGCGCCCACTCCGCGTTGGCGCGGCCATACGCGCACGGGGTGGTGCACCGGCAAGAACGTGGCCACGCGGGTCAGGCCGCAAAAGTCCTCAACCGACGCGTGCGCACCGTGGATGACCCAACGCCCAACGCGTGCACAGCCGATCTCGTACTCCAGCGTCGCCGCAGTCCCCGCGTGCATGTACGCCACCCGTGTCACCGCTACACCGCGCAGCCCAGACCCCATGCTCAGCCGCAGAAACACCCGCGCGAACCCCAGGCGTGACCCATTCACGAGCCGCAGCGTCAGCACACCGGTGCCCCCTTCACGCGCCTGCCCGGTGGCTTCGAGTTCCAGGCTCAGCCCGCCCGATTCAAGAGACCACAACCGGACGATCGCCAGCAAATAGGCGACGCCCATCACCGCGAGCAGCGTCTCGGCGAGCAGCACCAACGGAAGCGACTGACGCAGCGTTCCAAACACCAGCGTCATGCCGGTGGTGAGCAGCAACCAGCGCCCTCTGTCGGTGAGAAAAGGGGTCACGCAGGGTCGTACGGTACGCTGCGGACGGCGGCCCTGGACAGCGCCGCGCCGTCGGTTCCCTCAAGTTGCGCGTGGGGACTGACCAGCAGGCGGTGCGCGAACACCGGGCCCACGAGCGCCCGCACGTCGTCGACGCTCACGAAGTCGCGCCCCCGCATGAGCGCGTGTGTTCGCGACGCCCGCAGCAGCGCAAGCGACGCCCGGGGCGACGCGCCGACCAGCACCGCCGCGTGCGCGCGTGTCCAACGGGCCAACGCCACGATGTACGCGCGGATGGCCTCGTCGACCAACACGTGCTCCGCGATCCGCGACAACTGCACAATACGCTCGGGGCTCAACAGCGGCCGCACCGCAGGAGACTGCGTTCCGTGAGCGCGGAGCATCGACACTTCGTCGGCCGCCTCCGGATAGCCCATCTGAACCTTGAGCATGAACCGGTCCAGCTGCGCCTCGGGCAGCGGGTACACGCCCTCTTGCTCGACCGGGTTCTGGGTCGCGAGCACAACGAACGGCTCCGGAAGCGCAAACGTCTGGCCTTCGATGGTCACCTGACGCTCCGCCATCGCCTCGAGCATCGCGGCCTGTGTTTTGGCCGGCGCTCGGTTGATCTCGTCGCCGAGAACGACCTGCGCGAAGATCGGCCCAGGCCGCAGCGTGAACTCGTTCGTCCGCATGTCCAATACGAACACGCCGGTGATGTCGCCCGGCATCAGGTCCGGCGTGAACTGGATACGTTTAAACGACGTCTCCAGCGCCCGCGCGAAGGCCCGAACGAGCGTCGTTTTTGCGACGCCCGGAACGCCTTCGACCAACACGTGTCCGCGGCTGATCAGCGCGATCACCAATGCCTCGATGACCTCCCGCGGCCCTTGATACACCCGTGACAGTTCGGCGATGAACGCGTCAATGTCGCGCATCGCGTCGGCCAGCACGTCGTCGGGGATCTTGGCGTCGAGCACACCGCCAGCGGCAGTGCCCGGCGCCGAGGGCGCGTTAGGCGGGGCGTTGGATGTCGGAAAGGAATCGCTCATTGAGACCCATAGTTTCTAGAATTGTGGTCACGTCTTGATGCCAACGAAGCAACTCCTTGGACTCCAGCCAAGGAACTCGGCCGACCGCCATGACCTTCCGTTCGGACAGCTTCCCGAGCCCCGCGAGCGTGGCCTGGATACGTCGAACCCGTCGGGGTGAGGCGTCTGGCTCGTGACGGGCCACGTAGCGCTTCGTCGCCGAGGCGAAGAACGCAGTCGTAGCATCTGCGGGTGGAACCTTCAGTCCAATCGCCGGATAAAAAACACGCTCGAAGCGTTCTTTGAGGAGCGCAGCTGGAATCGCGAAGCTCGGTTGACGTCGGCGGCCAAGGAAGCGCTGCAGGTTGAACTCGAACTCGTTCAGCGGGGCGGTCGCGCGCAAGCCAATTCGCTGCAGCAATCGGCGGGGGGCGCGGCCGGGGAACACCGTGCCAGCGAAGAACAGCGTGCCGAGCAACAGCAACACCGACGCCGCACGCAAGGCGCGGGGGTGGATGTCCGAGTCGCGCAGACGCTCGATGGCCTCACGAAGCCGCTCCATCAACGCGGGCACCCGCCCCTCGTCCTCCGAGGGGGCCCGCGCGTCGGGTCCGTCGATGCGAACGTCTCCGGTCATCAGCACCACCCGACAACCGTTGGCCGGGCAAAGCCGCTCAAGCACGTTGGCGGCGAACCGCGCGTTGCCGCGGATCGGCAGCATCAGGTTTGTGAGCACGCTCGCGTCGGAGACGAACACGGCGGCACCGGAGCCCAGCGACATATCGTAGACCGCGCCGGCGCCGCCCTCGAACGCGAACACGGGGAGCCCCGGCCCCTGCAGCGCCGACGCATGATTGAGGACCAAGCGGTGCACGTCCCGCGATAGGTCGTGAGTGCCTACGCGGCCCAGCATCGGTAGCGCCGGGTTCGCATTCAGGTTCTCCATATGCGCCTGGGGCGGGACGCGCTGCAATCCAAAGGCGCTGAGCAGACCCGGCGCGGCGCCAAAGTCGTCGGCCACCCAAAGACTGCCACCATCGCGCACCCACGCGGTGACCGCGCCGGCGTTCACTTCGGCGGTCGGATGCACGAGCACGAGCACGTCCAAGTCTGCTGTGCCCAGATCGAGGGCGCTCGACTCCGTGACGGTCACGCCGAAGTGGTCCAGCAGCACGCCAAACGACGACAAACCGTTCCAAGAGGCCTCCGACAGCCGATACGCGGCAAGCGCGTGTTCGCTCTCGAACTCCGCACCGGCGACACCGAGATCGCCCATCGTACCCGTGAGTGGCGGGACGGCCTCCGCAAACGCTGGCGCGCCCAGCACAAGGCCAAGCACGGCGAAGGCGGCTGCGAAGGCACGGCGCAAACCCGCGGCTCTGCTCACTAGGATGTCCGAGTTTAGGCTCACAAGACACCCGGAGCGGTGCTGTCGTCAGACGAATTCACGCCTGGCGCGCCCCGAACGTGTCCAGCCGGAAGCGCCTCCTCGGCCAAGGCTCGAGCCAACTCGATCACGGCGTCGTCTGTGCCGCGGCCGCCAAAGTAGACGGCGTCGACCAGTAAGGTCAGCGCTTCGAAAGCGTCGACGCGTTGGCGGGGTGAGAGCGCCAGCAGCCGGCCCAGCTCCTGACGCTGCAGCCTGGCGCGCTGAGGCGCACGCCGGAGCATGACCAGACCCCCACCCACCGTGCGCCGTACATCTTCGATCGTACGGACGCCCCACCAACCCACCTCCGTGCCCCCTTCCAACTCCGCCACGACACTCCGCAGCACGTCCCGAACCTCCGCCCGAATCGAACGCAAACGCACCACCGTCTCGCGCCCCACCCGCGGGCGCCGCAACGACACGCGCGCCGGAACATACCCCGCCGCCCGCACCTCCAACTCCGCCGCCTCCGCCTCGCCCAGCAACAGCCGACCCGACGCGTCCAGCCCAACAACGGCCCCGTCCCACAACACCTCCGCCGACGCGATCGCCGAGCCCGAGTCCGCGTCACAAACCGCAACCCACCACCCCGGACCCAACGCCGCCACAGCCACCGCGCGGTCCGACACCGGCGCCCTCTCCCGAACCCGCGTCACCGGCCGCTTCCCGCGAACCTCACGCGACACCGCCCAGCCGAGCGCCAACACCAACAACCCCACCGCAGCAGCGCTCACCCAGCCGAACACCCGTGACGCAGACGGCGGACGGCGCAGCACCAGCGGCTCGGAGTCCAATCGCAGCGCGCCCGCGTCACCGAACAACGTCACCGACAGCGCCGCGCCATCGGCCAGCGCCAGCTCCGAAAATCCGAACCGCGCCTCACCCGCGTCGTCAGACCGCGCCGCGCCAAAGCTCACGCCCTCCGAGAACAGCTCCAGCTGCGCGCCCACGATCGGGCCGCTGGCGTCGCGAGCATCCACGCGAATCTCCCACGCCCCGTCCGCGAACGGCCCCGGGCGAGCGTACCGCGCCTCGAGCCCGATCACCGGCGAGGCGATTCGACGCACCGCGACCGCGTGCGTCACGTCCGCGAAGCGCCCCTCGCCGAGCGCCCGCACCTGCACGCGACACTCGCCGCCTTCCTGGTCTCGCACCGCCACCGCGCCCACGCTCCGTCCACCACCGTCGGTCGCGCGAAGCACCGGCGGAACGCCGCACCCCGCGATCGCCTCCATCGGCGCACCCGGAACCGGCGCCCCAGCGACCGTCAACATCGCGCGCACTTCGAACGACGACACGTCCACGCCGATCACCGCGGGAACCAGCACTTCCAGTCGCGCCGGAACGCGCACCACGCTCACGTCGACCACCCCGTCCGACCCATCCAGGTAAAAGTCGCCGGCGAACCGCGCGCGAATCTCCCACGCGCCCTCGGGGACCACGCGGTCATGCCGAAACGCACCCGACGCGTCGCTCATCACCTCGGTCTCAAACGCGTCCGTGGCGCTCCGCCCGGTCAGCTGCACGCGCCGATACGGCACCGCGCGCCCCAGCTCGTCCCGCAGCGTCCCCCACACCCGCACCTCGAACCCGAGCGTGGTGCCAAACATCTGCAGCGCCGATCGCGCACCCACGTCGAGCGACGCCGCCGCCGCATGCGACGGCACCCCGATCGCGATGACACACACAATGGCCTGTGCTAGCTGGATGGCAGCCCGCATCCGCCGTGAGACCATGACGACTTCGCCGATAAAGCACGCCCCGCCCACGCGTCCGCCGTGGCCACGCAAGAAGCTCGTCCATTCGAGCGAGCTCCGCGCCATCAAGGCCGTGCTGCGCTCCCACAAGGTGCGGTCCGTATGTGAGGATGCCAAATGCCCGAACATGAGCGAGTGCTTTGAGCGACGAGAGGCAACGTTCATCATCCTTGGTGACCTTTGCACCCGTCGATGTGGATTCTGCGCGATCCCGACCGGGAAGCCAATGGCGCCAGACCCCACCGAGCCCCAGCGCCTCGCCGCAGCGGCCCAAGAGATCGGCCTCAGCCACGTCGTGATCACCGCCGTCGCACGCGACGACCTCAAGGACGGCGGCGCCGCGCACTTCACCGAATGCGTGCAAGCCATCCGCGTCGCGAGCCCCGAGACGACCGTCGAGATCCTCGCCTCCGACCTCAAGGCCTGCCCCGACGCGCTCGACACCATCGCCACCGCCGACCTCCAAATCTTCAACCACAACGTCGAGACCGTCGAGCGCCTGCAACGCGCCGTGCGCCCCCAGGCCAAGTACCAGCGCAGCCTCGATGTCCTCAAAGCCTTCAAGCAGCGACGCCCCGACGTCCTCACCAAGTCCGGCATCATGCTCGGGCTCGGAGAGACCGACGAAGAGGTCGAAGCCACACTCCGAGACATGCGCGCGCACGACGTCGATATCATCACCATCGGCCAATACATGCAGCCCATGGGCGACCGCCTCGACGTGCTCCGCTTCTCCACGCTCGAGCGCTTCGAACACTTTCGCGAAGTCGGCGACGCGCTAGGATTCACGCTCACCCTCTCCGGCCCCTACGTTCGCTCCTCGTTCGGGGCCGCCGAGGCCGCCCGCGTTCTGGGCGTCCTCAAAGACGGCAAACAAACCACCAAGCCCAGAATGCACGGATGATCACAGCACGCATGTTCTCAGCACGCCGTATCGCCGTCGCCCTCGCGCTCTTCGCAGCCACGGCTGCCACCGACGTCGTCGCCCAAGACTACGAGCTCGTCGTCGCGCTCGGCGAAAACTACGGCCTCGATCCCACCGCGTTCGAGGACATCGCGGAAGAGACCGCCTACATCGTCCAGGACTTCGGCGGATTCGCCGTCACCCGCTGGTACCAACTGCCCCCGCAGACCGGCACCAGCATCGAGAACTGCGCCTCCAACGCCTCGTGCTACGTCGACCGCATGTTCGACTCGGCCTACGACTACGTCCTCGTCGTCAACGCCTACAACGACGGCAACGAAATCAACGTCCGGTACCAGACCATCGACACCCGCGTCGGAATCCTGGCCACCGAGACCGAAGCCTTCCTGCCCACCGTCACCGACTTTCCGTACCTGATGGCGCCCTGCCACGACGCCCTCAAGGTCACCCCCGACTGGATCGACCCCGGCCCGGTCGTCACCATCCCCGAGCCGGTCCAAGCCGAAATCCCCACCACGCCCCTCCCCACCTACACGTTCGAAGAGCCCGAGCGTGAGCGTATGGGACAGCTCGGGAGAATCGGCGCGTACACCGCCGGCGGTGGCGGTGCCCTCCTCGTGGGTGGCGTCCTGCTCGGCTTCGGTGCCGACGAGACCCAGCAAGAGATCCAGGCCGAGCCCCACTCCCGCGAGCGCCTCAGCGCACTGCAGGACAAGGGCCGCAGCCAGCAAACCATGGCCAACGTGTTCATGATCGCCGGCGGCGCCATCCTCGCCACAGGCGTCACGCTGCTCATCGTCGACCACCTCGGCGGCGACGACGACGCGAGCCTCGCCATGGGCACTTCGGGCTCAAACCTCTGGCTCCGCGCCGAGTTCTAGACCGCTCGTCTAGCCGATGCGCTTGAGCACAAACGCCCACGACAGCTCGCCGCTGCCGTCAGGAGCGAACCGAACCAGGCGCAGAATGTCGGAGCCCACGCGGCAGAACGACAACTGCGTGCTCTCGAGCAGCGACTGAAACATCAAGTCGCCACCAAACCCGACCCACGCGCCCTCTTCAGAGATCGCGCCGCGAAGCAGCGAAACGTCGCAACCGCAAAACGCGCCGTCGATCTCGCACACGCCCTGGAAGTTCGCGCCGTTGCACGGCTCCGTCGCACCACCGAAGCACGAAAGCGGGAACTCGAACGACAGGTCGGTCTCGCGCTCGGTCAGGTTGAGCGAATACGAACCGTCCGCCCGAATCGTCAGTCCGCCGGACGCCGTTCCGGAGCCCGACGTCGTGAGCTGCGGACAAGTCCCATTCAACGGGTCCCACGTCGCGGTGCCCGCGCAAGAGTGCACGATCTCCCAGTCGCCGACGGGGCTACCACCACACGCGAAGTCCACGGCGACCAAGTCGTTGCAACTCTCGCCGGCCAACACCTCGTCAAGCGAAGCACCATCCGGAAGACCCGCGTCGTTGGGGTCCTCGGGCAGCCCGAGATCACACGCGGTCGCGCCGAGCCCCAGCGAAAGAAGGAACGCCGGCGCGAACGCCCGCATCAAACGTCGCGAGACGGACGGGCCCGGACCGTCGCCAGCGCCGCCTGCCACCGTCGGGTCATCTCATCGCGGAGCTCATCGAGGCCATCCGCTTCCGTATCGGCGGACATGCGGAGCTCTTCGGCGTTGTGCTCCACATCGCGAATGCGCGTGCGAAGCCGTTCGATCTCACCCCGCAGCGCGTGCACGGTGTCGCGCAAGGCCGTCTCGGTTGCCTCCGACTGCAGGAGCTTGGCGTTCATATCGTCCACGTTCGCGGACTGCAGCGACGAGATCCGCTCCGCCTGTGCTGCGACCGTCGCGCGCAGGCGCTCCAACTCGCTGGCGAGCTCGTCGGCCCGCTCGGCTTCGTCCTGAACCTTCCGCTCCAGCGGACGCCCTGCTTCGATCGCATCGAGCATGGCCTCGGTCGTCATGCCCGCTTCAGACAGCTCTTTGAGCTTCTGCCGCGCGCCATCGATCGTGAACCGCTTCTCGTGCAGCAGGTCGCGAATCACCAGCAGAAGCTGGACGTCCTTCTGCCGAAAGAGCCGCTGTCGGGACTTGGTCTTCGCAGGACGAATCGCCCGGAATTCCTTCTCCCAATAGCGAATCGTATGCGGCTCCACGCCAACGAGCTGAGCCGCTTCGCCGATCTTGAAGTAAGTCTTGTCGGGGATACTCGTAGCCACGAGATCCGCTCCGCCGTTGAGTGGTAAGGCGCCACCTTGCCACACGTAGCCGCGCCTGAGAAGGCAGGTCGACGAAACTGCGACGCGCGACGTCAGGGACAGGTTAACGCTTCGTCATCCCGTTGTTCACCTGGGTCTTCAGCACCGGCGACGCCTTGAACGTCGCCACATGCCGAGCCGAAATGGTGATCTCTTCGCCCGTCAGGGGGTTCCGACCGATCCGAGGCTTCTTGTAGCGAACCACGAAGTTGCCGAATCCGCTGATCTTGACCTTCTCGCCACGACCGAGCGCCTCTTTGAGCAGCTCAAACGTCTCGTCAACGATCGTCGAACTCTCGCGCTTAGAGAAGCCGCCAAGCCGCTCATAGACGGCTTCCGCGATATCTGCCTTTGTAGTCGTCTCTAAGTTTGCGTCCGACATTGAATTCCCTATGCGATACAGTCAGTTAGCGTTCCGCGTATATCGGAACGACGACGGGGCTGCAACCCCGATCTAGGATCGCAACGTGGCACCAACGCCACGCTCCACATGTCGAAGAAACTTCGCCGTCAGCTTGTCCACCTGGGCGTCCGTCAGCGTTCCCGCCGGATCCCGATACACCACTCGCAGCGCCACGCTCTTAGTGCCCGGCTCCAGCCCCTTGCCCGCGTAAACGTCGAACAACGCCACCGACTCCAAGTGCGCGTGCTTGAACCCGTCGATGCACGACGACAGCTCCCCGTAGGGAATCTGCGCGTCCATCACCAACGCTACGTCACGCCACGCAGCGGGCGTCCGCGCGATCGTCTTGTGCTGCGGCACCCCCGCCGGCTTCGCCCAAAGATCGCCGATCGCCACGTCGAAACCGAACACCGGGACAGAAACACCGAACGTGTCCAACACGTCCGGGTGCAGCCGCCCCACCCAGCCCACCGACTTCTTGCCGATCTGAACCGACGCCGAAACACCCGGGTGCGCCCAAGCGGGAGCATCACCACGCGCCACAGTCGCGTTCACGCCCGTCGCCGTCAGCGCCCGCTGCAACAACCCGACCACGTCATGGCCATCCAACGCCCGCGCCGGACGGGACCAATCGTCATCGACCGTGCCAGCGAAGACACCGGTCAGCCGAAGCGGCTCCACGTTCTCGTCCGGCACCGACTCAAACGTCGGGTACACGCGACCGAGCTCGAACAACGCAACGCCTGGGGCCCCGTGCGCCAAGTTGTGCGCCACATTGCCGAGCAGCCCAGGCCACAGGCTCTTGCGCATTACCGAACGCTCTTCGCCGAGCGGATTGCGCAGCCGCAAATACGGCCCCTCCGCGAACAGACCCTGGCGCTCCGTATCACCGAAGCTCCAGTTCACCGCTTCGCTCACCCCCAGTCCGGTCAACGCGTTGCGAAGCCCGTCCGCGCGCAAAATCTCCGCGGTCGTGCGAACCGGCTGGTTCTCCTGCGTACGCGGAGGCGTATCCTCGCGGCGCACGTGCGTCAGCCCCACGTCGCCCGGAAGCGGCGTCGACGGAATGTTCTCATAGCCGAACACACGCCCCACCTCTTCCACCAGGTCGATCGGGCGGGTCAGGTCCGGGCGATACGCCGGAATACGCGCGGTGATCTCATCGCCTGACACCGACGACACGATTCCAAGGCGGTTCAAGATCTCCACCGAAGCCTCAGCGTTGATCTCTACACCGAGCAGGCGCGTCGGGAGCTCCGACGCCATCACTACGACCGGCGCCACGTACGGTGTGGGATACACGTCCAGAATGCCCGCCGCGACAGTGCACGAAGCACCGAGCGCAACTTGGGTCTCCAACACCAAATCCACCGCACGACGAAGTACCTCCGCGATCCGCTCACGGTCCACGCCGCGCTCGAAACGGTGCGACGACTCCGTGTGCATGCCCAAACGCCGCGCGGTGCGACGGACAGTCGACGGCTCAAAGTTCGCGCACTCGATCAGGATAGACGTCGTCTCGTCCCGGATCTCGGAGTCCGCTCCGCCCATGACACCGGCGATCGCCGACGGCGCCTTGGCGTCCGCGATCACGAGGTCATTCGCCTCGAGCGCGTGCTCCGTGCCGTCCAAGGCGCGGATCGACTCTCCAGCGGCCGCACGGCGCACCACGATCGCGCTCCCCTGAACCTTCGCCAGGTCGAACGCATGCAGCGGCTGGCCCTGCTCCATCAGAATGTAGTTGGTCACATCGACCAGGTTGTTCACCGGACGCTGACCGACCGCCAGCAGACGCTGCTGAAGCCAATCCGGCGACGGTCCCACCACCACCCCGTCGATCACGGCGGCAGCGTACCGCGGACAGCCGTCGGCGTCCGCGATCTCCACCGACACACGGTCTTCCGCGCGCGGGCTACCGCTGTCGGCAGGCCCGGTCACGGCGAGCTCCTTCCACGGTCGCTCAAACAGCGCCGCGATCTCGCGCGCCACGCCTCGAATACTCAGGCCGTCAGGACGGTTCGGCGTCAGACCGATCTCGATCACCCAGTCCTGCAGTCCCAGCACCTCAGCGATCGGAGTGCCCGCCGCAAACGTCGGCGCGTCGAACAGCAACAAGCCGTCCGAATCTTCCGCGATCAGCAGCTCCTTGGAGGAGCACAGCATGCCAAAGCTCGCCTCGCCGCGAATCTTCGCCTTCTTGATCTTGAACGGCGCGTCGCCCGGAGCGCTCGGCATCGTCGTGCCCACCGTCGCGAGCGGTGCGAACACACCCTCTGCAACGTTCGGGGCACCACACACCACCTGCACCAACTCGTCTCCGCCGACGTCCACCTGCGTGAGCGACAACGCGTCCGCACCGGGGTGCGGCACACACGAGACGACGCGGGCCAAAACCACACCGTTCAGCTCGGAGCCCACCTCGTGCAGGCCCTCCACTTCCATGCCGCTCATGGTGAGCTTGTCCGCCACCTGTTGCGGCGTGAGGCCAGTGAGGTCGATGAAATCCTGGAGCCAGTTCCAGCTGACGCGCATGAGTTTGTGTGGGTCTCGGTTCGGAATTGAGCGGTGCGCACCAAAGCGCCGCACCATCGGACGTTCGCTTGCGGTGCCGAGCACCGCCGAGGGCAGTTACGAGAACTGGCCCAAGAAACGCATGTCGTTTTCGTAGAAATGACGGATATCGTCGACGCCGTACTTCAGCATCGCGACGCGCTCGACGCCGATGCCGAACGCAAAGCCCGTGTACACCGTGGGGTCGATGCCCACGGACTCAAACACGTTCGGGTCCACCATGCCGGCGCCCAGAATCTCGATGAAACGCGTGCGACTGCAAACGCGGCAGCCGTCCTCACAGAACGGGCACTCCACGTCGACCTCGACGCTCGGCTCCGTGAAGGGGAAGAAGCTCGGACGCAACCGAATGTTCAACCGCTTACCGAACAGACGCGAAACGAACTCCTGTAGGTGGTTCTTCAGGTGCGCCATCGTAACGCCCTTATCGACCACCAACCCTTCTACCTGATGGAACGCGGGGCTGTGCGTCATGTCCAGCTCGTCGGCACGATACACCGCACCAGGAGCGCAAATGCGAATCGGCGGCTCGTTCGCCAGCATCGTGCGAATCTGAACCGGCGACGTGTGCGTGCGCAAAATTCGGCCGTCCTCCAAAGAGAACGTGTCCTGCATGTCGCGCGCCGGGTGATCCGCCGGGAAGTTCAGCGCTTCGAAGTTGTGGAAGTCGTGTTCCACCTCGGGCCCACGTGCCACGGCGTAACCCATGTCCCGAAACACCTCGACCATCTCCCGCTCGATACGACGGAGCGGGTGCACCGCGCCGGCCGCGCTCGCCCGCCCGGGCAGCGTCAGATCGACCCGTTCGCCGTCCAGGTCGGCCTGGCGCAGCGCCCGTTGCAGTGATTCCTGTCGCGCCTCCAACGCCGCAGCGATGGTCGCCTTCGCCTCGTTCACCGCACGGCCAAAGGCGGGACGGTCTTCGGGCGCCACGTTCCGCATGTTCTTCATGAACTCCGCCATCTCGCCCGAGCGCCCAATAAACTGGGCCTTGGCCTGATTGAGGGCGTCCTCGTCCTGTGCGCCGGCGAAGGCGGACTCGGCGTTGCGGGTGAGGTCGAGCAGTCGTTGCTGAAGATCTTCCATGTCTCTCAATGGTGGGGGAGGACGGGCGCGGTCCTACCAGACAAGGTTTGCGGGTCAAGGGAGCGACAGTGCGTGCGGGCGCGGGCCACGAAACGCGAAAAGGCTTCCCGGGGGAAGCCTCTTCAGTCGAAACGGTGCGCTAGCTTAGAGCTTGGCGCGGGCCGCGTCGACGATAGCCGTAAAGCTGGCCGGCTCGTGCAGCGCGATGTCGGCGAGGACCTTACGGTCGAGCTCGATTCCGCCACGCTTGAGGCCGTTGATGAACCGGCTGTAGGTTACGCCGTTGGCGCGAGCGCCAGCGTTGATACGGGCGATCCAGAGGCGACGGAAGTCGCGCTTACGGACGCGACGGTCGCGGTAGGCGTAAGAGAGAGCCTTGAACACGGAGTTCTTGGCGGACCGGAACAAGCTACCGCGTGCGCCGACGTAGCCCTTCGCGAGCTTGAGAATTTTCTTGCGCCGACGACGGGCGCGGAAACCGCGTTTTACTCGAGCCATGGAATTATCCTTGGTCTGGGGGTGGATGCGGGAGCGGACGAACCGACTTAGGGACCCCGCAACAACCGGTCTACATCTTCTTCCGATACGGAAGCATGGAACTGATATTCTTCTCGTCCGACTTCGCGACGATCTGCGCGTGCTGAAGGCGGCGCTTACGCTTCGACGTCATCTTGGTAAGGATGTGTCGCTTGTTGGCGCAGCGACGAACGAGCTTTCCGGTGCCGGTGACGCGGAACCGCTTGGCGGCTGCGCGCTTCGTCTTCATCTTGGGCATATCGTACACTCCTGAGCGCGCGGCGCTTCTCGAAAAGCAGCGACGCTGCGTGGACTATCCACGGGACTGACCCGTGAGTTCGGGCAAGCCCGAAACCAGCCCGAGGGCCGGTGGTTAAGTAGGCGCTAGCGGATTTGAACCGCTGACCCCTTCCGTGTCAGGGAAGTGCTCTCCCGCTGAGCTAAGCGCCTGTTCGGGACCTTCACCGTGGCGAAGGGAGCGGCTGTATACATTCCGGTTCGAACGCCGGTCAAGTGAAAAGGCCACCCAATCGTGATCTGAATTCAACTCTGTGAAGCCGAGCCGCCAACAAGCACTTCTTTATACACACGCGCCCGAGCGCGACCCGCCCTTAGTATCCGCTGCCGAGATCTCGACCGTCCGCGCGGTAGGCGGACGCCCACGCCACAGCCGCCCAATCCTTATGCGCTTGAATGAAAACCCGGCCCCGGCTAAGGAACATGCGCTCACTCAAACACTTCTAACGAAAACGTGCGTCATGCGTAATCAGTCCCGCGCCCTCCTGTCTTGCATTCTCCTCACTGCCGCTTGCGGTGGAGACGACGGTAACCAATTCGGCCAAGCCGATACCGGTGCGACGGATACCGGCTCGGACGCTGTTACGGCCGATACGACCGCCGACACCGCGGCGGACACCACGACCGACGACGCCGACGACGACGCCACCATTGAAGACACCACCGCCGACATCGAAGAAGACACCGGCGGCACGGGCTACAGCGAAGCGATCTACCTGGAGTGCGAAGAGGACACCGACTGCGAGCCCGTCAACGGCTTCGACCAGATCTGCGTCCGCAGCGTGTGCGTCATCCCGCCCACCGTGCCCGCCCACGTCTCCAACGACGAAGGTGACTCGCCGATCGAGGAAGAAGGCACCGCGCCGACCGTCGATTGCTACGCGGGCAACGGCCTGTTCGAGCCCGCTGGCGAAAACCGCGACGTGACCCTCACGGGTATCGTTGAGCGCTTCGGCTCCGGCCCGACCACCGAAGACCTCTGCCTCACCGTGTTCGACGAAGAGGCCCTGCTGCCCTGGCTCTCGAACTCCGAGTGCAACCTGCTCGCCGACGGCGACGAAGACGCCTACATCGGCTGCTTCCAGCTCGACCCGTGCCGCTGCAACGAGCACTTCGACGGCCGCGACGATCTGCAAGACATGCTCGACGGCGCAGAGGCGGCCATGGAAGCCGCTGGAACCCCGATGGCGGTCGACACGCTCGACGCCTGCAACAGCTTCATCGGCTACTGCACCGCCGTCGAAGACGCCGACATGCGCACGGCGTGCGAAGCCCGCGTCGCCGCCAACGGCCTCACCGACGCGAACACGCTGATCCACTCCGCCGTCCGCACGGTAGAGGACCCCGAGGACTCCGCGCTCGACGAGCCCGAAGGCACCTCGCTGTACTTCGTGGAGAACGTGCCCACCAACTGGCGCTACGCCGTCAAGGTGTCCGGCCGTGAGGCCCGCTGGCGCGACACCTGGGAGTTCGGCCAGTTCACCCGCGGTGACATGGTCCGCGACGACGACATGATCCACATCGACGCGACCGCCGTGAGCGCGGGCGCGTGGGCCACCATCCCGCCGGCCGTCGGCATCGCGGGCGGTATCCCCGAATCGCACGGCGCCCTCGCCGGCGTTGTCCGCGACTGCGGAACGGACGAGCGCAACCCCTGGTCCGTCGTGCACGCGACCGTGGGTATCTCTTTCAACCAGGACTCGGTCCTCTCGTACTTCAACGGTAACCCGGACAACCGACTTCCGTCGCCCGCGTTGATCGACAGCAACGTGCTCGGCACGTACGCCGCCATCGACCTTCCCCCCGGCCCCAACCGCGTTGCTCCCGTGATCTGTGTCACGGACGGCGCCGAATGCACGCGTGAGGACTACGTCTTCGCCGGCGCGAAGAACGTCTTCCAGACGCCTCGAAGCGTCATCATCGCGACATTCGAGGGCTACTTCGATCTGTAGTGCGCACCGCGCGATCGCGCCTGCCGCACTTCCCACAACAGGCTACATGACCTCGAACACTACTCCGTTCACCGAACTCGGGCTCGACCCCGATCTCCTCTCTGCGATCGAATCCGCCGGATACGTTAACGCAACAGCTGTCCAGGCCGAAGGCATCCCCGCCTTCCTGAACGGCGGGGATATCCTGATCCAAGCCCAAACCGGTACCGGAAAAACGGCGGCATTCGTGCTGCCGATTATCCAACAACTGCAGGCGAATCCAGGCACAGTCGAGGTACTCGTACTCGCGCCGACCCGAGAGCTCGCCAAGCAAGTCTGCGGCGAGTTCTCGCACTTCGGTAAGCTCCGCGGCATCCACGCGACGCCCATCTACGGTGGCACGTCGTTCGAGAAGCAGCACCAGGAATTGGAGACCGCGCAAATCGTGGTCGCCACCCCAGGCCGACTGCTCGACCTCATGCGTCGCGGAAAGCTCGACCCGTCGGGCATCCGCTTCTTCGGGCTCGACGAGGCCGACGAATTGCTCTCGATGGGCTTCGAAAAGGATGTGCTCGACGTCGTCGCGCAAATCCCCAAGAAGCGCCAGTCGTTCATCTGCAGCGCGACGATGAACCCGAGCATCACCGGAATCGCGCGGAACTTCATCACCGACCCCACCGTCGTCGATGTTTCGAGCGACGCGATCGGTGCCAAGAGCGTTCGGCACGAGCACTTCAAGGTCGCGCCTTCCGAGAAACTCGAGGCGCTCCGCCGCCTGGTGCAGACCGACGCCCGTAACGGCGCGATCGTGTTCGCCAACACCCGCGCGGCCACGTTCCTCGTCACGGACGCCCTCGCCCGCGAAGACATCTCCGTCGACGTGCTCAACGGTGAGCTCTCGCAGGCCGATCGCGAGCTGGCGCTGAGCCGCATGCGTGACGACTCCGTGCAGTTCCTCGTCGCGACCGACGTCGCCGCACGCGGCATCGACATCAGCGGACTGCCGGCTGTCATCAACTACGACATGCCCGAGTCCCCGGACGTCTACATTCACCGCACCGGCCGAACAGGACGCGCGGGACAGGCAGGCGTGGCGTACTCGCTCGTGTGCCCGTCCGACATCAGCGTGTTCCACCAGCTCCAGAAGTTCTACCACCTGGAGTTCAACGAGACCGAGCTGCCCACGCGTGAGCGTTTGCGCGCAGTGGTCGCGGACGAGATCCTCGACAACGTTCTCGAGGGCCTCGATGCCGGCGCCGACCTGAACTACGCCGCACACCTGCCGCTGGCGAAGCGACTGCACGACCGCCCCGACGGCGCTCGCGTGATCGCCAAGCTCATCGCGCACTTCGAGCAAGGCGGCGCGACCGCTATCGTGTCCGCTGCGGCCGATACCGCGAAGGAAGCACCGGTCAAAGCCATCGCCGCGCCCGTCGCCGACGCCGTCGACGTCGTGGTCGAAGAAGCGCCCGCCGCTCCGGCGCCCAAGCCCGCGCGTTCGCGCAAGCCCGCCGCAGCCAAGGCTGCTGCCCCGCGTGAAGAGGCCCCTGAGGAGACCGCCCAACCGGTGGCCGCTCCAGCTGCCCCCGCCGCGGACGCCAAACCCCTCCGGGAAGGACGCCGCAACCGTCGGATCCGCAACGAGGCCGCCGCCGCTGCACCCGCCGCCGCTGCACCCGCCGCTGCTGCACCCGCCGCCGTGGCCGAGCCCGAAGCCGCAATCGAGGCAGCACCGGAAGCGAAGGCCGAGCCGGCCAAGCCGAAGCGTGCGCCCAAGAAGCCTGCCGCAGAGGTCACCGGAGACCTCACCGCCGACGTGCTCGCCGACGCACTCTCGAAGGCGTCCCGTCAGCGTGGTCGCTGGCGCGGCACCCGCAGCTTGGCGCAAGAGCTCGAAGTGTCGGAAGAGGACGTGGTCGCGCTGCTTGAGTCGGACGATGCGCGCTTCGAGCCGTCCCACAAGAAGCCTGGTCGCTGGCGTCTGCTGGTTGCCCCCGACGAGGACGGCGACTCCGCACCGCGTGAAGCGCGTAAGCCCGCCGAGCGCCCCAAGCGTGAAGCGCGCAACGCCGACTCGGATAGCGATGGAGCGCGTCCTGAGCGCGAAGGTCGCCGGAGCCGCAGCAAGAAGACGGACGAGGCACCGCGCGCCCGGCGCGAAGAGAAGCCCGCTCGACGGGAGAAGCCCGCAAAGCAGGCCAAGCCGCCCAAGAACGACAACACCTACGTGACCCTCACGGTCAACGTGGGCGCCAACCATGGCGCCGATGTCGACACCCTCAGCGAAGAGCTCATCCTCCTCGCCGGCCTCGACTCCGAGGACGTGGGACGCGTACTTATCGAAGCGACCAGCAGTCGCGTAGACGTGGTCGAGGACTTCTGGGAGGACATGTTGAACGCGATTCAAGGCCAACTGATTTGCGGTGAGACTGTGGATGCGTCGGGCCCTCGTCGACGCTCCGGGAAGCGCCGCTCGTGAGACGGCTCGCTGTCGGCTTCGCGCTCGTGACGTGCGTCACCGCCTGCGACCCGAGCGCCCTCCCCTGGGCTGCTCAGGCGGACGCAGGTGAGGACGCACGCGCGAACCTGCCGCCGGCGGACGTACAGCTTCCCCCGGTACCCAACCTCGACCTCGTCGACGTGCCCGCGACGTATGATGACGGCTCCTACTCGGTGTCCGGCCTCATGCTGAAGCGCGCCGAGATGCGCGGGATGCCCACCCGAGTCACCGGAATCCTGCACTCGATCTACGCCTGCGAAGAAGGCGAACGTGGAATCGAGGGCGAGGTTGCCGAACTGGCCGACCCGGGAACGGAGCAGGACGAGTTCGAGGTGCGCCCCGGCTGCCTGCGTCCGCATATGCTCTTCGTCGACAACCTGCGATCGCGCCAACGGCTGTTGGTCACCGGTTACGACGCGTCGGTCTATGAGCCGCAGATGACGCCGGGCCGGCGCTACGTCGTGCACGGAACGTACGACCAACAGACCCGTGGATTCATCTCCACAGAAGATGGTCTGATCGTCACCACGCTCATCGAGGGTGACGACATTGTGATGCCCGTCGAGGAAGAGGCCCCGTAGACGCCCCTAGGCGTGTCCGGTGCCATCTTCTACGTCGCGTGATGCCCAGCCCGCTCCGAGTTCCTACTCGGGCTTGCGGGCACTCACGATGATGCTGCGATTCTCGGGCCCCAGGTACAACCCTGGGTGCGCGATGTCGCCGCTGAGCGACTCGAACGTGAGGCCCACGTGTTCGCACATGGCCTTGAGTTCGTGCGGCGCGTACAGGCGAATGTCGAAGCGCTGTTCCCACGGACGCTGCTGACCGTCGACGATGGAGCGCTCCATCATCAGGCGACTGTCGCGATGCGAGAACGTGATGTCCTCCATCACAACGAGCTCGTCGCGCTCCCACCACAGCCGCCTCGGGCAGCCGCGGAGTACATGGTCGCGGCTGACCTGCTCGATCACAAGCCGCGCGCCAGGTTTGAGCGCGTTCGCCAACGACCGCAGCACCCGCACGTTGGTCGCATCGTCGAAGTAGCCGAACGACGTGTTCCAGCAGTAAGCGCCGTCGAACTCGGCCTCCATGCTGATCTCGCGCATATCACCGAGCAGGAAGTGAATGTCGAGCCCGCGGCGGTCGGCCTCGGCGAGCGCCTTCTCAAGCCTAAAGCGCCCGATGTCGACGCCCACCAGGCGATAGCCTCGTCCCGCCAGTTCGACGGCGTGCCGACCGTAGCCGCACGCGAGGTCGAGGATGCGTCCGCCGGCCGGTGGCTGCAGCGTCCGCTCCAAGAAGTCGGCTTCACGCAGGGTGCGCCGATAGAACGAGTTGGGAAGCAAACGCAGCGACGTGGCGTCGAAGATCTCCGCCCACCAGCGCTCGGTCGTGCGGCGTGGGCCGTCCTCCTCGTTTGCGAGCAGCTCGGACATCAGGTCGTCGCCCGCGTCGGGATTTCGACCTACGGAGCGGGTGTTTGGAATCGGTGTCGCGGTCGAACGGACCACCGCAGGTCCGGCGGCGCCGTTCTTTTGGACGCCGTTGTGAGTCCCCGCATGCGCTGCCTCGTCCCGCTCGGGCGGCTGGGCGACGCGGCGCTCCCCAGACTTCGGTGCACCACGCATCCGTTCGAATGCAGCGGCTGGGGCCGGAGGCGGAGCAGCGGCTTCGGGCTTCCTGCGCTCGTCCCACTCGGGGTCCAGATCGGCAATATCGATGGCGAGAAACTCGTCGCTCTCGCTGCTGCGAGGGCTCACGGCCACGTATTCGCTGGTCGCCCGGTCTACCCACCCATCTTGCCACTCCACCGCCGACAGGATGGCGTGGGGCTCCACAATGCCGGGCATAGCCGCTGGCAGTTCGGGAGTCGGGTCGTCCAAGGTGTGGACCCCATCGCTGTCGAAGCGCGGACGCGTCATCGCGTATAAAAGCGGGTGTTTACGTGTGAGAATCGTAGTCGATCCCGCTCCGTTCGCCAATCTTCGTTGGTTTTCGGGCGCTTGAGCACAACAGCGCGCGGTTCTGGGCGAACCTTCAGCGCCACAGCGCGGCTCCCAACCGAACCGGTTGGCCGGGCGAATCGCACAGTTCAAGCGGCTGCTCTCCCGGTGAAACCAGCACCACGGCGGTCGAGCCGAGCAAGAACGCACCGAGCTCGTCACCGGCCGAGCGCGACCATGGCGTGTCAAACGTGGTGGAGCTGGCAGCCCCCTCGGCGGTCGCCCCGTCCGGGCCCACGCAGGCGCGCACCTTTCCAACCACGGTCGCTCCCACCATGACCACGGCGACGAACTGGCCAGTCGGCGTACGCCCCTCGAAGATCACACGCTCATTGCGGCGGAAGAGGCCGTCCACGAAGGGGACGGACAGCCCGTTCACAGGCCACAGCTCTCCCGCGACGTGCTGGATACGCTCCAACGCGAAGTCGCACGGGGCGTGGACGCGGTGATAATCCGCGGGCGATAGGTAGACCGTGGCGAACACGCCGCCCTCATACCGCTCCGACGCCCCCGACTGGACGAGCAGTTCATCGACGGCGTAATCGATCCCTTTGGCCTGAATCAGCCGGCCGTCCTTGACCGTGCCGCAGGCGGCGAGGCGACCATCAGACGGGCTGCTGAACGGAGCGTCGGACCACGGCCGTAGCCCGTCGACCAGCGGTCGCGCGAAAAAATCGTTGAACGTCGGGAAGGACGCGATCGGGGCGCCACACTCCTCCAGGTTGGCGCCCACAGCGGCCGCGTAGGCGCGATACACGGGCTCGCGCGCCAGCTTCGGCAGCGGCAGTCCGGAGGCCGCGCCGGCCACTTGCGTGAGCAGGCGCTTGGGCAACGCGCGGGCGAGAAGGTACTTGGGATGCGGGGCGTTCATGACAGGATACTCTTCAGGTTCATTGATCGACGGCGGCGGGGTGCCTACGCTGCCGATACCTTGCACATGGGAGACCACGATGGGGTCCAGCCGAGAATTGGTGAAGTCAAACGCGCGACGGAAGGGTTGGAACGCTGTCGGTTTCGGAGCGATTACTGTCGCGACCACTGGAGCGGCCATCTCGCTCGGGTTGCCTGTGATGGCCGGAATCGCCATCGTCGCAGGCGGAATCGCGACAGCAGAGAAGACCTACCAGTGGCTCAAGTACCGGGGCACCTGGGGCATGCGCTTCTAGGCGTTAGCGGCTCAAGCTGAGCGCGCGCAGTCCATCGCGCGCCACGGGGAATTCTGGGTCGTGTTCCAACGCTTCGGCGTAGAGAACGCGGGCGTTTGCGACGTCACCCATGCGGTGTTCTGCCAATCCGCTGAGCGCGAAGAACTCGGCGCGGTCGTCGAAGATCTCCGTGTTTCGCGCGCGCTGCAGCGCTGGTGTGAGGACGTCCAGCGCGTCCGTCCAGCGCTCCGCCAACGCGTGCTGGCGCGCGATGGCGACCAACGTAGGCAGGAAACCAGTGCCGAGCACGAACGACGCGGTCATCGACTCCAGCGCGCGGGCGTCGTCACCCGAGCGCGCGAACGCGCGGGACTGGAGGTAGTACAGCCGAGCGAGGTCATCGCGCCGGTCCGCCTCTTCGGACATCGCAACGCCAGCGCGAATGGCCTCGATGGTCCGAAGCGCGTCACGCTCGTCGTCCAGCGCCCCTGCGAGTACGGCGACGATTCGATCGGAGGCCGCCCCAGTCGCGGCCGCTTCCTGAGCGAGCGAAAGCGTCAGCTCCGGGTTCTCCAGCCGAGTCGCCGCAAGCTCCACCAGCTCGAGCCAGAGCGGTCCGGCTTCAGCCTGCGGCATCGACGTCACAGCGTTGTAGAGCACGGACTGCAATTCAGACCACGCGCCCTTCTCGGCGAGTCGGTTCACCAAGCGTTCGCGTACGGATCGATTCGCGGGACGAAGGGCAAACGCGTCTCGCAGCACATCCAGCGCTGGGTCCGGACGGCCGGTGCGCTCGAGCACGTCCGCCAAGCGGCTGAGCAACAGCGTCCGGCGCTCGGCGTCGAGGCTGCCGTTCAGACGAACCCGCAGCGCACGCTCCGCGTCCTGGGGTCGCCCCGCCCGAAGGTGGTGGTCGACCAACGCGCCGACCGCCTCAGGGTCGGTCGGGTCGAGCGAGAGCGCCGCTTCGATGTGCTCCATCGCCAGTTCCGACTCCGTCCCTTCGTCATGGGCGAGTTCGGCGATACGAAGGTGACGCGCGACGGCGCCTTCACCGTCGCGTGCGAGCTCCTCTCGCAGCAGATCGATGACCGCGTCCAACCGCCCGAGCTCCAGCATCTGGGCTTCGAACGCCGCGCGTGAATCGCTGTCGGCCGGGTCCAGCCGCAACACATCGCGGTACGTGTTCGCCGACGCCAACGGGTCGCGCAGCTGCTGACGCTGAACGATCGCAGCACGGCGGAGGTCCTCCGCGCGGGTGCTGGTCACGCCGTCTGCGCCGCTGAGCAACGTCTGCACCAGGTCGTCCCAGCGCTGCGCGGTCTCCAGGACGGCGACCAGCTTGGTGTACGCACGCGGGTCCGTACCCAAGCGCTCACGCCAGTACGAGATCGCAAAATCAGGGTCCCGGCGCGGCGGTGCCGAGAGGTCGGCGAGCGCCGCTTCGACCAACTGCGTGGTCTCTGCCGAAGTCGAGCGCAGCTGGCCGCGCAACGCCTGCGCGCTGCCACGCCAAGTGATGTCGTCGGTCATGGTGACGAGCGCGGTCAACGTGCGCTCATCGAGCACGCCTCGCGCGACCGCGTCGGTCAGCATGCCCACGATACGCGAGGGCGGCAGCTGCGCTTCACGTGCGACCTCGATCCGTCGGCGCAGGTGGCGATGAACACTCTCCTGCGACTCCGCCAACGCGGCAAACTCGGCCAGCGCCGCTAGCGCGTCTTCCACGCGACCATCGCCGAGCAACACGGCTTCGAGCGCATCGACGGCCTCGACGCCGTCGGGATCGGCGAGCACGGCATCTCGCAGCAAGCGCTCGGCGGCGCGGTGAGACGCCCCACGCTCCGCGAGCAACCGACCGGCCGTGAGCAGACGGGCGTACTGCTCCGCAGGGTCGCGCAACGCCCCAACCGACTGCTCAACGCTGTGAACCAAGCGCGACACGTCTTCGTCGCTCGTGACGACGCGCGCTGCGCCCGCGAACGCCTCTCGGCTGGTCGGGTCGGCCTCCAGCGCAAGCAGGTAAGCGTGCGCCGCCCCAGCGATGTCGTTCGTCTCCGCCGCCAGCGTGCCAAGGCGCGTGTAGTAGCGCGCGGCCATGTGCCCGCTGGTCTGCGATGCGCTCAGCGCGAGGAACTCCCGCAGCGGCCCCACACGGCCGGCGTCCGAGAGCGCATCGGCGCACGCGCGGCGCGTCGACTCGGCCGCATCTTCGCGGCTCGCCAGCCGCAGGAGGCCGGACAGCGCCAGGTCGGAACGCGAATCCACGCGCAGCGCCTTGGTGTAGGCCTCCACCGCGATCTCCGCTTCGCCCTGCTCTTCCGCCAAGCTGGCCAGGCGGCAATACACGTCCAACTGCTCGCGCCCGATGACACGCTCCGCCCGCTCGCCGAGCGCTTCGCGAAGCTCGTCCAACCGGTCGGCCTCACGGAGGGAGTTCTCGAGCAAGTGTGCGGCGTCGGGGTCTTCAGGGCGGGCCTCAGCCGCACGCCGATACGCCTCGATCGCGCGGTCGTCCGACTTCAGCGGGCCCTTCCAGAGGTCACCCGCCAGACGGCTGAGCCATGCCACTTCGCTCGGCTGTGTAGCGGTCTCCGCAGCGTCTTCGAGCTGCATCGCCAGCCGCTCGAGCTCTTCCATGCCTTCTGCGTACGAACGCATGCGGTGCAGTACCAACGCGTTGGTTGGCTGCAGCCGAATCGCGATAGACGCGAACTCAAACGCGCGCTCCAAGTCGCCCAAATCGCGGGCGGCGACGTCGGCCATTCGCAGCGCCAATTCGACCTGCCGATCGGGCTCATCCGTATGTGCGAGCACCACGTCGAGCAGCTCCAACCGACGCTCGTGGTCGGCCGCGGCCGCGGCGATGGGCTCGAGCGCACGCGCGGCCCCAGCGGCCGTCTCACGGTGCCGGAGCAACAAGCCGAGCCCCGCATGCGCGTCCGGATCGTTGGGCGCATCGGACAACAGCTCTACGTAGGCGCGCAGACCACCGCTGCGATCGTCCATCTCCTGCGTCCGAACCCGAGCGACTTCTTTCCGCACCCGCGCCCGCTCTTCCGCGTCATGGGTCGCGTGCCCGATCAGCTCCAGGGTCTCCACAAGCTCCGGCCAACGCTCGGCGCGGCGGTACAGCTCCGCGAGCTCCCGTGAGGTCTCAACGCCGCCGCCATGGGCCTTCGCGAACTCGCTCCACGTCGTGATCGCAGCGTCGACATCCGAGAACGTGTGGGCCTGAAGCTCGGCGAGCTCCGCCACGGCGTCGCGCTCGCCGGCGCAGGAACGCGCCCAAAGGGCCGTCGCCAGCCGCGCGTTGTCGCCGGACGCGCGCGCGAGCCGCTCCAGCCGCTTCACGGCGTCAGCGGCCGTGCGATCGGCGCGAACCCAGGCGTCCAACAATCCCATGACCGAGGTGTCGTCGTCATCGAGCACCGACGCCAGTCGCGCGAGCGCATCCACGCGCTCCCCCAAGTTACGCGCGGCTGCGAGGCGAGAGCGCAGCACCTCCGCGAGAGCAACGTGGTCGCCCGTGATGGCGGACAGACGCTCCAGCTCACGCGAGGAGACAGGGTCATTCGGGCGCGCATCCAACAGCGAGCGATGCAGCGACGACGCCAACGGGATGTCGTGCTCGAGGTCCTCAGCCGCCGACGCTGCAGCACGCACGAGCGCGGCGCGGTCATCGTTCTCGAGGTCTGTCCCGGCCGCCGCGAGCAATGTCCTACGCAGCAGCGAGCGGTCGCCAATATCACGCACAACACGTTGAATTCTCTCAAGAATCTCTGTGTCGCCAGGAAGGACTGTGAGCGCTTCGCGAAGCGCCATCAGCTCGGTCCGGCCGCCGCGGCCCGAACGCGCGTGCACCTCAGCGATCGACACCAACGCGGCCGCCGCGGCCCGAGGCGCGTCGGCCGTACGCGCTCGCGTGGCGTAGACGGAAACCAGCACGTCGTCTCGGCCGCGTCGTCCGGCCAGTGGTTCGAGCAACAGCGACGCGCGGTGGGCGCTCGGGCTCGGCGGCGTCTGCGCCAGATCCGCGCGCAGCATGGTCGCCAGCAGCTCAAAAGCTTCGCCCGACCGCCGAGAGCCCGTGAGCAGCGGCTCCAGGAGATCGATCGCGCCGGACACGTCCGAGAACCGCTCCCAGCGCAACCACGCCAAACGCAGGCGCGCGTCTTCCCGATGTCCGTGGTCCTCCGCGCTCTCCATCAATTCTGTCAGACGCTCGACTTGAGCATCCCAATCGCCTGTCCGACCGAGCAGGTCGATCAACGCCACCAGCGTACGCTCACCCGCACGGTCATCGAGCGCCAACGCGGCGTTCAACGTGTCGACCGCGTCATGGGTTCGCCCGGCGAGGCCGTCCGAGATTCGCGCCGAACGCCGGAGCATTTCGCCAGCCGCGACCGGGTCCGAGACGCGCGCAGCCGCTTGGCGAAGCAAGCTCGCCGCTTCTACCCAATCACTGGACTGCGAAGCCAGACGGATCAAATGAGGGAGCACAGGACGAGGGTCTTCGAGGCCGTCGAACACGTCGCGGTAGGCGGCAAACGCCCGCTGCACATCACCCATCCAGTCGCTGGCGATCCGCGCCATACGAGACAGAATGACGTGGCGGTCAGCACGCGAGATGTCTCGGCCGTCGGCAACGCTGCGCAGCGTGTCGTACAGCGCCGCCCACTCCCACTCGGCCTCGGCGATCACCTCCATACGATCGAGCGCGGCGGTGTCCCAGGGCGTGGCCGCGAGCAGCGAACCCAACGCCGCCAGCGCCCCTTGGCCATCACCCAAGTACTCTTCGCGGACCACGGCGAGCTCGGACCAATGCGCCGTCGCCGACTCCGGTGGCGTGGCCACAGCGAGCCGCTCGAGCACCTCCGCGAGCGCGTCCCACTCAGCATTGCGCCGGTACAACGCCGCCAACTCGACCATCACGGGCACCGCGACGGCGGGCGCTTCGTCCAACTGACCGGCCAACGACTCGGCGAGGCGGCGGGCCTGCAGGTTCGACGGGTCGAGCTGCAGCGCCTCCGCTAGCGGAACGACCGCCAGCCGCGGCGTGCTGCGAATCCCAGCCCGCAACGAAGCCAACTCAAGCAGCAGCGGCACGCGGCCCAGCGGCTCGGTCTGCAACTCCACCATCCGCTCCAGATGGATCTCCAACCGCGCCCAGGCTTCCTGGCGACGCAGCAAGGCGCGCAGCCGAGCCAGCGCGGTCGGGTCAGCCGGGTCCACGCGAAGAATCTGCTCGTACCGGTCCACCGTAGCGTCCAGGTCCTCGTCATCGTCCGCGTGCAGGAGCGCTGAGCGGTGAAGCAAATGCAGCCGGCTGTTCTCGTCCGCGGCGACATCCACCAGCGCGTCCACAACGGCGGCGCGTGAGCGGGGGCGCCCAGACTCGGCGTATAGCTCGTCCAGCGCGCGTAACGCATCCACGTTCATCGGGTCTGCGCGCAGCACACGCTGATACGCCGCCTCGGCCTCGGGAACTTGATTGAGGTGGCTCCAGTGGATGTCGCCGACCAGCAGCAGCAGCTCGATCTGGCGGCCCGGGTCGGGCACCTCGTCGGCCGCGATTTGCAGCGATCGCGCGAGCGCGCCCCAGCCATCGCACACCCCCGCGAGCCGCGATCCTCGCGACACCGTATCCGCCTCACCACGCGAAGCCTCGATCGCCTCAAGGATGGACGTAAACGCGCCGTCCGGGTCATTGAGCGAGTCTTCTTGCAGTTGAGACGCACGCGACAGCAGCGCCACACGCCCAGCCCGCGGTGCGTCGATCGCCGCGCGGAGCACCACCTCGACGGCGTCGCCAAAGTCGCCCGATCGCGCGTACATCTCCACCAGCGTGTCGATCGCAATCTCCGCCGCTCCCGGCCCCTGTGCCAGCTCTTCCAGAAGCTCCAACGCCTCCAGATTCGCAGGCTCTGCGGTGAGCACTTCGCGGAGCAGCGCGACGCCGCCCTCCACATCATCGAGTTCGAGCGCCTTCAATCGCGCGAGCCGCAGCTGCCCCGGAACGCGGCCGTCAGCGGGCAGCATCGGGATACGGAGCGCAACCACAGACGCCCGCTCGTGGGCCATGCCGAGCTGTCCGTACAACACGTCTAAGCGCTCGAGTGACACGCGATCGTCCGTTCGGATCTCGAGCACGCTGCGGTACGCGGCGATCGCGCGCGTGGTGTCGCCGAGCGCCTTGTCCAACACGAGCGCCCGGCGCAGCCGTTGGTCCGCGGCGTCCACGCCGGTCGCATCACGAGCGAGAGCGGCGAGCACGACCGTCAGCTCTTCCCAACGCTCAAGCCGCTCCAGCAGCCGCTCCAAACGTTTGAGCAGTTCGTGGTTCTGCGGCTCCAAGCGCTGCAGCCGCGATAGACAATCCGCCTCTCGGTTCGGGTCCCCAACCACTTCGCCGAAGATCTGCGCAGCCTCTCGGAGCGCAGCGCGCGCGGCGTCGCGGTCCAGACTCCGCGAGCGGGCCAACAGGATGGCGGCGAGGTCCTCGGCGGCGCCCGTCTCTCGGTACAACGCCTCAAGTTGATTGAGCGCGGCGGCGTCGCGATCATCGTCCCGGACCGCGGCCTCCAGATGCCGGATAGCGTCCTCGCGCTCGCCCAGCTCCAAGTACACGCGGACCAGGTGGTCGCGGATCTCGCGGCGCGGCCCAACATCACGGTGCAGCAGCCCCTCGAGGCCAGCGACGACCTCAGCGCGCGCCGATATCGCGCAACCCAGCGTGACGTATCGGTTCACCGCCTCCAGATCAGCATCATCGAGCGCGATCACGGTGCTCCAGTGGTGGAACGCCCGCGCGGAGTCCTGCAACTCCTTCTCCGCAACCCGCGCCGCCTCTCGGTGCAGCATGAGCGCTTCCGCCCCGACCTCAACGCCGATGCGTCGCTCCAAGAACGCGAGCAGCCCCTCGGTATCGCCCAGCTGATGCAGCCCACGCGTAACCCAAGCGGACACCTCTCGGCGCTTGGCGCCATCGAGCGCCCCACGCTCGGTCGCCAGCTCCGCGACCACACCCAGCGTGGTGCGCTCCGTCGGAACGATGTCGAGCGCGCGCCGGTAGGCCGTCAGCGACGCCGCGATTTCACCACCGCTCGAACGAATGGTGTCGCCCAACGCGCGAAACGCCGCAGCTTGCACGTCCGCGCGATCCGGGAAAACCGCCACCTTGCGGCGCAACAAGTCGACCAACGAGTCGGTGTGCCCGAGGTCGCCGTACAGCCGCTCCAGCCCCGCGTAAGAGGCCAGGTCGCGGTCGTCTTCTTCGAGCGCGCGCTCGAACAACGGGATCGCTTCGGTGTGTCGACCACGGCGGCCAGCGAGAATCTCACCGGCCTCACGAAGCCGCGCACCACGGTCCGCCGGACGAGCAGTCTCGGCCGACGCGATCAAATGGTCAGCGAGATCTTCGTCCTTCGCGAGCGCCCGATTGAGTCGCTCCAGCGCGTCCACCGCGTCCATCGACGTCGGGTCAGCGTCATACGCTCGATGCCACATGGCCTGCGCGGCATCGCGACGGTCGAGGTCGAGTTCCAGCACCCGCGCGGCCGCACGAAGGTGCACCGCATCATCGCGAGCCGACCAGGCATCGACCGCGTCAGCGAGCCGTCCCGAACGCCGCGCCAAACGCTCCGACGCCCGCTGGTCGTCCGCCGTCGATACGCGCAACTGAAGCAAGGCATCCAACGCAGGACCCGGCGCGTCGAGCGCGGTCTCCCGAACCCGCGCGATCTCACGCAGCGTCGGGTCACGATCAGCGCCGGTCTCGAGCTGTCGCTCCAACGCTTCGACCGCGTCCTCCCAGCGCTCGTGGGCCACGTACACCGCATGTGCCGCGCGGGCGTCCTCGGGCTCGCCCTCTTCCCGCGTCATGAGCAGGTCAGCAGCGACCAGCGCCTCGTCCGTCCGCGAAGCGGTCTCACACAGCCGACGCAGCGCCAGCACGCCCTCCGGCTGCTCGTCCGCATGCAGAGCCTGGGCCTCCGCAAGCCGCGCCGCCCGCACCTCGGACGCGCCGCGCGCCGCATCCGCCTCGGCCAAAGCCACCTCGGCGACAGCGGGCCAACGCTCCTCCAACTCCAAACGCTCGCGCAGGCGCCGCAGTCGCGCGTGATCCCCCAACGGCGCGCCCATCTCACGCAGCGACGCCAGCGGAAGCACCTCGGCGTCCTTTCGCGCGACCAAGAACGCCGACAAATACTGCAGGTCGACGCGCTCATCGCCGTCGGCGTGCTCCAACGACTCGGCGACCACAGGAAGCAACCGCTCCCAGTTCGTGCTGCGCTCGTAAATGCGAACCAACCGCCGCCGCAGCTCCGGCGACGACGCCTCCAAACGGATGCGTTCCAGGTAATCGGCCGCTTCAAGCGGCGCCGCAGCGTGCTCTTCTGCGACCGCGGCGATCGCGTAGTACATGCCAATGCGCGCCGGTGAAGCCGCCATTCGCGCGCCCTCACGCTTGAGTCTGGCAAGCCACTCATGCGTCTTCCCCGACGCTGCCGCTGCCCGGGTCAATCGGTCGCGTGCGCCCGCATCGGTGGAGTCCGCGGCGAACACAGGCTCCAACACCGTGAACGCATCCGCCGGCCGGTCGAGGTCATCGAGCAGCACGGTCGCCAACGACATCCGGAGGTCCCGGCGCTCCGCCTCAGACGCGCTCTCGATCAGGCTCGCGAGCACGCGCGCGCGCCCGGTCGCGTTGCCCGAGAGGCCGTACGCCGTCTCCAGCGCACGCCCAGCAGCCACGTCCGACGGGTTCAGCGTCATCGCCCGCTCGAGCATCGCGATCTGCCCCTCACGGTCGTCCAAGCGCTCGGCGAGCACGCGGGCCAGCCGCGTAAACAACGCCGAGTCGTTCGCTTGCTCCGCCGCCGCCCGGAGCGGCACAATGACCACATCCCAGTCGTCCAACTCGCCGGCGAGCATCTCCAACTCGCCCCAAGCGCTCGCCCGAATCAACACCGCCGACAGCGCTTGCGCCGCCTCGGCATCTCCCGGGTTGGCCGACAAAACGCCGCGCCACAGCTCGTGCTCTCGCTCGGCATCCGGCGCGTGCGTCCCACGCAGCCGCGCGAGCTCGCGCATCACGTCCGCCGAAGGTGCCGACTCCAGCGACAACCGCAGCTCGACCGCCTCCACCAGCTCCGCCCACGCGCCAGCGGCGCGCAGCGCCTCTTCGTACCCGCGCACCGCCTCCGGCGACCGGTCCGTGCTCTCCACCAACCGGCTGTGCAGATCCAAACGTTCCGCTGGCGTCACATGCGATGCGCCGGACGAGCCCAACAGCACCTGCAACCCCTCCACCTGCTGCCCGGCCGGCAGCCAGTCCAGCTCGGCACGACGAATTCGGAACAAATCCTCCGGGCTATTCGCGTACAGCGAACGCAGCGCAGCGAACGACTCGCTATCACCCGGCGCCAGCTCCAGCGCACGCTCGTAGGCCGACGCCGCCGACCGACGATTCAGCGTTCGGTCACGCTCCAACGCGCCAATCCGCCGCCATGTCGCCGCGGCCTCATCGACCGGCAACCCGGCGACACGACGACGCAACAACGCGACCAAGTCCGGCCAGCGCTCCGCCTTCTCGAAGCGCTCCGCCAACGCCCGGCCAGCCGCCTCATGCGTCGGGTCAATCTCCAGAATCGACGCGTACGCGTTGCCCTCAAGCACAGGCAGATTGAAGTGCTCGCGGTACACCGCCGCCATCTCCATGAGCAGAGAAATGCGAGCGGAGGTCGCCGTCGCCGGGAGCCCAGCAAGCTCCTCTTTCCACACCTCCAGCAGCCGGTTCCACTTGCCGGTCGAACGCAGCAGATCGGCCAGCCGCTCCCGAACCCAGTCCGAGTCAGGGTACTCCGCCCGCGCCGACGTCCACATGTCGACCGCACGATCGGGCGAATTCAGCTTCTCGATCGCCAGCGTCGCCATGCGCTCGGTCACGCCCAAACGCGCCGCCTCTTCGGTCTCCGCGTCGCGCATCGCCCGCAGGCTCGTCAGCACCCGACCCCAGTCGCGGGCCTGCGTGTGATAGGCCACGTAGAACTCCAACATCGTCGGATTCCGCCCTTCGGCGAGACGCACGCGCCGGAAGTACCGCTCCGCCCGCTCCATGTCGTCCAGCTTTCGCCAGTACAGCTCGCCGAGCGCAAAATACACACGCGTGGCGTTGCCAGGCCGAACGCGGGCCTCAAGCGAGCGCTCCAGCGCACCGGCCAACGCTCCCCAATCCTCCACACGCGCGTAGTGCGCCTGCGCGAAGTCGAGCACCACCTCCGAACGCGGCGCCTCCACCAGCGCGCGCTCCACCCATTCGTCCACTTCCAGCATCCGGCCACGAGCGCCGAGCACGCCGGCGAGCGAGACCATCGCCTCACCGCGAACCTCGGACGACGCGTTGCTCTCCACGACCTTACGCAGCGTAGCCTCGGCCCCTGACTGGTCGCCCGTCCGCTCTTGGTATCGCGCCCGCACGCCGAGCCCCGTGGGGTCCGTGGGAGCGATACGCAGCGCCTCCTCCAGATACGGCTCCGCGCTCACCGGCTCATCGCTCTCATCGACCCAGATCTTCGCGATCTCAATCAACTTTCCAGCGCGAACACTGCCCTTGGTGCCGTACAACTCCGCTTCCAGCCGCTCCAAACGCGAACGCCAGCCGCGACGCTCAAACACGCCATCGCCAGCGGCCTCGACCGCTTCCGGATCCAGCGCCCGCGCCTCGTCCAACAACGCATCGGCCGCCTGAATATCCAACAGTCGGCGCCGGTACACGTTCGCCGCCTCGATCAGAAGCATCGCGCGCGCCGCCTTCGGGCGATCCACCTGAAGCTGGCGCTGGTATGCCCGCGCGACCATCAGCCAGTTGCCCTGCTCGCCCTGAATCCGGCGAATGTGCTCAAACGCCGCGTCATACTCACGGTCCACCCGCGACGCCGCCTGGTACTGAAGCAACGCCTGGTCCGGGCGCCGCAGACGCTCCTCCCAGATCTTCGCGCTCGTCGACAGCACCCGTGCACGCTCGGCCGGCTCCGTGACCGCGTTCAAAAGTCGCTCTAACGCGTCGACGCAAGCACGCCAGTGTCCGGCCGACAGCCGGCCGTCCATATGCGCCGCGCGCTCGGCGTAAGTCGACACCAATCCCTCGGCATCGCGAAGCCGGATTCGAACGTCCGCCGCAGCGGCGAACGTGGATGCGTCCATCGGATTCTCCGCGAAATCCGCGAGGATCCGGGCCATTTCATCATTCATTCGCAAGTACGGACTCCAGTGCGCCGCACTCTACCAATCCGAATCCCGCCCGGCAATCATCCACCGGCCTCATTTGACGCCTCACGCTGCAATCGAAAGATGTCCGCGAACCGCATGTCCAGTGCCGACAGGAACGGCAGCGCGAAAGTCACCTGGATCACGATCTGCACCACGTTCATCACCAAAGCGAACGCCAAACCCACCGCGCCGATCGCGCCCAATGGAACGTACAGCCGCAGGCCCTCGGTCAGCGCCAACTGGAACGTACCCAGGAACCCCGGCGCCGACGGCACCATGATCCCCACGACCAGCACCGCCAACACGCCGAAACCGCCCCAGAACGGGAGCGCGATGCCGAACGCCGTCGCCAACAGCCAGATTCCGGCCGCGTTCACCGACCAGTACAACACCGTCAGGCCCAAGAACGACCAAAGCGCCCCGGACGCACGCAGCGAGCTCAGCCCACCGACGAAAGACAGCAGCAGCCCTTCGATCTTGCCCGCCAAGTCCAACTCACGGCCGGTCGCGCGGGCGATCAACTTGTCGACCAGGCCGAACGTCAAACGCAACAGCTGCTGCGCGAACCCGCGCGCCAACACGAAAATGACCAAGCCACCCGCCGCCCCCGAGAACACAGCGGCGCAGACCATGCCCGCCGCCCGGACCGTCGCAGACGCAGGCTCCGGCGCCGTCGCGACCGCCAAGAACAGTAGGCCCGTGATGAACAACCCATCGAGCACGCGCTCCACCACCGCCGTCCCCATCGCCTCGCCGAAGTCGACCTTATCCGACACCCGCGCCAGCAAATACGGGCGCACGAGCTCGCCGAGCCGGAACGGAAACAGCACGATCGCCGCGTAGCCCACCGCACACACCCGAAAGACCTTCCGCCAGTCCGTCTCTCCGAGCGGGCGAACCTGCAACACCCAGCGCACCGTACGAATCACGTGCACGGCCAGAAAGCTCAATCCGTACGCGGGGATACCCCACCACGGAACCGCTCGCGCGGCAGACCACAGCGCCTCCCAACCGGACTGGCCCTCGGTGGCCGCGGCCGACAGCAGGTGGCTCTGGACGAACCACAGCATCGCGACGGCGAGCACGGCCGCCAACGCAAAATTCAGCGCCAACTTACGCATCTCGGGCCTCCAACAACGCGTTCCCGGAGCCGCGTCTAGGCATCGCCATCAAACGCGCGGCTTCGCAAACGATCCAACTGACTGTCTCGCTCCATTCGACGGAACCGCTCCTCGTACGTCTCCGTGCGTGGCGCGCTCGCAGGGGGCGCACCCGCCTGCGGTCCTGCGCTCGAACCAGGCTGCCGAGCGCCCGCACCGTCCGAAGGCACCACACCGGCCAACGCGCGGCGGCGAACGTCCTCCTTCTGCAGTCGAATGCCCGACGCCCGCTCGTTCAACTCCGTGATCCGTCGCGTCAGCTCCTGCGCCTGGCGCGTAGCGAAGTCGACCAGGTCGAGCTCGTTTCGCTCCTCCGCCAGCGCCAGCCGGCTGTACCACGTGTCGCGATCCGCCGCGGCGCTCACCACCTCGGCCTCGATCTGGCGCTCTTCCACGATCAAGCCCGCGAGCTGCGTCTTGGCCTCAGCGCGAGAGAGCGGCGTCGACACCGGCACCACGGGCGCATTCACACCGATGGGCTCCAATCGCCCACGCGGAGACGCCGGCGCGGACGCCGTCGGCACCGGCTGAAGCGCGGCCACCCGAAGCTTGGTTCGAGACGCCCAAATCTGTGCAACCGCCGCCGCGGCCTGGGCGCTCGGGTCGTCCGGCAGCGCCTGCTCTGCCGCCTGGCTCCAGGTCTCCGGCGCGCCCTCCGCCTGCAACTGCATGAGCAGCGAGCCGAGCTGCACATCGTCGGACAGCACCACCATCGCGCCGCTGCGCGCAGGGGCAACCGAGGCCAGCGCCGGGTCGAGCGCGATCACCGGGCGGTCGATCGCCAAGTACGCGCCCGCCATTCGGTTTCCAGGGCCCAACACGACCACGTCAGCCGCCGCAGCGTAGAGCTCGAGGTCATCGACGTGACCAAACATGTGCGCGCGCACGCCATGTCGACTCGCGGCTTGTCGCAACGCATCCGCCGCGCCGCCGTCCGAACCATAGTGGAACAACAGCGTCGCCTGATGCGCCGAGCGGGTCTGGAACACCGTGCGCTCAATCGCCTGCGGCTCCATTCCGTCCACATCGATCAGCACAACGAGGCCAGCCTCCAAACCGAGCGTGGTCCGACTCGTGCCGCGATCCAGCGGCTTCGCAAAGCCGCGAGGAACCGGCGGCCCGGCCACCACGATCGCCGCGTCCGAGTGCTCGGAGCTGCGAAGCCCCTGGAGCACACCCTCATCCGGCCCCACGAAAGCGTCCGCGCGCGCCCCCACCCACTCGTCCATCGGCGCGTACGACCCAATGAGCGCCACGTGGATGGACTTGGAGCGAGACGCGTCGCGAATCACCTCCAGCGTACGGAGCACCGCCGGATGGTCGGCGAGGATAATGTCCGGGCGGCCCGCTTCGATCGTCTCGAACGCGCCCACATCAGGCTCGCCACGGCGCGAAAAGCGCAGGGTACGTGCCAGCCGCTCAGCACCTTGGCCAATCAGGCCGCGGGCGGTCAGCCCGAGCATGCCGGACACGCCGAGCACCACCGTCGAAGCACCAAACCCCTTGAGACGGTCCAAGAATGGGTCTTGCCAGCCGAGCGCCTCGGCGGTTCCATCCGTCACGAGCCACAGGTTCACACCGTCGAGCCGAAGCGCGGGATCGGCGGCGGATGACGCAGCTTTGGGCGCCTGCGCGGGCAACGCGGCGGCGGGGGCAGCGGTGCCTTGCACGTTCGCACCCGGCGCGGTGGGCGTTCCGGCGGTGGGCTTGTCAGATTCGGTAGTCATCGCGTCCCCTCGTTCGTGACTGGCTCCAGCGCCCCTCGCCCGTCGTGTGCGCCAGCCGACCCAACGACATCCGATGTCGCGGCCACCGAGCGGCGCCGATTCCGGGACAGGTTGGACGTCACTTGTCTCGAGGCCATGTTCCTTCCGACGCTATGGGATGCAAGGGGATAACCGGCGGCGCCTGGTGGGTTTCACCTGACGCTGCCGGCCATCTTACCCGACACGTGTCATACCCGACACGACCTTAGAGGGGAGGACCGGAGTCGAACCGGCGGTACATGGATTTGCAATCCATTGCCTTACCACTTGGCTACCTCCCCGAAGGGGATGCGGAAGGTAGCGAAAGCTCGGCGTCCCCGTCAAGCCAATTCGCACCTACCGCGTACAGTCGGCATTATCCGCCGAATCGGCCCGTCTGCCAGAGCGACGCAAAGTCCATCGTGAGCGCCACGCTGGCGTGGATCGCGACGCCCATCCACACCGACCGTGTCTTCAAACTCAGCGACCCCAGCACCACGCCCGCGATGATCGCGCCGAGCGTCTCGGGGAACGGCTTGCCGAAGTGGATCATGCAGTACGGCACCATCATGACGAAGATCGAATAGTAGCCGAGCCGGCGGCGCAGGCCGTGCACCAGGAAGCCGCGGAAGAAGAACTCCAGCGAGAAGAACTGCAGCAAGTACAGCAGCTCCCACGTCCAGAACCGCGGCCACAACGGCTCGCCCTCCGGCGGCGTATAGAACGGGTACATGCTCTGAAAATGCGGGTCGAACGACACAAAGATCAGCGCCGGCAGCACCGTCCCGAAGAACAGCACGTAGATCCACGCGTCTTTGAACACCCCGCGCAGCCCGATGCCGTAGTCCGACAGCCGCTCGCGGAACACGGCGACAACTACGATCGAGGGGATCACGAAGTAGCTCGTGACGCACGCGATCGCCCAATACGTAAGCCGGTGCAGCGGATCGACCATCCACCCTTCCAGCCCCACCGCCGCGCCTTCGAGCCCGATCGCCCGCAGCCCGTTGGAGATGTTCCAGAAGCGGTTCGACATGCCGAAGTACTCGAGCAGCGCGATACAGATCGCTCCCGTGATCAGCACGATGAACACCTTGCTGTCCGGCGCCTGGTCCTCCGCAGCGGCCTCCGCCATCTCCTGCGTCGACGCGCGGTACGGCTCCACGAACACCTTCCACACCATGATGCTACCGCGCAGGTAGCTCCGCACGGCGGGGCGCAGCGGCGGGATCAACAGCCACGCGATGAGCACAAAGGGGTACGTGTACAGCCGCGCGATCTCGCGAAGCAGCCAACCCGGGCGCTTCTCAGGCCCCGGCTCCAGCGCGTCGGCGCCGGCCGAGCCGCGAGGATCCAGGCCGGGCGAATCCGGCTCAGGCGAAACAGGCGAAGCGTCGGCGTTTGCGGTAGTCATCGTGGCGCCCATATCCCGCCCGCTGTTTCTCGACAACCGCGGACGTGCAACGCGGCAACGATCCCGATACCGTCGCGATCGCTCATGCATCTGCCCCCTCACCGCTCGTGCACCGACCTCGGAACGAGCCGACGGACGAAATGGCCTACCGAAACCCGACCCCTACCGTCGACGTCATCATCCGCCTCCCCGGCGATCGTGTCGTCCTCATCGAGCGCGCCAACGAACCGCTCGGCTGGGCCCTCCCCGGCGGCTTCGTCGACTACGGCGAGTCCACCGAGCACGCCGCCATCCGGGAGGCCGAAGAGGAGACCGGATTGACCGTCACCCTCGACGCGCTGCTCGGCGTCTACTCCGCTCCCGATCGCGACCCGCGGCAGCACAATATGTCGGTCGTCTACATCGCCACGGCCCACGCCGAGCCCGTCGCCGGCGATGACGCCGCGACCGCTCAAGGCGTGCCGATCGAAAGTATACTAGACAGGTCATTCGCGTTTGATCACGAACAGATAGCCAAGGATTACTTGAACTGGCTTGAATCGGGCGAAATCCCCAAACCTGCGCAGGATCAGCCGTGAAAATCCGTCCGCAGGCGGGTTCAAAACGCCCGGTCCACGTTCGACGAATCGGCGGTGTGGTGCTCGCCGGCGCCACCCTGTTCGCGCCCCACGAGAGCCTCTTCGCACAGGCCACTGTCACCCCGGAAGACGCGCTAGAGGCCGCCCCTGATGGCAGCGAGAACGCACCTCAACGCGTGCTGCGCGTGCAGGGGCACGACATCGCGGTCGACTTCGACGTCCCACAAGCACCCGCCGAGTTGGAAGTGCTGCGGCTGCGAGGACGCGGGCCCGTTGGCCACATCCGATGGACCGCCCAGGACACCGCCGCCGACGCAGACCCCGACGCAGCGCTGCAACATGCGCTGGTCTCCCTCTCCGAGCCCCCTGCCCTGCTGCATTCGTGGACCGACAGCCGAGCGCGGACCCTCCGGGCCGTGGATCTCGACAACGATGGCGCCCACGAACTTGTCCGTGACCTCGCTGGCCCGTCCCCCTGCGGCATGACCCTGCTGCGCGCTCCCGAGGTCTTCGACTTCGCCCGCGCAGACTTCCGCGCGGTGTCCGTTCCACCGAGCATCACCGGCGCGACCCCGATGGTGGGAGCACCGCGCTCACCCGCGCCAGCCGCCGCCTCACGGGGTTTCGACGCCGCCACGCACGACGAGACATTCGCCGGCTTCACGGCCCTCAACGACGCCGATCCCACCACCCACTGGCGGGAAGGCGCCACCGGGCCCGGGCTCGGCCAATGGGTCGCCCTGCGGGCCCCTGAATCCGCGACAGTCACCGGCGTCCGACTCTCAGCAGACGAGAGCGAGGGCCCCGTTCGCGTCCTGATTCAGTTCGACGACGGCGCCACCTTCACCACCGACGTGGACGGCCTCTATCGCGAGATCCCGGTTCAAACCACCGGACGGTGCGCCATCATCACCGCATACGACCTGATCGGACGCGCCAGCCTGACGTTCACGGAGGCCGCGCTGGTCACCAATGCAGACACCATGTCCGCTTCCGAACGGGTGGTCCAAGTATGGCCACAGGCGATTCGCGCGGCGTGCGCGGACAACGACTCCGCGACAGCCCATGCCTACGGTGAACGCGCGCTCGCAGACGCACGCAACAGCACCACCTCCGACGCATCCTCCGCCGCAGCTGATCCAGCGTACGCGCTCGCGGCCACCTTCGCGTCCGAGGACAATCGCTGCGGAGTTCAGGCCATCGTTCGTACGCTCTCCCCCGCCGAAGACGGTGTGCGGGCCCACGTCGCCATGACGCCCGAACTGAATCTCGAAACAACTTCAGAACTCCTGCGACAAGTCACCGACACAGCTTCAGTACCCGAACTCACGCGCGCACTGTCCACGCTGTCCGAACAGCACCGGACAGGTGCCGAACAGTACAGTCCGGAGCGCGAACACGCCTTCGCCGAGACGCTCGTCCGCGTACTCGCTGTCAACGCCGGCGCCGCACCCAACGCTGCCTCGGAGCCCCCCGCCGCCGACCTCACGGACTACTTCAGCGACGTCGTGTCCCACCCCGTCCGGACCCAGATCGAAGCGGCGGCACCCAGCTCTCGCGCGACCGATGCCATCGAGGAGATGTCCACGCCGCTGTCCCCCATCGAGCCCACGCCCGTATGGGCCGACACCCAAGCAGCGCTCACCGCGCTCGAGACCGCCCCCCACGCCGGGTTCTCGCTCTCTAACGTCTGGGGTTTCGCGACCACGGACGACGCCCGAATTCTGGTGTTGCGGCTCGCCTTCGCGGCGCGGCACATGTCCATCAGCGACGACGACGTCGAAACCGTTCGCGCCGCAATGAACCACGAGAACGGCTCCGTGGCGCGACTCGCCGTGCGCGTGGCCGGCACCCGCGGCATGAGCGCGCTGGCCCCCGAGCTCCGCGACATCGCCTCCACCGATCCCATCGGACACATGCGTGAGGCGGCGATCCTCGCCCTCGATGCCCTCGGCCAGCTGGAGCCCGAGCGCTGGCTCGCCGACGAGAGCGCTGACGTCCGGCTAGCGGTCGCCTCGTCCGATGCGCTCGCCGCTGCGCTCGCAGGCGCCAGCAACGACGCACAGCCACACGTGATGCTCGCGGATGCGCTCGCCCGTGAGCCGTGGCCCGAGGTCCGCGCCGCCTGGACCCACGCCGCCATCGACGCGGACCGAGCCGAGCTCGATGAGATCGTCGCCACCCATGCGGCGTCCGCACCGCGCGCTGAGCTCGCCGCTGCGCTCCGCGCGTGGACCAGCCGTGGCACCACCGCCCCTGAAACCGCCGTGGCCGCAGGACGGGCCTACGGGCCGCATCCAGAGACGCTGGCCTACACGGTCGCCCTCAGCCCAGTGTCCACCGCCGGTTGCGACGTCGGCTGGCTGCGCAGCATGCGTGATGGCTCCGAGATCCCCGAGGGCCTTCAGGCCGTCATCGACGAAGTGATGCGCGCCTGCTCCGAGTGATTCGCGCGGCCATCAGCTCAGGCTCACGCTGGCCACCCAAAGAGCCGGTGCCTGGACCAGCTAAACGAGCGACTGACGTACCACTCGCTCGGCCACTTCAGCGGCCACGCGGACCGTGTCGTTGAGCGAAACCCCATGGTACGCGTTGCCGCACAAGTGCAGTCCCGGCCGCGCCTCGACAGCCTCGTCAATCTCTCCGATTAAGCGAGCATGCCCCCGCAGATATTGAGGAATCGACGACGGCCATCGCGCGTGATGCTCAAACTCGGGCGGCGCGGTGATCCCCATCACCTGTCGAAGCTCCGCCCGCGCAACCGCTAACGCCTCAGCGTCTGGCGCCGTCACCATGTGGGGCTCCGCGATGCCTCCGAGCATGACCCGAAGCGCGACCTTTCCGGCCGGCGCCCGGTCCGGAAACACGTTCGAAGCCCACACGCAGCCCAGCGTGTGCAACCCCGCTGAGCGCGGAACCAGGTACCCGAACCCATCGAGCGTACGCGGCACGTGCTCGCGGGCGAACCCCAGCGTGACCACACGGAGCCCGGCATACGGAATCCGAGCCAGGTTCGCGGCCAGACCCGACGCGTTCGTGCCGCAGTACGCGGCTTGGTCGTCCGGTGCCATCAGCCGCGCAGCCACGTGCGAAGGCGTCGCCACCACCACCTGGGACGCACGCAGCACGCCGCCAACGCGGCCACCTGAGCCATCCGAACTCCACCGGACCTCCCACGCGCGGGGCCGCCCGCTGGTGGCCGAGGATGCCCCCACGCTCCGCACCGACTCCACCTGCACGTTCGACCGCACCACATCGCCGAGCTGCTCGGCGGCGGTGGTGCACAACCTGCCCATGCCCCCGCGCAAGCTCACGAGCTTGGGCCGCGCTCCCGCCGCCGCGCGCATGCCCTTGATCACGCTCCCGTGCTCCCGCTCAGCCTTCACAAGCCGCGGAAACAGCGACGCCATCGACGTGGCGTGCGCATCGCCGGCGCTGACGCCCGATACCATGGGCCCAGCCAGCAGCTCCGCCGCCGCGTGACCGAATCGGCGCGCCATGAAGTCGTAGACGCTCTCGTCGTGCGTGACGGCACCCGCAGCGCCGCGCCAGGCCTCGGAGAGCGCGCGAACGGTCCCTCTCACGCCGAGCGCGCTCGAGTGCAGCAGCCCCGGTGGCATCGCCCGCAAGCGCCCGCCAACGAACATGTAGCGCCGCCGCGCATTCGCGTGCGCTTCGACCACATCGGGGCCGAGCCCGAGCGCTTTGGCCCAATCCACGACGTAAGGCGCGTTGGTGAGCACCCCATTGGGGCCGCGATCGACCACGTAGCCCTGAAGCTCGTCCGTGCTCGCCGTCCCGCCAAACCGGTCGTCCGACTCAAGCAAGGCCAAGCGCAGCGAGGGCGCGGCACGCCGGATATTCCACGCCGCCGCGAGTCCGGCTGCGCCACCGCCGACGACGATGACGTGAAAGTCAGGCGCCGCCTCGTCCGTAGCCGCCAGCGTGTCTCCGATCACACCGTCCGCCGATCGAAATCTCGGACACAGGCCATCGCGTACGCCACATCATCGGGCTGAATCATCGGCATCATGCCGTGCCCAAAGTTGAAGATGTGCGCGCCGCCGGCGCCAGCGCGCAGCACGGCCTCCACCGACTTCTTGATGTGCTCGCGCGGCCCCAGCAAGTCCGCCGGGTCCAGGTTGCCCTGCAGCGTGCGGTCCGCTCCCACCGTGCTGCGCACCACGTCGAGCGGCGTGCGCCAGTCGACGCTGAACGCTTCGCAACGAATCTCCGGGAACACCGGGTAAAGATGCGTCGCGTTCACCGCCAAGTAGATGCGCGGCACGCCCTTGGCCGCCAACGCGTCGAAAATCCGCTGGTTGTACGGCAGCGCGAACTCTCGATACGTGGGGATGTCGTGCAGACCCGCCCACGAGTCGAACAGCTGGATCACCTGAGCGCCCGCGTCGACCTGCGCGCACAGGTACCGGATCGACACCTCGGTGAGCTTGTCGAGCAGCGCGTGCGCCGCCTTGGGGTCGCGGCGCAAGAAGCCGCGCAGATGCTCGTAGTCCTTGGAACCGCCGCCCTGCACCAGGTACGTGGCGAGCGTCAGCGGAGCGCCACCGAAGCCGATCAACGGGACCGAGCACTCGCCGCGAATCAGGCGAATGGCCTCACCCACGAACGGCGCGATCTCGTCCGCCTCGGGCACCCGCAGCGCATCCACCTGTGCGGCGGAGCGGATGGGGTCCGAGATCACCGGGCCAGGATTGAACGCGATGTCGACGCCCATCGGCGGCAGCGGCGTCATGATGTCCTGGAACAGGATCGCCGCATCCACACCCAATCGTTTGACCGGCTGCAGCGTCACTTCACACGCGAGCTCGGGCGTCCGAGCCAGCTCCCAAAACGAGTACTTCTCTTTGAGCGCACGGTACTCCGGCAAGAACCGACCCGCCTGACGCATGAACCAAACCGGCGCGATCGGGGTGCTCTCGCCAGCCAAAGCGCGAAGCAACAACGGGGTCTCGGCGGGTGATGTCTCGGTCGTGCTCATTGATCCTCCTTGAGCCAGCGCGCAGCGTCGCGGGCGAAATACGTGAGCACGGCGTCAGCGCCCGCTCGTTTGAATGCCATCAGCGACTCCAGCACGCACGCGCGCTCCTCGAGCCAGCCGCGTTCGCTCGCCGCCTTGAGCATCGCGTACTCCCCACTCACTTGGTACGCGAACGTGGGGACACCGAACTCCGATTTGACCCGACGAATGATGTCCAAGTACGGCAGGCCCGGCTTGATCATCACCATGTCGGCGCCCTCTTCCAGGTCGAGTTCGACCTCGTAGAGCGCCTCGTCCGTGTTGGCCGGGTCCATCTGGAACGTAGCCTTGTCCGCACCCGCCAGCGCCTTCTTCGAGCCGACGGCGTCCCGAAACGGGCCGTAGAACGCGGACGCATACTTTGCAGAATAAGCGAGTATCCGCGTATGGATGAACCCGTTTTCCTCAAGTGCCTCTCGAATCGCACCCACGCGGCCGTCCATCATGTCCGAGGGCGCGACCACGTCGGCGCCAGCGGCCGCGTGACACAGCGCCTGCCGTACCAAAACGTCCGTCGTCTCGTCGTTGAGCACGTACCCCGTGTCGTCGATCTGACCGTCGAGCCCGTGGCT
>CBDUJZ010000018.1:0-53693 GCA_965367675.1 uncultured Myxococcales bacterium | reverse complement strand
AGTTGTCCGTCTCGTCGCCACACTCGTCCACGTCGTCACACGTCACGCCGTCGCCGACGTAGCCGGAGTCGCAAGCGCAGGTGAAGCTGCCTATCGTGTTGCTACACGCGGCGTTGGCGGAGCAGTTGTCCGTCTCGAGCGCGCATTCATCCACGTCGTCACACGTCACGCCGTCGCCGACGTAGCCGGCGTCGCATGTGCAGGTGAAGGAGCCGGCCGTGTTCGCGCACGCAGCGTCCACCGCGCAGTTGTCCGTCTCGAGCGTGCACTCATCCAGATCGGTGCAGTCGACGCCGGGGAGCAAGCAGACGTAGCCGGTTTCGACGAGGCAGGAGTCCGAGCAGCCATCGCCGGAATCCGCGTCGCCATCGTCGCACGTCTCCAATCCAGTCACCTCGCCGTCACCACATACCGGCGGAATTCCGACTCGGAATGCGCCAAAGTTGGGCAGCCCAATCGTGTAGGGGCACGAAGGCGTCGTCAGGTGCCCTTCCGTGACGTTCGCCTGGATCAGCGGAATGAGCTGGTCCTCAAGGCGCGCGATCGACGTGAGGTCGTAGGTCACCACGTAGATGTGGCCATCAGGCGCTTCGGCGAAGCTACCAGCGAATGCGCTCACGGTCGCGGTTCCGCTCACAAGGCCCGTGCTCATATCGTATTGTGTGATGCTCGAGCCGAGCAGCTGGCTCGTGTACATGTAGCGCGAGTCGGCGCTAAAGATCACGCCGTAGGCGGGCGTCGGCCACGTGCCGATATCGGACACGCCGAGGCCCGTCGCGTTGTCAAAGTTGAACGCCATCGCAGGTCCGGTGGAGTGGCATCCGTAGCCGATCTTGGAACCGTCGGGCGAGCCCACGAGCGTGCCGATATGGCAATTCCCGCTCCCCAGCATGGTGTAAGCGAGCTGCTCGGCGCCCACGGTCGTCCCCGAGATAAGACGCGAATAGACGCGTACCGTCGTGGCGCTGGAGTTGGAGTAGAGAAGCCAGAGGTCGGTACCGTTGGCGTGTCCCACCGTGGTCACGCGCTCGTCGTCGGCCGACGCAAACGCTGGGAGCGACTCGACCAGCGACACCGATGCGCCACCATCGGGCACCGACACGTCAAACCGGTGCGCGCTCACCGCGCCTCCATTGTTCGGCGTCGTAAAGAGCCAAAGCTGGTTTGAATTGCCTGGCACTGGCGCAATCAAAGCGCTCTGCGACGACGAGCTACCGCCGCCGAGGCTGCTCGCTCCGGGAATCAGCGCCTGACTCCCATCCCACGCCGACACGCCGTCCGTGATGAGGAGCGGCAGCCCCGTGACGGTGTCCGATACTACAGCCGTCCCCTCCACAACCGAAGTCGGGCCGTCGCAGGTAACCACCGGATTCTCGGGGTCGGACCAATCCACGGCGACGTTGATACCGACGAACCAATTGTTCCCAACAGTGTACTGCGCATCGGCAGATGCCGGAGCGAGCAAGAACAAGACGGCGACTGCAATCACAGTCGACCGAACGGCAAAAAGGGTGTGCTTCATAGATTCTCTACGGGGGTGTCCAACGGCTGCAATGCAAACCGAAGTTGGCGTCTTGTGGAGCTCCACTCACTGCTCCGACACTGGAAAGACTTGGTCGCACCGTAGCAGATCCCCCCAGGTTCAGACACGAAAGGCTGGCGCTTCGCGCAAATCAAACCCAACCGCGCCAGTCCAGCGGTCGCGCTTTGTCCCACAGCAGCGGTCGCGCTTTGTCCCACAGCAGCGGTCGCGCTTTGTCCCACAGCAGCGGTCGCGCTTTGTCCCACACGCTGCTACGGTCGCTGCGCGCTCCACGTCACGTGAGGTTCAGGTGTGCAACCGGTGCAGTTTAGGCGAGTGGATGGCGGTGCTGGTGATTCTAGCCTCCGTTAGCCTCGCGGCGTGCGCGCGAACGGGCCTCGATCGGGAGCCACCGCCACCCGGCATCCGCGGGCTTCCGCTCCCCGACGTGATCGACGTCGCCCCCGACGCCCCCGACGTGCCCGACGTGCCCGACGTGGTGGACGTTCAGGACGAGCCCGAAGTGGACGTGCCGCGCGTGTGTCCCGACTTCGAGGTCGCCGAGACCGGCTGCCTGGAGGACGACGTATTCGAGCGCGAAGCCGGCCTGTGCAACGGGCTCGACGACGACTGCGATGGCGAGATCGACGAGGGCTGTCTGTGCGGGCTCGGCGAGGTGCAGAGCTGCTTCAACGGACCGCCGGCGCGCGCCAACGTGGGCGCCTGTCAGCGCGGCACCCAGCGCTGCTTGGCCACCGGCGGATGGGGCGCCTGCTCCGGCGGCGTCGACCCCTCCGAAGAACGCTGCGACGCGCTCGACAACGACTGCGACGGCTGCGTGGACGAGTTCGTGGACTGCACCCTGCTCGGCTCGTGCCCCACGCCGAACGACCCACGCACACCCGACGGCGCGCCCTTTGAGCCGTACGCCCTGAACGGCGCAGACTTCTACCAGGGCCCTGCGTCCAGCTGGACGTGGCGCGTCGAAGGCGGAATCTGCGACCAGCTCGGCGCCACCGTGGTCCCAAGCTTTGACCTGGCCAACGCCAACTCGGCCACCGCCACGTTCACGCCGCGACTGTCCGGCGCGTACACCATCTCGATGCAAGCGCAGACGCCGAGCGGGCCCTTCGCCTGCAGCTGGGTCGTCGACGTGGGCGGCCCGGGGCTGCGCGTCGAGATGTGCTACCCCGAGAGCTCCGACAGCGACATCGACCTGTACATGATGCGCGCCGCCGGCGAGCAGCCGTGGTTCTTCCCCGTGGTCTTCGATCCAGGCGAGCGGCGCTACGCGGCCAACGAAGAGGCCTGCGCGTGGCACAACTGCGAGGCCGCCCTACGAGGCTCCCCCACCCGCGCCGACTGGGGCTACGAGAACTCCGACATCAGCGCCTGCAACCGGGGCCCACAGGGCGACCAGTGGGAAGCGCTCGGCTTCTGCGCCAACCCGCGGCTCGACATCGACAACAACCTGCAAGAGGGCATCGGCCTGCCCGAGAACATCAACGTGGACCGCCCCAACGACGGCGACCGGTTCCGGGTGATGGTGCAAAACTGGACCGGCAGCCTCGCCCATCCGGTCATCAACGTGTACTGCGCCGGGCGCCTGTCCGCGACGTTCGGCGCGCCGCCGGACCAGCTCACCAACTTCCAGTGGCGCGGCATCGCCGGCGACCCGAACGCCATGTGGCGCGCCGCCGACATCGAAATGCAGGTCAACGACGCGGGCGACACCATCGGCTGCACCGTAACGAACCCGCCGCGGCCCGACGGCGAGCCCGGCTACGACGTGACGTTCAACGAAGCCCGATACTAAGCGCGAGAGCCATGCAACTGTCCAAACCGCGGGTGTTTCGCGACCCCGTCCACGACATTATCTCGTACAAAGAGGAGCTCGAGCTCGGCCCGATCATCTGCTCGCTGATCGACGCGCCTGAGATGCAGCGGCTGCGATTCATTCGGCAGCTCGGCCTGGCGTACTTGGTATTCCACGGCGCCGAGCATTCGCGGTTCTCGCACTCGCTGGGCGTGGCGCATTTGGCGCGCCGGATGTGCGACCGGCTGGTGGGCATGGACGCCGACACGCGGCTGGCGGTGGTGTGCGCAGCGCTGCTCCACGACGTCGGCCACGCCCCGTTCAGCCACGTGATGGAGCGGGTGTTCGACTTCCACCACGAGGCGTACTCCGCGGCGATCGTCCGCGACCCCGACTCGCGCGTGAACGCGATTTTGTCGAGCGTAGACAGCGGCTTACCGGACTGGGTCGCCGACCTACTGTCCGGCAACTCGACCCACTTTGGCAGCCACGTGGTGTCGTCGCAGCTCGACGCCGACCGCGCGGACTACCTGCTCCGTGACGCCCACATGACGGGCGTGGGCGTGGGCCAATACGACCTCGAGCGCATCCTGCTCACGCTCGACCACGACGACGACGGGCTCATCGTCGACGTCGGTGGATTCGAGTCCGTGGAGGGGTACCTGGTGGCCCGCTATCACATGTACCGGCTGGTGTACTTTCACCGCGCGGTGCGGGCGGCCGAGTCGATGGTGGAGCGCGCGTTCGCCCGTGCGCGGCACTTGCTGCTGCACGGCGACGACTCGGTGGCTCCCGGCGGCGCGCTCGGTGCGCTCATGCGCGGGCAGACCGTGACGCCCGGCGCGTATGCGCGCATGGGCGACTACAACGCGTGGTCGCTGATCGACAGCTGGCGCGACCACAAGGACACCATATTGGCGACGCTGGCCGACGGCGTGATGCGCAGGAACCTGTTCAAAGCGAGCGAGCGCAGCATCGACCCGCAGACCAAATCATGGGCCGCCGATGACGCGCTCGCCGACGCGATCCGCGAGAATCTGACGCCCAACGAGCGCTGGTACTTCGTGGTCGATGAGGCCCGCGACGTGCCCTACAAACCGTACGTTCCAGGCGAGCACGGTGGCCGACCGCTGCGCATCCGCGACAACGACGGCCGACTCGCGCCGATCGAACAACACAGCCACGTGGCCGCAGCGCTCGCCGATGCCGCGTACCAGTTCCGGCGGTGGTACTATCACCCGGCGATCGCGAGCAAAGTCAAACGGGTGCTGTCGGAGTAGGCGCGGGCGTCTAGTGCGCTGATGCATCGGCGGATGGTTCACCCAACAGCTCATCCCGAGCTCGTCGACCGACAGGTTTCAATCCGCTCCGTCCCAGGTTGGGGCTGCTCTAGAAGAGCGTGCCAAAGAAAGTATCTGCGCGCTGCTGCGATTCGACCTCCGCGTCGAGCTGGTCGAGGCCCTCGAGCTCGGGTGCTAGCGCGCGGGCGCGGTGGGACAGTTTCGCCGCTTCGGCGTAGCGGTGGGCGAGCAGGGCCGCGACCGCCGCGTCGTACAGCAGCATCGCCGGGGTCGCGCCGTCTCGGATCCCGCCAGCCGCGGCCGCCTGAACCAGGGGTTCGATCGCCTCATCCCAGCGCTCCGCGCGGATGGACCGGGCCACACCGTTCACCTCGGAGACCGCGCGGAATCGCCAGCCGATCGTGTCCAACGCAGGGTCCATGCGCCGGCCCCACTCCGCCACGGCCGACGCGGCGAGCGCGGTCGCGCCATCGACAAGGTTGCGGCCAGCGGGGGCAGCGATCAGCAGCGAATCGCTGTCGGTGCACATGATCGTGGGGCGCTCGCGTTGCTGAACGGCCTCCGCGCCCACAAACCACCACGACTGGTCGGTCTGCAGTACGGGGTGTTGCGGCGCGACCGCGGTGGCCGTGATGCCGAGCGAGTCGTAGTAGGCGTACCGGTCACAGCTGCGGCGGCCGCATTCGTCGTTACAGTCGCTGTTTGATTCCGTATCGGTCAGGCGATCGGTCCAGCGGCTCTCGATCCATTCGACCGCCTCGACGGAGACCGCCAAGCGTTGTTCGGCGCCCGCGTCCACCCGATAGCCTCTGGAGCGTAACCCCGCGGTCAGCTCGATCGCGAACCGCTGTTGCAGCGTGTCGGTGGTGCCCCGCGAGCAGCCGGCGATCACGTACGGCCGCCCCGAATAGGCCACGCCGCCGCTGCGAAGGGTGTGCGACGCGCCCGACGACTGACCGCCAGCGATCGGCGACACGGGGAGCGGGTACTGCAGGTGCTCGTCCCGGGCGGTGTCCACCTGGCGCGGACCGCTAAAGTACCGCTCGCAACGCGTCACGTTCACGTCGATGCCGACCGCGATCGCGGGATCGAACGCGCGTTCTGGAACGCGAAACGTGTCCTGCTGGTGCGACATCGGTCCCCCACATGCGCCGAGCAGGCAGGCCAGCAACGGCGCCACTAACCAAGCCGATTTGAGGACGCTGCCTTGTTCCAAAAATGACTCCATGCGTTCCGCGCTCAAGCGCGAGCGGGCACACTGATCTCCGCGCGCCAGAAGTTCAACCCTCGGTCCGCACTCGGGCGCGTGCGGGCGCCACGACCTGCCGACCGTTTCCAACAGCGCCCTGCCTCCCTACAAACCATCCTCCGCCTCCGTGGCCAACGCCCTCCAACGTAAGCTCCATGCCCAACACGCCCAGTCCTCCCAACACGCGCAATCAACGGCTGCTCGGCCGCATCTTCAGCACGCTTGGTGTGCTGATGTTGGTGCTGAGCGCGGTGGGCAAACTCTCGCACGGGGAGCAGGTGGTCGCCACATTCCAGGCGCTCGGATTCTCCCCCGACCTGCTGGTCCCGCTCGGCGTCATCGAGCTGCTGTGCGCGGCCATGTTTGTGAGCCGCCCGTTGGCCATCTACGGCGTGGCGTTCGCGACGGCCTATATGGGCGGCGCGGTCGCGGCGCACGTGCGCGTTGGAGAGGGATTCTTCCCGCCGATGATGGTCGCGACGCTGCTGTGGCTGGGGCTGTTCTTCCGAAGTCCGCGACTGCGAGCGCTGGCCGCGGTCCGATAGCCGGCGGGTATTCCGGCGGCGTACTCCGGCGGCGTATTCCGGCGGAATACGGTTTAAAAAACAACCACTTGAAGCGCTTGTCGGTTTTCACGATGGTCCGCATGTCACAAACGCAGCCCCCATCAGGAACCACCATGACACGCTCCACTCTACGCCCGACGTCTGCCCTCCGCTTCGCCAGCCTGCTCGTGGGCCTCGCCGCCGCCGGCGCCTGCACGATCGACGGATCAGCCTGGCACGTCGACGGGGACGCTGGTGCTCAGAAGACGTCGGAGGACATCCGTTCGGAGTGCGGCGACGGGCGGCTCGACGGCTTCGGTTTTGACCCCGAAGTTTGCGACGGAACGCTGCTCAACGATCAAACCTGCGCCTCGTTCGGATACGACGGCGGTACGCTCGGATGTGCGCCCGGCTGCCGTGAGTTCGACGTCAGCATGTGCACCGGCGACGGGGTGTGCGGCAACGGGTTCCTCGACGGCGACGAAGCGTGCGACGACGGCCTCGAGCCCACCGACACCTGCGGCGTGTATGACGAGTCCTGCACCGTGTGCACCACCGAATGCACCGAGGCTCCCGGGCGCGTGCGCGAGTGCGGAGACGGGATCAGCGATCGGCCGAACGAGGTCTGCGATGGTCCGGAAGCTGGGCTCGGCGCCGAGACGTGCGAGGGGCTCGGTTGGCTCGACGGCGGCACGTTGGGCTGCGAGGACGACTGCCAAGCGTATGACACCTCCGCATGCCTGGGCACGCAGTGTGGAAACGACACCGTCGAAGGCGACGAAGAGTGCGATTGGCTCGGCGAACCGCCGGTCGAATGTGAATACGGCGAGACAGAATGCGACGCGTGCACGTGGGAGTGCACCATCGTCCCGGGCATCACGAGCTACTGTGGCGACGGGCGGCGAAACTACGTGGAGGACTGCGACGGGAACGACCACGGGCGGTTCACGTGCGGCGGCGCTCCCGCTGTTTGCGGCGACGATTGCACCTGGGACGTCGCGCCGTGCGACGACCTCGACGTGGGATTCGATGTGGACTGGGACGCTGACGACACGGGCGGGCCGATCGATGTGGGTGGCCCCGACGGCAGCGACGACGTGAGCGACGACGTCCCGGACGTGCCGCCGGACAGCTCCGCCGATGTGAGCAACGACGTGCAGGCGGACACCGCATCGCCCGACTCCGGTACGGCGCCGGTACCTACGACCGACGAAGACCAAGGGTGTTCGGCATCCGGTGGTTCGGGCGGTGCCGCTGGAGCCTGGTGGATGCTGGTCGCAGCGGCAGCGGGCGCGTGGCGGCGACGGCGCTAGAGAGGCGGCCCATCCCGGCGGATGCGCCCACCCCCGCCCTTGCTGAGCGAGCTTGCCCGGAGCCCGTTCATGACGAGCGCTTGGCTACTCGGCGGCGGTGCTTCCGAACTGGTCATCCACCCACGCGGCCAGACCGGGGACTTCGTCGCCCGGGAACAGCGGCATCATCCACCAGCGGAGCACGTGGTGCCCGATGGGGATGTGGATTCCGGTGCCGCCGTCGTCGACGCGCAGGAGGGGTGGGTGGCTGAAGCCATCGCCGAGGTCTTCGCTCTGCGCCCAGCTAATCTCGGCCTTGTAGGTGGAGCCGGCGACGACGGGGATGAAGTCGCAGATCGCTTGGAACACCATCGGCGGGATCCAGCGGATGACGTCTTCGGCGCGCTGCACCACCAGTAGGTCGAGCGAATCGAGGCCGTCGGGCGTGGCGCGGATCACCTCGCCGAACGTCTTGGACAGGTATGTCGCCAAGATGTGCGACGGGCGGCCGGGTGACTCGCCCCAGCGCTCAGCGCCGAGCCGCTTGGCAATCATCTGGTCGATCTGCTCCAGCTTGTCGCCCAAGGCGCCGGGCGGGCGCTGGATGGTCGCTCGCCACACCGAGGTGGGGGCGCCCACGGTTTGTTTGGCGCGCGCGGCCTCATCGGTGATCGCGCGCTGGGTGTCGTCCGCGAAGATGGGCTCGACAGCACGGAAGCCGAATGCGCGGATAGCGGGGAGCGGGTCCCAGTCGAGTTCGGCGAAGATCACCAGCCGCAGCCCGCTGAAGCGGCGTTCGCTCTGCTTGGCGATCACCTCGGCTGGGCGGCTGAGCTCGGCGAGCAGGGTGGCCTCGACGAGCGCTTGAATCTGGTCGTGCAGCGCCTTGGGGCCGCCGGGATCAGACCAGACGAGGAGCATCCACTCGGCGCCTTCCTCGTTCTTGAGCTCGAGCACGCGCGGGTGCACGTCGGCCGTCGGGATCGACGGAGCGCGCAGCGCCGGGAGCAACGCGTCGAGCGGTCGCTCGGCCGACATGAGGGCCATGTTGAGGCGCGCCTTTGCGCGTTGTTGTTTGGCGTCTTCGGAGTCGCTCACAGCAGCCTCTGTTGGGCGTCAGAATCGGGGCTGAACGCCAGAATGGTCTCGAAGAGCTGAGCGACGGCGGCGTCGCGTAGGCCCTTCTCTTGGATCGTGTCGCGTACGTGCGGCGCCACGAAGATTCGAATCTTCTTCACGACCTTGATGAAGTCGGTGGCGATGCCTTGCACCACCTTGGACAGATGCTCCAGCGGCATCGACGTCCGGCGACCACCTTCGTCGTGTACCACCTGCACCGTCTCGATGCGGTCCTTGTCCCGCGGCGGGGTGTCGATGATCACGTCGTCGAGCGTGATTTCGATGCCCACCAACGACGAGAGCGACTCGGCGATCTCGCCACGAAGCTCCGTGAGGCCCGCGCGCTCCAGATGATAGATGCGCTCGTAGGCGTGGTGGTGGCGTAGGTCGTCGAACACGCGGTTGAGCGCGAGCAGCCGCTTGTAGAACCGCCGGCGACCGCCGGTCATGTCCGACAGTAGCCGATGGGTCATCGAGTCGGCCGGGGAGCGCTCCGCCAGCCAGTGCAGGAACACATCGTCCGGCTTGGCGAGCAGCACGTTGGTCAGCTCTTCCAGGTCCGGTTGCTCGCGCGCGGCGAAGTCGGCCAGCGCGCGTTCCACCATCGCGCTCACCGAGCGGACCGTGTGATGCCAGTAGGCCTCAGAGAACATGGTGTAGCGCCCGAAGATGAAAATCTCCGCGGCCACCCTGCCCTTGTCGGTCACCGCGATCGCGTCGCCGGCCACGTTGGGGCACAGGCTGTCGAGGAACCGCGCGCGGTCGTAGTTGCGACCGTAGGACACGCCCATGTGGATCGAGTCGCGCTCAAGGTAGTCCGCCTTGTCCGCGTCCACGCCGGACGAGATGATCGTCGCGACGAGGCGGCGCTCGGGGCGGGCATGCGTGTGCGGCTTGCGCGACACCAGGTGCACCACGTCCATCGGGTCGACGCCGAAGCGAGTCCGGATGATCTCGCCGATGGGGCGGTCACCACGCAGCGCGGGCACGTCACCCATGAGGATGCGGCCGGTGAGGTCCTCGTGACGCGGCGTGTCTGCGCCCTTGTGGTGGAGGGCCTCAAGCGAGTGCGCGAACGGGTAGTGTCCCAGGTCGTGGAGCAGGCCCGCGAGCAGACATACGAGGATGTCGGCTTCGGTCAGGGTCTGCGACGACATCGGATGACGGAGCAGCGCGATCAGGTATTGCCGCACCATGTCGAACACGCCGAGCGAGTGCTCAAAGCGGGTGTGCACGGCGCCGGGGTAGACCAAGTGAATGGGGCCCAGCTGGCGAACGGTGCGCAAGCGCTGGAACGCCGGGTGGTCGACGATCTCGATAATCCGTGGCGTGAGCGGCGCGTTCCGAAGCTCCGGAATACGCACGGTTCCCGCCGTCCCGAACAGCTCCGGGATGGTCGTTTCAAGGCCCATGAATCCTAAATCTCTGCGACGATGCGGGCGACGGTCTTGCGCTGCTCGTTGTTCAACCGCGACGCGATGTCTCGCAGCAGTTTCGCCTCGTCACGCGAGTGGCGTGCGTAGATGGCGTCAAAGCGAGCGAACAGCGCGATGAGTCCTTCGAACTCTTCTTCGAAGCGCTCATCGGCCAGGTCGAGCATGCGCTCCATACGAGACAACAGGCCGCACATGCGGTCGTGTCCGGCTTCGAGGCCACGGACCACGTCCTGGGTGTCCGGGAGCGCGTCGAGCAAGTACGGGAACAGGCCGGTCTCTTCGACGTCGAAGTGCTCGAACAGCTCATCTTGGGCCACACGCAGGAACTCGCCGAGGTCGGCGCGCAGCTCTGCGTGGGTGGCTTCACCGCGCAGGCACTGCTGCGTGGAGTCGCGGAGGCCATCCACGAGTCGATTAAGTTGCTCGTGTTCGTGCTCGAGCTTGGTGACTGCGTCTTCGTACATCGCCGGTGGATCTATCGCTGCGGCGTGCGTGTCGCAAGTCCCCCCGCAATCGAAGACGCTGCACCCGCCGCACGGAGCAATGCGATGGCGGCCGCTTTGCCCTGTGGTGTCACCAAGTCTTCGGGGCCAACGCAGCTCGGGCAGCCCGCTTCGCACGGGCATTTGACGACCAAATCGTAGGCGCTCGTGAGCAGCACAGCGTGCAGATCGTACAGTTTTTCGGAGAACCCAACGCCGCCGGGGCAGTTGTCGTACAGGTAGACCGTGGGGTCATCGAGCAGGTCCCCGGCCGAGATGGGGTCCGGGCTGTCTTGGCCGGGCGCAGACATGGCGACGCGATCTTCTGCCGAGGTGCCGTTCGCGCCACGGGCCAGCGGATCGTCGCCATCGTGTACGCGAGAGCCCACGGTCACGTGAAGGTCTGAGCTCGCGCACATGAGGTGCACCAGCGCGACGGTCTGAAGCGCGTTTCCGATGCCGTGGATGGCGCCCGACAGCGCGGTGGCGTCTTCGGGCATGCCCGTGAGCAGGTCGGTGGGGAAGGTGACCCAGTACGCGGTGGTGTGCTTGTCGAGGTCGGGCAACGCGATCTCGCCGTAGCCGATGTTCTCGAACGTCTTGAAGCGGATCTTCTTGTAGCCGGTGAACCGGGTGGTCACGCGGACCTCGCCCCATCCGCGCTGCAGCGGCGCGACGAGCGCGCTGTCCTCGTCCATCTTGTCGAGCACGAAGACCCGCGTCTGGTCGATGGCCTGGGTGTAATATTCCGGCTCGACCGCTCGCACGTAGGCTTTGCGCTCAGGGTAGTCCAACCGGTGTACTTCGTAGAGGTGCGTGGCGTGCTGGTAGATCGCGTTCAGGTGCACGTTCTTGTGCGCGGACTCGAAGTCGATCTCGCCGAGCACCTTGGGATGCTGCTCCCGCGAGGTGTCGATGATGACGAAGTTCTCGTCATAGATGTCCCGGATGTTCACGGTTCCGGCGGGGTAGTCGTCGGAGGACCATCGCCACGCGGCGCCCTGGACACAGAGCAGCTCCGCTTCTTCGGCGAGGTATGCGAGCACGTCCTGAGTGCTGTCGACCGGCACGTCGCCGAAGCCGGCGTCGACCGAGAACGGCAGCTCGAACACCGCGCACTTGAGGTGCTCGGCCATGATCCGGAGGTTGTCGGGGTCGATGCGCGCGTGCTCGGCGCTGGCGCCGAAGAAGTACTCCGGGTGGCCGACCAAGTACTGGTCTACGGGGTTGTCGCCGGCGATCAGAATCGCCAGCGCGGTGGTCTGGCGACGCCCTGCCCGGCCGGCCTGCTGCCAGGTCGATGCGATGGTGCCCGGATAGCCGGCGACGATGCACGCGTCGAGGCTACCGATGTCGATGCCCAGCTCGAGCGCGTTGGTGGACACAACGGTTTGTACGTGCCCGTTCCGTAAGCCTTTTTCGATGCGGCGGCGCTCCTCTGGCAGGTACCCTCCGCGGTAGCCTTCGGTGCGCTCGGCGAGGCCCTTGTGGCCACGGGCTTCGAAGCCCTCTTTGAGCTTCCGCGTGAGAATCTCGACCTCCTTCCGCGACCGCGTGAACACGATGGCGTGGTGGCCGTTTTTCATGAGCTTGGAGACGATGCGGCGGGCGGCTGCGCTGGGCGACTGCCGCCGTTGCTGCTCGGCGTCCACGATCGGCGGGTTGTAGAGCAAGAACAGCTTCTCGCCCGCTGGCGCGCCGGAGCGATCGACCACCGCTGCGTCTCGGCCGGTGAGCCGCCGGGCGAGCTCGGCGGGGTTCGCGATGGTCGCGGACGTGAACACAAACGTGGGCGTGGCGCCGTAGTGCGCGCAGATGCGCAACAGCCGCCGGAAGATGTTCGCGACGTGGGAGCCGAACACACCGCGGTAGGTGTGCATCTCGTCGACGACGATGTACCGCAACGTGGCGAACACCCGCCGCCACTTGTCGTGGTGCGGCAGGATCGACGCGTGCAGCATGTCGGGGTTCGTGAGCACCGCGCGCACGGATTCACGCACGCGGCGGCGCGCATCCACGGGCGTATCGCCGTCGTACACGTACGCGGTCTCGTCCAAGCCGGCGGCGTCAAACAGCGCGTTGAGCTCGGCGCACTGGTCCTGGCTGAGCGCTTTGGTCGGGTACAGGTACAGGGCGGTGCCCGCGTCGGAGTCGCCGAGCATCGAGACGATGGGCCCGTTGTAGCAGAGCGTCTTTCCGGAGGCGGTCGGGGTGACGACGACCACGTCCCGGCCGGCTTCGATGTGCTCCCACGCGGCGGTCTGGTGCGCGTACGGCCGCTCTACACCACGCTGGCGCAGCGCGGTGCGCAGCCACGGAGAGATGCCCGGGGTGAACTCGCCGAGCTCGGCTTCCTTGGCCGGAATCACGTGCGTCGCGGTGATGCACGCCCCCGTGCGTTTGGATCGCGTGAGCTGGTCGACGAACGCGGTCATGCCCTCGGTCGCCTTTGGCGCGTCGCGGCGTGGACCACGGCGACGGGCCCGCAGACGCGTGGCGGCCGAGAGGTCCGCGGAGAGGTCGGCGGACCGCGCGGCGGCCTTCTCGGACGGAGATTGTGGGGGCTTGGGAGGCTTAGAGCCGTTCATCGCGGTGCCTGGTTGGGTGCAACGCGACGCATGTTCGCTCGGCTCAAACGACTGGTCAAGCGTTCAGTGCTCAAAAAGCGGCAATTGCCGAGCGTTTACGCCCAGTTCCGGGGCAACGCCGAGGCGTTGGCCGCACTCAAGCCCGCAGGTTACGCGCGGCGACGGCGCATCACGAGCAGGCCCGCGAGCACCATCCATGCGCCGAAGACGGAGGCCGGGGAGCGCTGCGTGGAGCACGCGCAACCGGACTCGTCTTCAGGCGACACGCCCACGTCGACCAAGCCGGCGCCGGTGTCGTCGGCGTCGAAGTCGAAGCCGTCGGGGAAGCCCACGTCGCCGCCGTCGGTACCGCCGTCGACTCCAGCATCACCGCCAGCGTCGGCTCCAGCGTCACCGCCTACGTCATCACCGGCATCGTCTCCGGCGTCGGTTCCGACATCATCGCCAGCGTCGTCTCCGACGTCGGTTCCGACATCGTCGCCAGCGTCGTCTCCGGCGTCCGTTCCGACGTCGTCGCCGGCATCCGGGCCCACGTCGTCGCCGACATCGCCGCCGCCGTCCAACACCAGCACGTCGTACCAATCGAGCGGTGCGTCGGCCGGCAGGAAGGCTTCGTTGCCGGCGTCGGACGCGTCGACCGCGCTCAGGTAGTACTCCAAGCCGTCGAGCGTGAGCGCCTCGGCCGGAATCTCGCCCGAGTACACGTCGTCAACGCCCAGCGTGAGCGTCACGGAGGCCCAGGCCTCCTCGCCGACCACGCGGTAGTACACCGCCACGTGGTCGATGCCGCTCGCGTCGGTGGCGACGGCGTCGATGGTCAGGGCGGTGTCCGCGAACGCTTCGCCGTACTCGGTATGCATGAGCGTCGGGGGCTCCAGGTCGTCGCCGGTGCTGACGCCGTCGACGACGATCACCTCGGCGCCGCTCGCGCCCGCCGCCGGAGCGGTGGCCGAGTTGCCGATGGTGTCCGCGGCGGTCACAAACCAGGCGAGCTCGCCCTCGAGGACGTCGACACCGGGCACGGTGGCCGTGAACAGGTCGCCGGTGGCGGTCATGGTCGCGACGACCCAATCCGCGGCGCCTTCGGGCAGGTAGCTCAGCTCGGCGCTGGCCACACCGGAGGCGTCCGTGATGGTGGCGCCCAGGGTGATGGCCACGCCGTCGGTGAACGGGCCGGTGGGGTCTTCCAACACGATGGTCGGCGCGGCCGTGTCGGGCACGGTCACGTCGAAGCTGTACACGGTCGTGGGCGCGCTCGCCGGTGCGGTGGCCGCGTTGCGGGCGGCGGACGCGTCGACGGCGCTCAGGTAGTAGTCCACGCCGGGGGCGACGACGACGAGCGACGGGATGGCGCCCGTGTAGTTGCCACCGCCGGCCGGGACGAGCGCGGCGCTCAGCCACGACGTGGTGCCGCGCACGCGGAAGTACAGCTGCGCGGAGTCCACGCCGGAGGCGTCGGAGATGAGCGCCGAGATCGCGACCTCGGTGCCGGCGTCCACGCTCGCGGTGAGGGCCGCGTGCGCGATGCTCGGCGGGCTCGTATCCTCGGTGCCGCCGCCCACGGTGAACGTGTGCACGGTGGTGGGGGCACCCGCCGGGTGCGCGGCCATGTTGGCCGGGTCGGCGTGGTCGGACGCGCTGATGTAGTACTCGATTCCGGGCTCGACGAGCGCTGTGCCCGGCAGGATGCCGGACCACGTGTCGCCGCTTCCGCTGAGCGTGATCGAGGCGAACGCGGTGCCGCCGATGGCGCGGTAGTACACCTGTGCCGAGGCGACGCCGCCCGCATCGGTGATGCTCGCGACGACTGCGACGGGCGCTCCGGGCGTTTGGTTGTCCGCCACGGGCGCATGCGTGATCGCCGGCGCGATGGTGTCGCGGACGGAGACCGGGCGGGTGCGCCACGTGAGCGGCGCGGTGGCCGGGTCGGTGCTCAGGTTGCCGAGCGAGTCCGAGGCGGCGATGTAGTACTCGAAGGTCGCGGCGTCGGGCACGGTGAGGGTGACCTCATAGCGGCCTCCGACGACGGCCATGGGGGACGCGACGAAGTCGCCCGCGGTGTTGCGCAGGTACACGGTTACGCTCGCGACGCCGGCAGGGTCGGTGACGCTGGCGGATACCAGCACCGTCTCGCCCGCGAAGATCGGGAGCGACGGCGGCGTATGCGTGATCGCCGGTCCGGCGGTGTCACCCAACGTGACCGTGAAGCTCGCGGGTGCCGAAGCGCCTGCGGCCGGCGCGCTCGCCGCGTTGGCTGCCGTATCGACCGCCTCTACCCAGAACTCCATGCCGGGCACGACAATGTCGATTCCGGGAATCTCGGCCTGCCATTGATCGTCGGCGCCGGTGGGCGTGAACGGGATGTTCGCCCACGACGACGCGCCTTGGGCACGGTAGTTCAGGGTGACCTCTTCGAAGCCCGAAGCGTCGGTCGCCACGACGGTCACCGTCACAGCCACGCCAGCGGTCTGTCCGTCCGGTACTTCGGTCAGCTCCAGCACGGGTGCCGTGGTGTCAGGCGGCAGGTTCACGATGATCGTCTCGGTGGCGGTCGTGGTGGGGTTGCCGTTCGCGTCGGTGGAGGTCGCTCGGACCTCGATCGCCGGGCTGACGACGGCGGCGCCGGGCACCGTAAACGTATGGTCCTCCGGGTCGACTGCAGCCATCGACGTCCACGTGGTGGCGCCCGCAGCGCGGTACTCCAGCACGGTGGAGATCACGCCGGAGCCGGCGTCGGTGGCGGTCACGCCGATGGTCGCGGCGATGCCTTCGGTGAACGGCGCGGAGTAGCTCAGCGCCACCTCCGGGCCCTCGGTGTCGGGGTACACGAAGGTCAGCGTCCACGTGCTGATCGGCGCGGCCACGGGGCTCACGGCGGTGTTGTCGAGGGTGTCGACGGCGGACACGTAGTAGTCGAGCGAAGCGGCGTCGGTGGGGAGCGCGGTCCAGGGGAGCGTCGCCGTCCAGACGTCGCCGCTGGCGGTCATGGCCAGGTTCTGCGGGCCGCCGGTGCCGGTCCAAACGATGGTCACGCTGTCTACGCCACTGGGGTCGGTGACGGTGGCCTCGAAGACGATGGCGTCGCCGGCGGGCAGGCTTCCGCCGCCGGTGTGCACAATGCTCGGGCCAGCGGTGTCGGGCGTGACCACGGTGAACACGTAGGGCGTTGCCGGAGCGGTCGTCGGGGCGACGGTCTCGTTGTTGGTCGCCGAGTCATCGGTAGCCGCGACGTAGTACTCGACGCCGGCGGGGGTGACGGCGGCGCCCGGGATGGTGGCGGTCCACGCGGAGCCGGAGCCGGGGGTCATGGCCACGGCGGTCCACGCGGTGGCGCCGACGGCGCGGTAGTACAGCGCGACGGCGTCCAAGCCGCTGGCGTCGAACACGGTGGCCGAGACGATCACGGCCACGCCGGGCGCCTGCGCGTCATCGACGGTGTCGACGATGACGGTCGGGCCTTCCATGTCGGCGGCTTCGACCGTGAACGCGTGCACGGAGGTGGGGGCCGAGGCCGGCGAGGCGGTCTCGTTGTCGAGGGCGTCGACGGCGGTCAGGTAGTACTCGACGCCGGCGGTGGTGACCGCGGCGCCGGGGATGCTCACGCCGTAGCCGGTGCCGCCCGTGTTGGGCATGTCGAGCTCCACCCACACCGTGGCGCCCTCGGCGCGGTAGTACAGGGTGGCGGTGACGGCGCTGGCGTCGGTGATCGAGGCGGTCACGGATACGTCTTCGCCAGCCGTTTGGCCGTTCGCGACGGGCGTGTGCGTGATCTCAGGCGCGTCCTCGTCCACATCCACGACGGTGAACGTGTGCGGCGCGGACTGGCCGCTGACCGGGTGCGTGCTCTGGTTGCCCTCGTTGTCGTAGGCGCGGACGTAGTACTCCATGCCGGGAGGCGAGACGCTGAAGCCGGGGATTTGGCCGGTCCACAGGTCGCCGCTCGCGGTCATGTCGATGGTCGAGAAGATCGGCACGCCGGTCGGACGGTAGCGAATCTCGACGCGGTCGACGCCGGAGGAGTCGGTCACGGTCGCTTGCACGGTCACGTCGGTGCCCACCTCTTGGCCGTCGGCGACGGGGGTGTGCGTGATGCTCGGGCCGGCGGTGTCGGCCGGCGTGACGGTGAAGGCGTACACGGCCGTGGGCGCGCTCGCGGGGGCGAAGCCTTCGTTGTCGGAGTCGTCGGCGGCGGACACGTAGTAGTCGACGCCGGCCTCGGTCACGGCGGCGCCGGGGATGCTGGCGCTCCAGTTCGAGCCGGAGGTGTTGGTCATCGCGGCGGGCGTGAACACGCCGCCGGAGCCGGTGATGCGGTAGAGCACCGTGGCGCCGACCACCTCACCGTCGGCGTCGACGATGCTGGCGGGGATGGACACGGCGACGCCGGCGGCTTGGCCATCGGCGACGGGCGTGTGGGCGATCACGGGCGGCGCGGTATCGCCGGACGTGGACACCGCGAACGCGAACAACGACGTGCCCGCCGGGGCGCGGCCCACGTTGGGGATCGGCGAGGTGTCGGTCGCGTCGATGTAGTATTCCACGCCGGGGGGCGCGACGACGAATCCGGGGATCTGCGCCGACCACGTGGTGCCGGTGATGTTGTTCATGGTGACCGCGCCGAACGACGCGCCGCCTTGGGTGCGGAAGTACAGGTTCGCGCTGCCCACGCCGGTCTCGTCGGTGATGTTGGCCGAGATGGTCACCGCTTCGCCGTTGGTCTGTCCGTCGGCGATCTCGGTGTGCGTGATGACGGGCGGGTTCGGGTCGCCGGTGACCAAGAAGTCCCACACGTTGGACGCCGGAGCGCCGGCGGGCGTGATGGAGTCGTGGTCCTCATCGTCGAGCGCTTGGATCCAGTACTCGACGCCCGCGGCGGGTACGTCGCCGCCCGCGATGACGCCCTCGTAGGTGTCGCCGGAGGTGTTCGTCATGATCACAAACTGCGCGACCGTGGCACCGATCGGGCGGTGGTACAGGATGACGGTTTGCACGCCCGCGGGGTCGGTGACGGTCGCCGAGATGGTGACGGGCGCGCCGAGCGGCTGGCCGTCTGCGATCTCGGTGTGTTGGACGAGCGGGCCGGTGGTGTCGACGGTGCCGAACACGGTGGCGAGCGTGGTGTCGGAGTGCGACAGGCCCTCGTTGTCGGTGACGGTGAGGGTGACGACGTAGTTGCCGGCGCTCAGGTAGCTGTGGCGCGGGTTGGTGCCGGTGACGGTCGCGGAGCCGTCGCCGAAGTCCCACACGTAGCTCACGAGGGTGCCGTCGGAGTCGGTGGAGCCGGTGCCGTCGAAGTACACTTCTTCGGCGGTGCCCTCATCTTGAAACACCTGCGGCCCGGCGTCGGCCACCGGGCGGTTGTTCACGTTGAGCGACACGAGCGCGTGGTCCTCGGCGCCCTCGTTGTCGACGACGGTCATGTAGCCCCAGCGGGCGCCGGCGCTGGTGAGCGTATGCGTGACGCTGGTGCCGGCGAGGACGGTGTCGTCGCTGAAGGTCCAGTAGGCCGAGGCGATGGTGCCGTCGGGGTCAAACGCGGCGCTGCCGTCGACGGTGAAGGGCTCGTTGGTGGGCACCATCATGGAGGTCGCGACGGCGTCCGCGCGCGGCTCTTGGTTGGCGGTCGGGTCAAACTCAAACGCGCCGATGTCGACGCTGCTGCCGATGGTGCGCGGGTTTCCGAGGCGGTCGATCGGCGGCAGGTTGGCGTTGTAGCCCTGGTCGATGGCGAGCGAGGTGGCCCACAGCTTTCCGTCCCACCAACGCGGCTTGGTCTCCCAGTCGTCGTCCTCGACGAACGGGTCGCTGGTGCGGTTGCCGGCGTTGACGGAGAACGAGCCGTAGACGGTCGATCCGTCGTACCAGTTGTTGTTCCGTAGGTAGACGGTCGAGCGGTAGCTGGTCGATGCCGCGGCGTCGTAGAATGCGCGGCTGGTCGAGCCGGCGACCACGTTGTTATTGGCCGTCACGGTCAGCGTGCGCACGCCGCTCGAGGTGTTTCGCCGCACCTGAATACCCGTCGTTTGGTGGACGAGCGTGTTGTTGATGAACTCCACCGACCAGTGGCCGTTGGACGTGATGTCGGTGTCGATCGCGGTGGTGGTGTGCGTGATGTAGCTGCTGCGCACCTCCGCGTTACTGTTCTGGATGTCGACGCCCACGCCGGAGCCGGTGCCGATGACGTCGCACGCCAGCAGGTCGAACGGGTTGCTGCCGTCGTTCACGTCGTCGACGAACACGCCGGTGCCGTTGCTGTAGAACACGGAGTTGGTGATCTCCGGCGAGCCGGGGCCGAGGATCCGCAGGCCGACGGAGGCGTGCTCCACTCGGGCGTTTTCGATGACGGAGTTTCCGGCGTCGGTGGCCGTGATGCCCCACCAGTTGCCGCTCGTGGCGGCGGCGTTGTCGACCGTGAAGGTGATGGGCGCGCCGGAGCCGTCCATGATGACGTCACCACCGGAGATGTTGAACTCGGTGGAGCTCGACGCGTTGCCGCCTTGCATGCCGTCGGTGCGGTCCGCGAAGTGCAGCACGACGCCGGGCTCGAACGAGACGGTGGAGCCGGGCGGCACGGTGATGTCACCGAGGATGGTGTACGGCGAGTTGGCGGCCGTGAACGTGAAGTCGTCCCACAGGTAGCCCATGAGCTGGGGGCCGAGCGCGCCGGCGTAGGGCAGCGCGCCGATGTGGGTTCCGCCGCTGCCGAGCGCGCGGTTGGGCGAGTGCACGGTGGGGGCGTAGTCGCGTCCTGCGGCGTCGGCGTAGAGCGGGTTGACCGAGATACACGAGGTCACGGAGGTGTTCGTGTAGTTCGGCGAGTTGCCCCAGATGTTGGAGCCCGAGCAGGTGAGCGTGGCGCGGTAGCTCGTCGAGGCGGCGCCGTCCCGGACTCCGGCGGCGGAGTTGTGGGTGATCGACGAGTTGTACAGCGCCACGATGAGCGTGCGCACGGAGCTGGAGGTGTTGCGCTGGAACCACAGGCCGGTGCCGTTGTGGGCGATGGTGAGGTTGCGCAACGTGAGCAGCCAAGTGCCGTTGGCGGTGACGGTGTCGTAGATACCGTACGAGGCGTTGTCGAAGACGCGGCCGCGGTTCCAATCGAGCGAGCTGTTGGCGACGTACGCGCCGTAGGTGTTGTCGTACGCGTCGACGTCGACGGCCGAGACGTAGGCGCCGTCGTTGATGCTCATGCCGCGGCCGTTGTCGTGCAGGACGACGTCTTCGACGCTCGGGTCGCCGTCTTCGACGTAGATGCCCGACTCGTGGCAGTCGTGAATGTCGGAGCCCGCGACGATGTGGCTGTTGTCGTACAGCGACACGCCTCGGTAGGCGTATCCGATGTCGACCTGGGCGACGTTAAACGCCTCGGCGTTGCTGGGGATGATGATGCCGTACCAGTCCCGCGGGGCCGGCGACGCGGCGGCGGACGTGAACAGCACGGGGCGCGAGTTGGTGCCGTCGGCCTCGAGCGTGCCCTCGACGCGAATCTCTACGCGGTTCGGGTCCAGGCCGCCGGACATAGCGTCGGTGGTGGCGATGTTGAACGTAGCGCCGGGCAGGAACGTGATCGTGGCGCCGGGGGCGATGACCATGTCGCCGGCGACGTCGGTGACCGAGAGCGGCGCGAAGGTGGCGTCCTCGTACCAGAAGCCGTGCACGCCGGCGGGGCTGGGGTCGCCGGCGTAGGGCAGCGCGCCGGCCGCGGCGGTGGGGCTCGCGGGGTTGAAGTAGCGCGCGGGGGAGCGGGTGGTCGGCGCGTAGTTTCCGGCGTCGGGGTCGGCGAGCAGGCCGTTGTAGTTCAGGTTGCCGGTGTTGCTCGTCGGCGCGTTGGCGTTCACGTAGAAGCTGCCGTCCCACCACACGTTGTTGGCGAAGCGTACGAACGTGGAGCGGTAGCTCGAGCTCGCGGCGGAGTCGCGCAGAATGTAGGTGTTGCCGCCGAAGATGGAGTTGTCGAGGTACGCGTAGAGCACGCGGGTGCTGCTCGACGTGTTCCGCTGCACGTTGACCGCGTTTCCGTTGTCCAGGAACGTGCAGTGGTCCGCCGACAGCGTGTGCGTGCCGGTCACCGTGACCGAGACCCGGACCGCTGAGTTGCTGAAGTCGGTGAACACCGAGCGCTCGGCGTCGACCGAGCCGTTGGTCATATTGATGCCGTATGCCCCGTTGGAGAGCGTCGAGTTGATGACGCGCAAGTTGCTCAGCGACGTGGCGTAGATCGCGGTGCTGCCGGTGGTCGGTCCGGTCACGTCGAGCCCGTCGAGCGTCCAGGTGCCGCTGCCGCTCGTGGCGCGCACGGCGTAGGAGCTGAACATGCTGATCTCCACGTTTCGGATGTCCAACAGCGTGTCGGTCGGGTCGTCGGCGTCGATGCCGATGCGGGCGTTTTGAATGACCACGTTGTCGAGCGTCGCCGCGCTGCCTTGGTCGAGGACGATGCCGCCCCACGCGCCGTTGGACGTAGAGGCGGTGGGGCCGCTCAGCGTGATGGCCGCAGCGCCGTCGGCGTCCGCAACGAGGATGCCGCCGCTGCTCACGACCAGGTCGGTCGACGAGACGGACGCCTGGACCACGGCGCCGGGTTCCAGCGTAAGCGTGACGCCGTTGTTCACGACCACGTCGCCGGTCATCACGTACGGGCTGCCGGCGGCGGTCCACGTGGTATCCGTGATGATGGCGCCCGACACGTTGATGGCGGAGGCGCGCACGGGGATCACGAACAGGGCAAGCGCAACGAGGACGCCGAGGCGGGCGTTGAATGCAAACATGGTACGACCGATTCTAGGGAGTTGCCGGTGTCTTAGCGGCGCCCCGAATCGAATTCAATCCAAGATTCGTGCGTTTGCGGCCCCCGCACGCCTGTCGTTCGAACCGCCTCGCGGGCGGTCGCTAGCGTCCCGGGGTGCTCGCCGAGCCGTACCAGCGGCGCCCTTCGAAGGTGTGCCACAGGGTGCCGGCGCCGGTGGTGGGGTCGATCTCGATGAGCTGGCCGGAGCTGGTCAGGCCGAACAGGTAGCCCCATGCGGAGGTCAGGCCGTACACGCTGCGGAAGCCGATGGAGCCGATGGTGACGGCCTCGCCGGTGGCGCCGTTGACGCTCACGAGCAGGTCGTCCTGGCCGTCGCGCTTGGAGCTCATGAAGATCTGGTCGGACTTGTCGGTGACGCAGTCGCCGCTGGACTCGTAGCCGCCGCCGAACTGGCCCACGCGGACGAAGTCGCCGGTGGACAGGTTCATGGAGTACAGGTCGTTGCCACCGGTGGCGAACGCCTCGCCGGTGGACGAGATGGCGAAGCCGTTGGGCGTGCTGGAGAAGCTGGCGAGCGAGTGCGCGGTGGTCCACTGACGGGCGGCGCCGTCGAAGCGGTACAGCGTGGAGCTCGTGATGCCCCACAACACCCCGTCGCGGTCGGTGTCGAAGTCGAGGAAGGTGCCGGGCGTGCTGATGACTTGCTGGTCAACGCCGCGGAAGGGGTCGACCTCGTACAGGTCGCTCTGCGTGTGCGCGAAGAAGCTGCAGTTGATGCCCTCGTTGTTTTCACCGGAGCAGTTGTTGTCGATGGCGTCGCAGCGCTCCATCGCGTTGGGCGAGATGTTGCGGTTGGTGTCGTCGCAGTCGGGGCCACCACAGAACGCGTCTTCGAAGCCGTCGTTGTCGCGGTCGCACGGGTTCTCCGCCACGTCGGTCTCGGCGTCGGCGTTCGTGTCGGTGACGGACGCATCGCCGGAGGTGTCGTCGGCGTTGGCGTCGCCATCGATGGCGTCCGCGCCCGCGTCGTCGGTGCCGGCGTCACCACCGTCGACCGTGCCTGTGTCGCGACTGCCGGGGTTGCGGCCAGCATCGACTTCGGTGCTCGGGGCGTCATCGCCGCACGCCGCGAGCGCGGCGACTGCCAGCAGACACACGAGGAACGGGCTGCGGAAAGCGGTCGGCGAGACGGTCGGCAAGGCAGAGCGGTTCATGCGCGGGTCTAGTTGGAGTGCTCGTCCAGGTGGACGATATTGTTGGCGGCGGTGTCGATCTCTTCCAGCGTGCCGCGCTGCTCGAGCACCTCGAGTACTTCGAACAGCGTGCGGCGCGTCTGCGCGGGCTCCATAGGAGTCTCTGCGACGGTGAGCAAGCGGCGCGCAGCAACTCGGATGGATCGGGCGTCCGGCGGGTCGATTTTGGAGCGGAAAATCCGGTCGTGCTTGGTGCGGTCGGTGCTCTCCTGGTCCGTCGCCAGCTCCTCGAACAGCTTCTCGCCGGGGCGAATGCCGCTGAACACGATCTCGACGTCGCGGCCGGGCTCCAGGCCAGACAAGCGAATCAGGTCGCGGGCCACGTCGACGATCTTCACCGGCTCGCCCATATCGAGCACGAAGATCTCGCCGCCCTGCGCGTAGGTGGCCGCCTGCAGCACCAGCTGCGTGGCCTCGGGGATGGTCATGAAATAGCGCTGCATCTCGGGGTGCGTGACCGTCACCGGGCCGCCCGCCTTGATCTGGCCTTGGAAGATCGGGATCACCGAGCCGTTGGAGCCCAGCACGTTGCCGAACCGCACCGCGCACAGGCGCGTGGAGCTGCTCGGCGCGAGGCTCTGCACCAGCATCTCGGACACGCGCTTGGTGGCGCCCATCACGCTGGTCGGGTTGACGGCCTTGTCGGTCGAGATCAGCACGGCGACGTCCACGCCCGCGGCCTGCGCGGCCTCGATCACGTTCATGGTGCCGATGATGTTGTTCTTGATCGCCTCGCTCGGGTTCTGCTCCATGAGCGGCACGTGCTTGTGCGCTGCGGCGTGCAGCACAAAGCGCGGCTTGAACCGGTCCATGATCTCGTGCACGCGGTCGCGGTCGAACACGTCGGCGATGATGGGCTCGAGGCGCACGTTGTCCACGCCGATGCGCAGCTCGCGCTCCAGCTGAAACAGCGGGTTCTCGGCCTGCTCCAGCATGACTAGGCGGCTGGGGCCGAACTTGGCGATCTGGCGACAGATCTCCGAGCCGATCGAGCCGCCGGCGCCGGTGACCAGCACCGTCTCGCCGTTCACGATGCGCGCGATGTCGACGCTGTCCAGGCGCACCGGCGGGCGGCCGAGCAGGTCCTGCAGGTTCACTTCGCGGAAGCTGGACAGGCTCACCGAGCCTTCGAGCAGCGCGGTGGTCGGGGGCACAACGCGGTGGGGGACGTCGGCGCTTTTGCAGGCCGTCACGACCTGCCGCACGGCGTCGCCGTTTCCAGCGTCGACGGCGGTGATCACCTGCTCGATCTCGAGCTCGCGGACCAGGTCGATGAGCTCCGCGATGGTGCCCACGATCGGCACGTCGTGGACGCGGGATCCGCGCATGCTCGGGTCGTCGGTGACCACGCCGATGGCGCGAACCTTGAGGCGGAAGCTGCGCGTGGCCTCGCGCAACAGCGCCTCGGCCGTGACGCCTGTGCCCACGATGAGCGTGCGTTTGGTGTCCTTCACATCGATCCGGCCGACCACGCGCTCGCGGAACAAGCGGACGCTGACGCGGATGGCCGAGAGCAGGCCGACGGTCATGACGGCGTCGATGACGAACACCGAGCGCGGGAACTCGCGCCAACCTAAGATATAGACGGCGCCAGCGAGCACGACGGCGGACGCGGCAGAGGCTTGTCCGATGCGCACGAGATCGCTGAGCGTGACGTAGCGCCACCAGCCCGAGTACTGACGAAACCCGAGGAACATCAGCACCTTGAGCACAACGAACACCGGCAGCGCGTTACGCAGCAGGATGAGGTTGTTCTCAGGGATCGCGAAGTCGAATCGAAGGAAGAACGCCGATACGAGCGCCAACGCGAACACCACCGCATGGGTGCCCACGATAAAAATCTTCCTGTACTTGGTAATGTTACTCAACAGTCCCGACATGGCACACCTCCGCCGTGGTGTGCGCCTACCATGGAGTCCCATGCGCCGAAAGGTCCGATTTCGTGCACCGCGATGACGGGTGAGGCCGCTCGATTGGGCTGGATCGCGGGCGCCAGCGCGGTCACGCGAAGCGCCGTTCTCCAGGCTGCGCTTGGGATTCCGGAGATCTGGATCGCGCGCGATGACCAGCTGCCCACCACCGCCCCCGGCCTGGCCGGAGGCACCAAGCTCCGGAAGCTCGACGTGCTGCTCGCGGCCGAACCGTGGGCCTCTGCGGACGCTTGGGCCGGGGTCGGCGCCGAAGGATCGGGGCAGCTCGTCGCGCTCATCACGGCGGCGCAACAGCTCGGCCGAGATGTGCACGCGTACACCTTTCCGACGGCGGGCGATGTGGCCGAGAATCGGGCGTTCATCGACGCGCACGCCCGTGTGGAGCACCGCAGCCGCTCCTGTGTGGAGCACCGCAGCCGTTCGCGCGTCTCGCTGGCGCTGCGGCACCCCACGTTGTTCACCGCGCGCACGTTTCGCGGCGCCGCCGTGATCCCGCCGGGCGCGACGTCGCCGCTGAGCACGTTGGGCGTGGTAGCCGGCGCGCAGGCCCTGGCGGAGGCCATCCACCGCGGCGACTTTCCCTCGCCCGCGCGCGTGTACGTGCCGCTCGGCTCGGGCGGCACAGCGGCCGGTATCGCGATCGGCCTCGCGATCGGCGGCATTGCTGCTCAAGTGCACGCGGTGCGCGTCGTCGAGGCGCCGCTCATGAGCGCGCGACGGCTCCGGGCGTTGATCCGAGCCACCTGCAGGCTGCTCAAATCCCAAGGTGTGGCGGTGCCGCCCGTGCCGCCGGTGCTGGTTCGCGGTGGCCAGCTGGGGCGGGGCTACGGCGTCCCGACTCAGGCATCGAAGGCGGCGGCCGAGGCGCTACAGGCCGCCGGCGTGACCGCCGATGGCGTGTATTTGGGCAAGGCGGCGGCGTGCATGGCGAGCGACGCCCACAGCTTGTGCGAGGCCGGCCGACCGGTGCTGCTCTGGGCCACCGGCTCGGCACCCCCTTAAACCACGCCGTTAGACCACGCCGTTAGACCACCGGCTCGCCACCGCGACACGCGCCGGTCTGCCGAAGCCCGCCGGATCCAATCAGGGCGTATCGACGCAGACGCCGTCTTCACAGCGCGCCCCTTCCACGCATTGGTCGGGGTCGAAGCACCACGTGAGGCACATGCGGTCGGGCATCCAACAGGCGAAGTTTCCGCACGCGTTGGCGTCGACATCGGCGCACGAGACTTCGCGGTCTTCCGACAGCCGCTCGAAGTACCAGCCTTCGCCCTCGCCCACGCTGTCGCGCATCGACACGAGCGAGAAGGCGCTGTCGTCGGGGCCTGGGATGGGGGCCGCGGCGCGGTCAGGGCCCTGCCAGCGCGAGGAAATACGGTATGTCTCCGGGCTCTCATACGGGCCGCTCGGGTCCCGCGGGCCGCGCGAAATCAGCTCGGCGATCTGTCCGGTGAACAGCTCCGAGCCAGCCATGAAAGCAGGTGCGGTGCCGTCGCCAAACTCGACGAACGAGCGGCCGTCGATCGCGTCGTCGAACTCCACGTTCGAGAAGCTCAATTCGGCCAGCCCATCGACCCACTCCGCCGTCCACACGGCGCGGGGGCCGGCGTCGCGGGGGTCCACCAGCGCGAGCTGCTCTGTACCCGACGGGTCGGTCCGCGTCGTGAGCCAGCGGCCGTCTTCGAAGATCACGCGGTACTCGGCGTTGGGCTGCAGCAACAAGGTGGTGAGGGTCCGCGGCGCGGGGGGCACGAGCGGGTTGCCGGCGAGGTCGGTGATGCCGTCCGTCAGCGAGATCGTGTAGCGCGTTCTGTATGCATACAAACCGCCGCGGTCGGGGAGGAACGCGACCGTGTTTCCAGCGAACTCGAACGTGCCGGGGATGCCCTCGTTCTCCGCAAACTCGCGGCCCCCGACGGGCGACAGCGGGTGCACGATGAAGGTCGACGTGGTCACAGAGTCGCGGTCGATGGGCTCCGAGAACGTGACCTCGATCGGCGCGTCCGGGTAGAAGCTGCCGTCGCTGCCGGCCGGAAAGCGCGACAACACCGTGGGCCGCTCCACATCGCCCACCGGCACATCGACGGCCGGGATCAGCGTGTACGACCGCTGCGATTGCCCCACCGCGCCGCCCTCGAACCACTCCGTGGTGTACACGACCAGCGTCGCTGACTGGGCCGAGCTCCACGTGAGCGATGCCGAGACGGCGGCTTGCGGGATGACCGGGTCCGCCACGAGCAGGGCGCGGTCCCGAGCGATGCGCCCCGCGAACCGCGTCCCGTCGACGTGCATCTCCACCGTGTCCCCGGCGACGGTGAACTCGACCATTCCGGAGCCGCCCAGCTCTTCCCAGCGGCCGGCAATGTTGAACGCGGGCGCGCCCTTTCGGACCATCTCCATGTCGAACACAAAGTCGCCCTGCTCGAACGCTCCGGTGCCGTGGTCCGCGTCCGTGAACGAGAGCGCGGCGCGGAAGTCTCCGTCGGTTTGCACGTACTGCCCGCTGGCCTGAATCGTGCCCGGGATGCCCTCGGTCTGACCGTCGAAGAACTGCGTGAACGTGTTGTTGATGACCTCGAACGACACGCCGGTCACGTCGTCGAGCACCGGCGTCATGCCGGCGGGGAAGGCGTAGTGATACCGTAGCATCCACCACGCGCCGGTCGCGTCCACGTCTGCGCTGACGACGTCTTCGACGCACTCGCCAAAGCCGCAATACGTGCCGGACGGACACTCGGCGTTGGAGCTACAGCTGGGCGTTGGGAAGTTCTCGGCGCACCCGGAGAGTCCGCCGACGGTGAGGCCGAGCGACGCGATGAGGGCGAGGTAGAACGCGCGAGGGCGCGGAACCGTTTGAAAGGCTCGAGAGCGCTGAGCGAGGGCCATGCGACGTCCGGGATGCGGAGGGAGACGGGGGAAGCCTACAGGTGTGTGGATTGTAGCGCACGCCTGTCTTGGGTGTTGAGGGAGGGCGCGTGCGTTCGGGTCGGGTGCGCGGGGCGGCAGACCTTGCCGAGCCTGTTGGCGGGCGCGTATTGTGCGCGGCACTTCTCTTCACGTGGGGCCCCCATGAACCGACTCATCTGCGCCGCCTTCTCGGCATTTCTTCTGACCGGCTGCTACACGGTGTCGGTCGACTACACGCCCACGGCGGTGCTCGCTGACGCGCTCGCGGCGCCGACGGTGCGGGTCGAGATCGTGGACGCGCGGCCCGAGGACCAGGGGCTGAACGATGGTGTGCTGATCGGCCAGTATCGCGGCGACTGGGGCATTCCGAACGGCGTCGAGAACGGCACCACAGGCGTGATGCCTGCGACGATTACGGCGGTGACATCCGACAGCCTCGCGGCCGCGGGGATTCGCATGGATTCGGGTGCCGATGCGGCCTTGGTGGCGCGGGTAACGCAGTACTGGTCCGACGGTATGGTCGGCGTGGGCGGTTGGGTCACGGTTGAATACAGCGTGCTGTCGGCAGGCGGCGTCGCGATTTGGGAAGCGGAGATCGAGGGTGAAGGCGGTGCCGGCGGGCTGTTCGGCAACGACGAGGCCAAGGTGGAGCTGGCGATCGAAGAGGCGCTGGTGGACCTGGCGGCGAAGGCGCGAGCGCTTTTTGCGGAGCCGGCGTTTCGGGCGGCGATAGGGGCTGGGGAGTAGATTCGGTTCTTCGACTGGGCTCAGGGTCCTTCGACTTCGCTCAGGATGGGGTTGGTTGGGGGATTGGTCCTTCGACGACTGCGCTCATGGCTCAGGATGGGTTCATTCCCTTGGTGAGTTCACGGTCCTTCGACTGCGCTCACGGGTCCTTCGACTGCGCTCAGGAAGGGTTTGTTTGGGGGGTGGTCCTTCGACGGCTGCGCTCACGGGTCCTTCGACTGCGCTCAGGATGGGTTTGTTTGGGGGGTTGGTCCTGCGACGACTGCGCTCACGGGTCCTTCGACTGCGCTCAGGAAGGGTTTGTTTCCTTGGTGAGTTCACGGTCCTTCGACTGCGCTCACGGTCCTTCGACTTCGCTCAGGAAGGGTTTGTTTCGTTCGGTAGGTTGCGGTTCTTCGACTGCGCTCACGGTCCTTCGACTGCGCTCAGGATGGGTTTGTTTCCTTGGTGAGTTCACGGTCCTTCGACTGCGCTCACGGTCCTTCGACTGCGCTCAGGATGGGTTCATTCCCTTGGTGAGCTCAGGGTCCTTCGACTGTGCTCAGGGGTCCTTCGACTGCGCTCAGGATGGGGTTGTTTGGGGGGTTGGTCCTGCGACTGCGCTCACGGGTCCTTCGACTGCGCTCAGGATGGGTTCATTACCTTGGTGAGTTCAGGGTCCTTCGACGACTGCGCTCACGGGTCCTTCGACTGCGCTCAGGAAGGGTTCATTTCCTTGGGCGAGCTCAGGGTCCTTCGACTGCGCTCAGGAAGGGGTTGTTTGGGTGGGTCCTTCGACCGCGCTTGAGCGGGCGGGCTGCGCGACCTATGGCATCGGTCGTGAAATGCACCCTAACAGTCCACCGTCTCTCTGGTCGTGCCGCGCTTGGCGCTGACGGCCTTGTTCGCGCGCTTCATGCCGCCACCCCCGACTGCCCTCTGACGCTCGATGAAGCGCGGGTTTGGAGCGGCGTCGCCTTCCGGGCGTACCAGCTCACGCCGGACGACAACTGGGCGTATCGGGACGCGGTGTCGAAGCAGGAGTGGGCTTGGAGCACGCTGGCGATGGACAGTTATGGGGTGAAGGAGTCGCTGAGCACGCATCTGCAGCGCGACCTGCGCGAGTGGCCGATCGACAAGCCGGCGACGCTGGTGGCGTTGGTCCGGGTGGAGCTCGGTGAGGGCCGCGGCGCGCTGGTGAACTTGGACGCGCTGCGGGCGCATCCGGCGCTGGCGGCGGCGCTGGACGAGGCGAGCGAGGTGGCGGACAAGCGGAAGCTTGGGTGCGGGGAGTGGGGTTTCGTGAGCGCGATCACGACGCCGAAGGACTCCGCGCAGGTGGATGTTCCGGCGGCGTTCGGCGCGGGCGTGACGCTGACGTTTGATGCGCTGGCCAAGGACAACGCCGACCTGCCGCCGGTGGTGCTCACGCTGCGCCCTCCCTACGAGGAGCCGCCGGCGTCGCGGCTGCACGCGCTCAAGCGGGACGTGCTCACTTTCGCGGGCGCGCACGCGAACTCGAAGCGGGAGCTGAACTACCAGGACGAGTTCTATTACGCGTCGGGGCACCGGGCTTGGGCGGCGGCGGCGGAGCTGCTCGGCACGCGCTGGGCCGACAGCGCGGGTGACGCAGGCGACGAAGGCGCGGCGACCACGGCGGACTATCTGCCCGTGTGGTTGGCCGACATCCACGCCGCCCGTCACTCGGCGGCGCGTGCGGTGCCCAATGCGGCCGTGGCGGCGCGGTTTGCGCAGGTGGCGACGGCGATCGACAAGGCCCGGGCGGCCGCCAAGGCGGTCGCGACGGCGGACGAGCGGGCCGCGATCGCGGCGGCGATCGAGCGGGCGGCGGCGCTCGACGCGGAGGCGATTTCGGCGCTGGGCGCTTGGCTTCGCAGTGGTGGTCTCGACGGCGGTGGTCTCGACAGCGGCGACGAAAGTTGAACCGGCTCGGACAGCTGATCATCGCGCTCGCGCTCGCGCCGCTCTCTTGCGCGCTCGGCGGGCGTACGGAGGCCGTGCCGCAGCACCTGCATGTGATCGTGGAGCGGCTGCCGCAGTGCCCGTACGGCGTGGGTTTCGAGCAGCCGATGCGGGTGGATTTGCTGCTGCGCGGCGATGTGGTCGCCACCACGTTCCACTCCGGAATGTACACCGGCGAGTCGTCGCTTGAGGTGCCGCTGCACGCGGCGAACGCGCTGCCGGGGCGGTACACGATTCGGTTCGGCCGGTGCCCGTCGATTCTCACCGACCCGCTGGGTTCGGTGGCGTGCGAGGACCCGGACTGGGTGCGGCAGACGCGGGTTCGGCTAACCCCAGCTGGCATAGAAAACCCGCAGCGCGTGGAGTACTATCGGCTGCGGGCGGCGTGCCTGCCCGTGAGCGCGGGCGACGTGCCTGCCGAAGGAAGCGAACCCCAGTGATTTCGGAGACCTATGAAACTGACTAGCAACAGCCTGACCCCCGACGCCGCCATCCCCGGCGCGTTCGCTTTTGCCGTGCCGAACGCCGATTCGCACGTGACGTTTTCTTCGAATAAAAACCCGCACTTGGCGTGGTCGGGTGCCCCCGAAGGGACCCGCTCTTTCGCGATCATTTGTGTGGATTCCAAGGCGCCGACCCGGCCGGACGACGTGAACCAAGAGGGTCGCGAGGTGCCCGCCGATCTGCCCCGCGCGGACTTCGCGCACTGGGCGCTGGTGGACCTCCCTGCGAGCACGACCGAGGTCGCCGAGGGTGCGCATAGCGCGGAAGTGACAGTCGGCGGAAAGGGTGCGGAGGCGCCGGAGGGGCGTCACGGCGTCAACGATTATACCGGTTGGTTTGGCGGCGATGAGACCATGAAGGGCACGTACTACGGGTACGACGGCCCGGGGCCGCCGTGGAACGACGCGTTGGTGCATGAGTACACGTTCACGGTGTTTGCGCTCGATGTGGCGCGCTTGCCGGTAGAGGGCGCGTTTACGGTGGCGGATGTGGTCGCTGCGGCGGCCGGTCATGTGCTGGCGTCGGCGTCGCTGGTGGGCACGTACACGCTGAATCCGCGGTTGCGCTGAGCGTGGCTGCCGCGCGACGGAGTCGAGGGCGTGGGCGCTGCACACAGCGTCGCGTAGCGGCGGTGCTGGGCGGCGTGATTCTGGGCGTGGGCGCTGCGGCATCCGCACAGTCGCTGGAGGTGGATCGGTTGGCCACGCCGGGGACGCTCGAGGTGGGTGTTCGGAGGGTCGAGATTCCGTCGACGGGGCTGGAGACGTGGCGCGAAGCCCGCGCTGAGTTGGGCCTAGGCGACGCGGTGATTTTGCAGGCCGAGCTGTCGGTGCAGCTGTCGGCGCTGGAGGGGCTGAGCGATTGGCTGGCGTGGGAGCGCGCAGCGCTGGCGGCGTCGGTTGCTGAGGGGGCGCTGAGCGCTTGGGATGCCGGGCTGTGGTTGGATGCGCTGGCGGTTGGTGGCGACGAGCGTGCGCTGAGACGGGGCGTGGTGTGGGCGTGGGTGGCGTATCGGGGCGGGAGCGCGGCGATGCTGCCGGTGGATTGTATGCCGACGGTGGGTGAGGCGCTTTCTGTCGCGACGCGCGCGGAACGCGCTGCGTCGCGGCGGAACGCCGCGGCGCTCGAGGCGGCCCCGCTGCTACCGCGTGACGGAGCCGCCCTGGCCGCTTTAGCGGCCGAGGGCGGCGGGGCGCTCGCGGCGTCCCTCAGCTTTGTCGCCACCGCGTGGCCCAACCTCGGCACGCCCGACCACATTCCCGTGCCCGGCTGTGACCCCGCGCCCGTCGCCGCGGCAGCGCGCTGGGCCGAGCACCCGCGCGAAGACTGGCCCCGCGTCGAAACCGGCATCTACGCCGCCTTCGAGACCGGCCCCGTGCCCGCCAACCTGCTACGCCGCGCCGCCATCCACTGGTACCTGGACACCCGCCCCACCCCCATTCGACTGATCGCCGCGCTGGCCGAGCAACAGGACGCGCACCCGCACGAGGTCCGCGCGCTGACCGCCCTCGCCGCCGGCGCCGCCGGCGATGCCGCCGCCATGTCCGACGCGCTCGCCGGTATCGAATGGCAAAACGACCCCTATCTGGTCTGGGTCCGCGCTGAGGGCGCACGCCAAGCGCACCAGTCCCGCGACGCCGTCGACTTCGCGACCCGCGCCATCGACTCCGACCCGTTCTTCGTAGCCGCCTACCTGACTCGCGCCAGCGCGCTCATCGCGCTCGACAACGGCGACCAAGCCCTCTCAGACCTCGGGTTCCTCCAGCGCGCGTTTGGCGACGACCCCGCCTATCGCGCGTGGATCGACGCCATGAACTTGGCGCTGCGATAACGCACAGCGACGCCAGAGCTGAGCCATTGCGGTTGAAACCTCTCCTTCGACCGCGCTCGGCTGGATTGGGTGCATAGCCACCAAGTGGCTTGCCGCTCTAGAACCGGACGACCTCACCCGTCGACGACGAGCGGTACGCCGCGTCGCACAGGTCCATGATCACCGTGCCCACCTCAGCCGACGCGTAGGGCGTCTTGCCCGCGCGAATCGCCTCGATGAATCCCGCGATCTGCGCGGTGTAGATCTCCTGCGCGCAGTGGTCCTCGCGAGGCGCAAAGTCGGGCACGCGCAGCACCGGCGTTTCACCGTCGAACGTCCTGATCTCATTCGGGAAAAGCCGGCCGTACGCTTTGGTTCCGAACACCTGCGTCGACGCCTCGGCGCCATCCATATGCGGGTTCCACCAACCGCTCTCGATGACCGACGTGACCTTGTTGTCCCACTCGATCACCAGCAGGCCAAAGTCGTCGACCGCGTAGTCGCCAAATCGGGTGTCGAGCCTGGCGTATACGCTCAGCGGCTTGGGGTCGCCGATGAGCATGCGCGTGGTGTCGATGGCGTGCACGCCCATGTCGATCAGCGCGCCGCCGCCCGCCAGCTCCGGGTCCACGAACCATCCCGCGGGGCCCCAGTTCACATGGATTCCGTACGCCTTTGTCTTGACGACCTCGCCCAGCGTGCCGGACGCGATCTCGTCGCGCAGCCAGAGCGCCTGGGGGTCGTAGCGCCACATGTGCCCGATCAGCAGGCAGCGGTCGTTCTTGGTCGCGCTCTTCGTCATCCGCCGCGCCTGGTTGCCGTCGAGCGCCATCGGCTTGTCGACCAGCACGTGCAGGCCGGCCGACATCGCCTCGATCGCCACCGGCGCGTGCAAGCTGTTGGGCAGCGCCAGAACGAGCGCTTCGAGCGGGGCCTGAGCCGCCACTCCCGCGTTCACGGCTTCAGTGACCGTCGCGAACACCGGCGCGGCAACGCCGTCCACCGCGTGCTCCAGCGCGAACGCGGCAGCCTTGGCCACATCGCGACCGATAATGGCCGCCAGAGTGCCGCCCGAAGCGAGGATTCCGCGGGCGTGGTAGTGGGCGATATAGCCGTATCCGGCAATGGCGAAACGCATGGGATGGGTGCTCCTACAGAGCTGATCAATTTGAGTGGATTGAAACCTATCCCTCGACAAGCTCGGGATGATTTTGCGGCGGGGGCTCTCGGCGGAGCGTCCCTACGCGGGCGAGCGCTCGATCTGGGCGCCAACGCTGCGCAGCTTGTCTTCGATGCGCTCGTAGCCGCGGTCGATGTGACGCACGTTGTAGATCGTGCTCTGTCCCTTGGCCGCCAGCGCCGCCAGCAGCAGCGACATGCCCGCGCGGACGTCCGGCGAGCTCAGCGTGGCGCCGACCAGCGACGCCGGCCCCGTGACCACCACGCGGTGTGGGTCGCACAGGATGATGCGCGCGCCCATGCCCACCAGCGAGTCGGTGAAGAACATGCGGCCGTCGAACATCTTCTCGAAGAACAGGATCGCGCCTTCGCACTGCGTGGCGGTCGTGATCAGCACCGACATCATATCGGTCGGAAACATGGGCCACGGCGCGTCGTCGATCTTCGGGATTTGCCCCATGAAGTCGTTCTGCACCCGCAGCTCTTGCTCGGCCGGCACCACCACGCGCTCGTTGTTCATGTCGAAGCGCACGCCGATCTTGCCGAACATGAGCTCGATCATCCGCATATCGGTCGGCCGCACGCCTTCGATGGTCAGCTCGGAGCGGGTCATGGCGGCGAGGCCGATGTACGAGCCCACCTCCAGGTAGTCGGGGCCGATGGTGTGGCGGCCGCCCCACAGGGACTTGGTGCCGCGCACGGTCAGCGTGTTGCTGCCAATGCCCTCGATGTGCGCGCCGAGCGTGTTGAGCATGCGGCAAAGGCCCTGCACGTGGGGCTCGCAGGCGGCGTTCCGAATCAGCGTGGTGCCGCGCGCGAGCACGGCGGCCATGATGATGTTCTCGGTGCCGGTCACGGACGGCTCGTCGAGGAAAATGTCCGCCGCTTCCAGCTGCTTGGCTTGGATGCGGAACACGCCCTCGGTCTCGATCGTGGCGCCCAGCGCGGCGAGGCCGAGGAAGTGGGTGTCCAGGCGTCGGCGGCCGATCACGTCGCCGCCCGGGGGCGGAAGCTCCACCTGACCGAAGCGCGCAAGTAGCGGTCCAGCAAGGAGAATCGACGCGCGAAGCTGACGGCACAGCTCCATGGGGACCTTCGAAACCGACACGCCCGCGTTGTTGATGGTCAGCTCGTTCTCGCCCGACCACGTCACCTCGCCGCCCATCTCCTGAAGGATCTGGATGAGCACGAGCACGTCCTCAATGCGAGGCACGTTCTCGAGCACGATGGTCTGGTCAGAGATCAGCGTGGCGGCGATGCAAGGCAGCACCTCGTTCTTGGAACCGCTTGAGCGAATGGTGCCCGCGAGCGGCGCGCTACCCTGAATGACGAACTTCTCCATGCGATCCTCGATGGGCCTATTGGCCGGACGACGCGATCAACGCGCCCGAATTTTGGTAGTGCGTTTCGACGAGGCTGGCGGTCTCGCGGAACGACTTCTTGACCTTGTACATGCCGTAGAGCCCGCCCATGCAGCCGTCGCCGTTGCGATACACCGTCAGCGCGGTGTGCCCGTCGGGCTGCGTCGCGAACGAGAACGCCACCTCGTGATATTGGGCGAACGCGCCGAACAGCACGTTCATGACCTTGCTGCCCTTGGCCGCCGTGCCGCTCCACCCAGACGGGTGCCACTCGACCTTCCAGCCGGTGCCGAGCAGCAGCGACTGCAGGCCATCGCGCTGCGCAGCGGGGTCCCCAGCCAGCGTCATGTCGAGCCGCAGTTCCTTGGGCGCCTGCACCACCAACGCACCCGTGGGCGGCGCCATCGGCGCTCCATGAGCATGAGGCGTAGCCGGCACATCGGTAGGATGAAGATGGTCTGTCATCGGGCGCGGTGGGCTTAAAGGGGCGCGGCACAGCAGGGCCGCAAGACGCTCAGCGGGACGCTCAGCAAGACCTCCGCAGATGATCCGGCGGCGCCGATCGTGTCAAGCCACACTTGCCCCAAATCGACGCGCGCGCACCGCTACGCGACCGTCACCACCTTAGACGCCAACATCGTGCCGTCCGGCATCCGCTCCACATCCATCAACAGCCGCGCGCGGTCCGCCGACGAAATCGGCCGGATGACGCCGTCGTTCGAGAACACTGTGTCCGGCTGACCGAACGGTTGATACGCCGGATGCTCCGAGAACACCTCCTCCGTCAGCGCCTCCGGGAAGAACAGCTGCGAGACCCGAAACGACTGCGCGCCCTCGTGGACCTGAAAGTGGATGTGGATCGCGCGGCCCGGGTACCAGCCAGGGTAACACGTGTCGAAATACACCACGCCCCGCGCGTCCGTCGTCTGCACCCCGCGAAAGAAGTTCTGCGTGTTGTACGACTGCGTCAGCAGGCAGAACCCATTGCTCGGCGTCTCCCCCGAATAGCTGCCCTCCACGTTGGTGTGCCAGATGTTGACCGACACCCCCACCAGCGGCGCGCAATCGCCATCGACGACCCGCAACGCCAGTCGCAACGGCAAGCCCGTCCAACCCTCGGACACGTCCTCACGCTCGGCCGGCGACTCGGTCGTGCAGGGGCCCGCGGTGGTCCGCTCCACGAGCACGCAGTCGGTGGGCGCGCCCTCAAAGGGGTCCGGGTAGTCGGCCTTCCCGGACATCGCGGCAGTGCCCCCTTCGGCCCAGCGCAGCGTGCTGGCGTCGGCGGCGACATCCACCGCGGCGTCCGCGGCAGCGTCCAGCGCCGCATCTGTGGCGAGCCCGGTATCGAGCCCTGTGTCGAGCGCTGTGTCGAGCGCCGTATCGAGCGTCGCGTCGACGCCGCCATCAAGCCCGCCCGAACCACCGCCCGTGCCTCCACATGCCGAGATCGGTGCAAGCGCAAACGCACCCGCGCCGGCCATCCACCGAAGCGCCGTCCGACGCGTAGGCGCTGCATGAAGCGCAGCAGTAGGCGCAGCAGCAGCCGAAGCAGCAGGCGCTGAAGCTCGCGCCGTAGCGGACGTTCCAGCAGCGGACGCACCGCCGCGGCCCGCGACAGAAACGGCGGGGAATTCTTCGATGTTCTTCTTCATGACAGCATTCCGGGGGCGAAGCGCGCCACCACCGTAGGGGGTTTTGCCACCAAACACCCCAGTTTTCTGGCCCCCCTCGGCGGCGTACCGCTCGGCCGGCGCGACGGTCGAGACTGTCAGTCCAAACTACCGTAACGTGCCCGCTCCCCGCTCCTCGTGCCCGAACCGATGCCGCCGACCGCCACAGATCCCGCTGCCGACCCCGTCCCGGCCGCCTCCGATCCGGCGGCCAACGCCAACGCGGCCCTCGCGCGCCGGGCCCACGGCGTTTTCTACACCCCCGAACCGCTGGCAAACCGCGTGGCCGAGATCGCGCTCGCTGGCGCCGGCCCAAGCGGTTCCGCAGACGAGTCCGTAGGCGAACACACCCTGCCGACCCGCGTACTGGACCCCGCCTGCGGCACCGGCAACCTGCTCTTGGCCGTCGGCCGAGCCCTTCACGTCCGCGGGCTCGACTGGGCCACAATCGTCACGCGGCTGCACGGCGTCGACATCGACCCCGAAGCGATCGCGACCGCACGGGCACGCATCCTCGCCGCCGCTGGACACAGCGTCGACGTCGACCAACTCTCGGCGCTGCTGCAGCAAAACCTCGTCTGCGCCGACGCGCTCAGCCCCTCACTGCCCGCGCCCTTCGCGACACCGTTCGACCTCGTGATCGGCAACCCACCGTTCGGCAGCGCGATCGACAAGCGCACCGGCCGAGATGACGCGCAGCGCGAAGCGTACGCCGCGGCGTACCCAAATGCGGCCAAGGGCGCATACGACAAGGCCTCGTTGTTTGTTGAGCGCGCGCTACAATTTGCAAACAAACGCGTGGCGCTCATCCTCCCCCGCGCGATTCTCGCTGCCACCTACGCCGACCGGCTCCGCACGTATGTCGATGCCGAGCATGCGCTCTCAGACGTGCTGCGCATCCGAAAGTCGGACCACTTTGTGGACGCGTCGGTGTACGTGACCGCCGTGTTCCTCAACGTCCGGCCCCCGCAGCGGCGCGCAGGGGTGCAAATGTGGAATCTGACGGGGTCTCCGGCGCCAGCGCCCCGCCCGCGCGACGGCCGATGGAGCGTCCTGCTCTCGCCCCACGCGGCGGTCATCAACGCCATTCCCGACGACTGGATTCGCCTGGACACGGTCACACATTTACAAGCTGGCGCGAGCACGGGCGAAGCATACGACTTCATCCCCGGTGTATCCGAAACACACACACCGGGCGCTTGGAAACTCGTAACAACGGGGAGCATCGACCCGTTTGTTTGTTTGTGGGGCACGCGCAAAACCCGCTACCTCAAACGAGACCTCACGACGCCGTGGCTCGCTCGGAGCGTGGTCTCCGCGCGACGCGCAGCGCTGTACGACCAGCCCAAAGTCCTCGTCGCCGGCCTCTCGAAGGTGCTCGAAGCGGTCGTCGATGACGGCGCGTGCGCCGGCGCGGTCGCCACACTCGCGGTCACCGTCAAAGGCGGCGCCTGCGGGGGCGACGACGTGAACGGCGACGGGAGCGTGATGTCCCGGCTGCACACGCTCTGCGCCTTCCTGAACTCCGACGTCGCGCGCACACAATATCTGGCCCTACACGGCGCCCAGGCGCTCGGCGGCGGCAGCGTACAGGTGACCAAACGAAAGCTCGGCGAACTCCGACTACCGCCAGACTGGGCAGCGATCTCCGACTGGGCGGCGGTCGCCACGGCGCTCGGCGCGACCGGCGTGACGCCTTAGGACAAAATCGGCCACGCCCACGGGGTCCACGCTCGCCGACGATGCGCGCCGGTTCGTTTTGTTGTCGCAGCGGTTCTTCTTGCGATTCGGGTGCAAGTGGGAGACGCTTCAGCAGAGCTTCGCACGCGTTCGCGCGGATGCTAAACCGCTGTACAGCGAGTTCATGTCACCCCCATCCCAGCCAGCTGGCGACGCCGTCTTTACGCACTCGGCGGGCGATGAGCACGTTGTTAACGCGTTCATCTCGCATGGGTACGTCATCCTACGGCAGGCGTTCGAGCCGCAGCGCGCTCACGCCGTGATGACCGAGACCCTGCAGGCGCAAATCGAGGCCCGCTGCGCCGAAACGGGACTGACGCCTCCGGAGCGACTCGACGATTTCGCCTTCTGGGGCCGCGAAGCGCCGGTGCTCAAGCCCATGTTGGGCATCCCGATCGCCGAGCTCTCGCCTTGGGCGGCACGCATCATCGACGCGCTGATCGGGGGGCGGGAGTTGGCCCGGCCCATCGAGCTCGGCGCGCGGTGGGTCATCAACAGCAAGGTGTACCCGCGGGCTGGCGCGAACGAGTCCATCGCCCAGCTGAACTGGCACGTGGACTCGCCCGAGCCCGGCCACGGGCGCGCGCACCTCGGCCGCTCCACCGACGCGTTGTTGCTCATGGCGTACTGGTCCGACGTTCCGGACGACGCGGGCGGTACGCTGTTCGCCCCCGCGGCGTTGGCCGACCAGTTCGATGTGATCTGCCAGAGCCCCGACGGCGTAAACCCGTATGAGCCGGATTGGGGAGGCAAGATCTTCCGCGACGGCGGCCACCCGTACTTTGCGTTCACGGGCTCGGCCGGCGACCTGTTGATTGCACACGCCCTCACCCTGCACTCGGCGCAGCCCAAGCTCGCGGCGCAGCCGATACGCGTGCTAGAAAACGCCGTCGTGAAGCTGTCCGATACGCTCGACTTCCGGCCTGAAAACCCGGCGCCGACGCCCGTCGAACAAGCGACGATCAATCGCCTGCGCGCATCGAACACACTGACGCGTCACCTCAAATGGAACTCGGCGCCGACCACGACGGTCAAGCCGCCAAGCGACCAAGCGCCGCTACGGCTACGCGTGCCGCCAACCATCGAGAAGCCGCTCCGACGCGCCCTCGGTGAGCTCGAAATTCTGCTCGGCGAGCGCGGCGTGATGCTGCGCGTGCTGCGGGCCGGACGCGCGACCCTCACGCTCGAACTCCGAGACGGCGGCGCCCGCGGAGAGTGGACCGTGCGACCGCACGAAGGCGGCCGCGTGCCCCCCGCGAAGGCCGCCGCCGCGGCCGCGATGGTGACCAAGATCCTGCGCCACCTGGAGACCGCCGCGCCGCGCGAAATGGAGGTGCTGCGCACGTGGCACAAGAGCGCGCGACACGACGTCGTGCACGGTTCCCAAACCGAACCGCACAGCAACCTCGATTTCGCCGCGCTCGGCCAGTTCATCCCGTTCCTGGAGCGCGCGACCGGGGACAACCGGCCGATGATCCAAGCCATCGTGCATGGGCTGCGCGGCGACCGCACCCGCGCGCTCGATGCAGCGTTCGCGTACCTGAGCGCTAGCGCGGTCGACGGAGCCGACGACAGCGGCGCGGCCCCCGCCGGTCCATCCGAGGCGGCGCTGCGGCTCGTCCGCGCCCTGCACCTGGCCGCCTCAGGGCCCAAAGAAGTATGCGACGCCACGCTCGACCTCGCGCGGCAAACGGGCGGGCGAGAGGGTGCGCGGTTGCTATTCTCCGCCGGTGAACGCGCCGCCCGAGATGGCGACAACGCGACCGCGTGGACACTGCTCACCGAAGCCCTGCACTCGGCCGACGACCCCGAATCCGTGGGCCGCGCCGGCCGACTCGCCTCCGCCGTGGGTGCCTACGAAGAGGGCGCGCAGCTGGCACGCCGAGCGCTCAAACAAGATCCCAACGCCGAGCTCGCCCTGTGTGTGCTGCTCGAAGACGCGCTCGCCCGAGGCCTGTCGACCGACGCCCTCGCCCTGGCCCAGCAACTGGAGCAGCACCACCCGAACAACCCCGCCGGACCGCTCGGAATCGGCGCCGCGCTCATCGGGCTCGGCCGCCGCGCCGAGGCGATCGCGCCGCTCACCCACGCCGCCGAGCTCGCGCCGCGCGACGCCACGCCACGCCTGTGGCTGGCCCTGCTCGCCTACGACCACGGGGACTTGGCGACGGCCCGCATGCACCAATCGGCGGTCAACTCGCACGCCAACCGCGCCCAGGCGCTGGTGCGGGTGCTCGTCACTGTCGGCGACCCCCCGGACCGCGCCGAGCGCCTCCGCGACATGGCCACCCGCGACACCATGTACGCCGGCCTGTTCAGCGACGCGATCCCCGCCTGGACCTCCCCCGAGGCCGTCGACGCAGCGCTCGAGAGCGAAGAGTCGTTGGACGCGTTCACCCGCGGGTTGCTCGACCGCATGCGCGGCAACCTCTCGGAGCCGCTCACGTTTTTCGACCCCGAGACCAACTCCCGGCTCCCACTCACCCGCGAAATCCCCGCCCGTGCCCGCGCCAGCGCGCTGCTCAAAACGTTGCGCTACACCGCCCCCGAGCACGTCCGCGAGGGCCTCGAAGCGCTGGCCGAAGAGTTCGCGATCTCGCCCCACCCCGACTGCTACCGCGGCGAGCTGCTGCTGTGGGAAGGCCGGTACGACGACGCGCTCGCCGCCTTCGAGCGTGGGCGAAAGCGCTTCCCGGCGCGTTGGGCGTTTGTGGGCAGCGCCGCGGCGCACTACCTGCGCGGCGACAAAGCCGACGCCGAACGCGAACTGGCGGCCTGCGACGCCCTCTATCGACCACTCGATTCAGCCACCACGTCCGTGTACGTGGGCGAGTTCGAGCGCCGTGCTGGCAACTTCGAGGCCGCCCGCTCACACCTGTCTCGGGCCCTGCGAACCAAACCCTCGCGGCACGCCGCCCGCATGAACCTCGCGCTCATGGACGCCGAGGAGGGCAACCTGGACGCACTACAAGAGCACTGGACCCAGTTCTGGCAGGTGCTCCCCGGGCTGATGCACGACGCCGCCACCGCGATCGGCATCGAGCGGACCGACCGCTGGGCCCTCGACAGCGCGCCAGCGGTCATGGAATCCGCGCTCACGCTCATGCAGGGGAACCGCGCCTCGACGCTCGTCACCTACATCGCCGACGACAAATTCCGCGTCGCGCCCGACCCCACCGATTGGGTCCGCGTAGCCCGCGCCGCCGCACGCTACGCGCAAGAGCGGTCCGGGAAGCCACCGAGCTAGACGTACCGTCGTGAAGCCGGGAGCGAACAGATCCGCGCGACGCAATCCGGTCGCGATGTCCCCGTTCGTCGGCTCAGAGGAATTGACGCGCAGGATCGATCCGAGTTGAACCCTTCGGCAAACCTCGGCATCGACTCCACGAGCGCACCGCTCCATCTCCGCACAGCGACATGCAAGACTCCCGCAACGGCGACATGCAAGACATTCGAATCGGTATCATCGGCGGCTCCGGCCTGTACGACATCGACGGCATCGAGGTCATCGACGAGCTCGATATCGACACGCCATTCGGGAAGCCGTCGGACAAGATCATGATCGGCAAGCTCGGCGACCGGCGCGTGGCGTTCTTGCCCCGGCACGGGCGCGGACACGTGCACAACCCCACCGAGATCCCGGTGCGGGCGAACATCTGGGCGCTCAAGTCGCTCGGTGTGTTCTGGCTCACCACCGTCTCGGCGGTCGGCTCGCTTCGCGAAGAGATCGAGCCGCGGCACTTCGTGGTGCCCGACCAGGTGATCGACCGCACGCGTTCGCGCGTGAACACGCTGTACGACGGCTTGGCCGTGCACGTGGGCTTCTCGCACCCGTTCGACCCGATGCTGCGCGAAGTGCTGCTCAGCGCATGCCGCGACGAAGGCGTCACCGTCCACGACGGCGGCACGTACGTGTGCATGGAGGGCCCGCTGTTCTCGACCAAGGCCGAGTCCGAGCTGCACCGCTCTTGGGGCGCCAGCTTGATCGGTATGACCGCCCTGCCCGAGGCCAAACTCGCCCGCGAAGCCGAGATGGCGTACGCGTCGATTTGCTTGGCCACGGACTACGATGTTTGGTTCGAGGACGACGAGGTCGACGTGTCGCAAGTGCTCGCCAATGTGCAAGCGAACGTGTCCAACGTGAAGGGTGCGCTCAAGCGCGTCATCAACGCCATCCCGCTCGGCCGCGAGTCGGAGTCCACGGCGTCGAGCGCGCTGCAGTACGCCGTCATGACCAAGCCCGAATCCATCAGCGACGCCGAGTGGGCGCGGGTGGGCCTGTTCCTCAACAAGTACATCGACCGAAAGCCGTGAATTCGAACCCTGGCATCTCGTGCGAACGCGTGCTGACCCTGCTGCTCGAATACGTGGAGCAGGAGCTGGCGCCAGACCTCCAGTCGGCGATGGATATGCATCTGTCCGGCTGTGAGGAGTGCGGTGAATTCCTGAGGCAATACCGCGCGACGTCGGAGCTTTGTCGCGTGGAGCTGACCCGTGAGATGCCAGCGGAGCTCCGTGAGCGACTGGTCGAGTTCATCCGCGTAGAGATCGACGGGTAGACGCGATCGACGCACGCGCGGGCAAAAATCCGCGCTCCGGGGGCCCTGCAAAGGCCGGTTGTGACGATGGTTGCACGAATGATCCGCCCTCGAAGCACAAGATCGTACCGCTTGGGCTTGAACCGCCCCGCACAGCGCGTTAGGGAGAGCGCGCACTTTCCACTCGGACGACCCCCGCATCCCGCGACGATGAAAGCAGATACCTACATGCACTCCGTTCTCTGGTGCTGCAGCTCCTGCGGCTTCGTCCTCGAGGGCGGGCAACCGTCACTGGAATGCCCCATTTGCGAAGCTTACAAGAGCTCGTACATCGACTCGCCCGCTCACATTGAGGCGGGCATCCGCGCCACTCATGGCACCCTTTATAACGGCGCAGAAGCGCGCGCCGAACGACTCGAGAAACTCCGCGAAGGTGGATATCTCCGCTCGTTCCGCCTCAAAGGCCGCGCGACCAACGCCGTCAACGACGCAAAAGATTCCCGGAAACACATTTGACCGTACGCTACGTTGCGCTTGGAGGACTCGGAGAGGTAGGCATGAACTGTGCCCTCTTCGAAGACCAAGGCCAGTTCCTCGTCCTCGACTGCGGTGTCTCGTTCCCTGACGACGACACCCTCGGAATTGACCAACTCACCCCCGACTTCTCGCCGATCATCGCCCGCGCGGATGATGTCGCGGGAATTCTGATCACACACGGGCACCAAGACCACATCGGCTCCTTGCCGCTGTTGCTTGAGCAGCTCGATGTGCCCGTATACATCCCCCGCTTTGCGGCCGGACTGTTGCGCCACGCCCTCGCCGAGGCCGGCTTCGGAAAAGACGAAGTCGAGATCCACGTGGTCGAGGCGGGCGACGTCGTCGAAATCGGACCGTTCATGGCCGAGTTCGTGCACGTCACGCACAGCATCCCCGATACGCTCGCCGTCGCGCTGACCACCTCGGTCGGCGTGCTCGTGCACACGGCCGACTTCAAGATCGACCGCAACCCGTTCATGGAAGAGCCCATGGACCTGGAGCGTTTTCGTACGCTCGGAGACGACGGCGTTCGCGCCCTGTTCTCCGACTCGACGAACATCCTCCGCGATACGGCCACCACCTCGGAGTCCGACGTACGCGTCGGCCTTGAGGCCGCCGTCCGCGAGGCGCCCAGCCGCGTGATCGTGACCATGTTCTCCACGAACATCTTCCGCATCCAAGCGCTCGTCGACATCGCCAAGCTCACCGGCCGCCGCCTGCTGCTCCTCGGACGCAGCCTGCAGCGCAACGTGGAGCTCGCCCGCGACCTCGGCGTGATGAAGCTCGAAGAGCACGTGTTCATCGCCGAGCGCGACGCCGCCGGCATCGACCCGAGCAAGCTCATCATCGCCTGCACCGGCTCGCAAGCGCAGCCCCGCGCAGCCCTCGCCCGCATGGCGTTCGACGGCCTCGCCGGCTTCAAGATCCAAGAAGACGACCACGTCATCTTCAGCGCCCGCTCGATCCCCGGCAACGAGGGCCCGATCGCGCGCCTGCTCGACCAGATCGTGCGACGCGGCGGCATCATCGTGAACCGCGACGACGTGCACTGCTCCGGACACGCCTGCCGGCCCGAGCAAGAGGAGCTTCTGCGCCTCGTGCGGCCCCAGTCGTTCATCCCCGTGCACGGCGACTACCGCTTCCTCACGGCGCACGCCGACCTCGCCGAAGACACCGGCGTCGACGATACGCACGTGCTCGATAACGGCGAGATCCTCGAGATCACCGAGACCGAGTGCCGCCGTACCGGCTCCATCCCGGCCAAAAAGATCTGCGTGGACGGCTCGCCGTTCGGCACACTCAACGGCCCGGCGCTTCGGGCCCGGCTCAAGCTGGCCCAGCGCGGTATGGCGCTCATCACCGCCGTCGTCGACGAGCAGACCGGTGAGCTCGACGGCTCGCCCGAGATCGACAACTACGGACTGTTCGACCCCGACTTCGAGCACGGCCTCATCGATGACGCCATCGACGCCGCCGAAGACGCGTTCAACGACCTGTCCAAGGACGACCGGCTCGACCAAAGCAAGTGCGCGGATACACTGCGCCTCGCGGTCATGCGCCTGCTCAAGAAAGAGACCGGCCGCAAGCCGATGATCATCCCCGTGGTGGTCTACTTCTAGCGCCGCTCGCGCCCTCCGACACACGTCGGGGAGCGCACGCTGCATTCAATCGCCGCGCCAGCGTTGTCGCTCGGGTCTCCCGGGTCTAAGTTGGCTCGGCGTTGTTGCGTCTGTCGCTAGACGCCCGCGTTCCCCTCGCACCCGACCCGAAATGGCCAAAGCATCAGAGACCCACGTCGTGCGCACCTACCGTACGGTCGCGCGCGCGAGCCTCGGCCTCATCGTGCCGCCGATGATCCTGATCCCGGCGGTAGTCTGGGCGTTCTGGATGCTCCAGAAGCGGTCGGAGGCCAACCAGGTCGAACCGCTTCCGCTGGTATGGTGCCTCATCCCCGTCGGCTTCCTGCTGCTGTTCCCGCTATGGGCCAAGCTCAAGTCCCTCGCGTTTTCGCGCTACGTGGTCACGCTGGACTCGGTAGTCGAGGAGCACGGCGTGTTCGGCAAGACCACGTCCGAGATTCGCATTCAGGACATCCGCAACATCGTGGTGAAGCAGTCGTTCTTGGACCGGCTCCTGCTGTTCGGCAACGTGAGCTTTAGCTCCGCCGCCGGAACCGACGTAGAGGTGAACTTCCCGAACGTGTCGCGGCCCTCACGCATCAAGGAGCTGGTGAGAGACATCCAATCGCGGCTCAGCGACGGAGAGCTCGACGACGCCGACCTCAAGGCGATTCACGTGCGCGCAGTGGGCGCGAAGACCGTCGCCCGCGAGGAAGAGCGCGTCGCTGAGCGAGAGCGCAACGCCGACGCCAAGGCCAAAGAGAAGATCGCCCGCGCGGCCGCCAAGGCCAAAGAGAAGGCCGACCGTGCAGCCGCCAAGGCGCGCGAGGCCGACGGTGAAAGCCGGGCGCAAGATACCGCGCCCGCCACCACCGATACCGCCGCCAATGCTTCGGCCGGCGAGGACTCCGAAGACGTGCCGTCCAACGCACCGCGTGCGCCGCGACCGGCAGCTGCGACCGAAACCACGAGCGACGACGCCGGTTCGGACGAGGACTCCGGCGACGAGCTCTACCGCCTGCTTGCCGAGCAGGCGGCCGCCGGGAAGGCAGACCGATGAGCGACGACAAGCGCGCCATGTTGGTCCACTGGATCACCCAGCGGAAGCTCACGACGCGTGAGAACGAAGACGCCGTCGAAGACCTCCAGCTCTGGCTGAAACGCTCCAAGATGGCGCTCGACGCCGGCAAGATCGACCTGGCACGCGCGGCCAAGGACCAAGCCGTGATCGCCCGCGAGAAGGTGGGCGCCAGCGCGCTGCGTCTCAAGGAGATCGAGGCCGAACTCGAGGCCATCCGGTCGGAGCCGACGATCCCCAACGCGCTCGAGGCGAACGCCGCGCTGCAACGCGCGGAGCACGCGGCAGGCGAGTTCGCCAAGATGGGCATCGACACGCGCTTCGCCGGACTCGGTGACCCCGACAGCATCACGCTGCCCGACGTTACGGCCGACACCTTGGGCGCAACCCTGACCGACCCGCTGGTCGACGTGGGCGCACCCCTGTCGGCTGACGGCATCGGCGGCGTACATCCAGACGACCATCGTAGCGCGCTCGACGAAGCCGAAGCGCTGCTGAACGAACTATACGACGACACGCCGGAAGAGCCCGGCGAACCGACGGAGACCCCCTAGTGCAACGCGTGACCAAGGGAACAGTCCAGCTGTTCACGTACAAGGACGGCATGCTGTCCGCGATCGCCCACGACCTTCGCCTGACCGTGAAGCGGTTCCGGATTGAGCTCGACGAGCCCAACTTCAGCGCGGTGTTCATGCCCGACACCATCCAGGTGGATGGCGCCATGAAGCGGGACAAGCTCGACGAGCGCGCCCTTTCGGACAAGGACAAGGCCAAGATTCGTACGACCATGCTCGGCGAGGTCCTCAAGGCGTCGGTGCACGCTCAGATCACGTTCAAGGGCGTGGTAGCGCACGAGGGCGTGGTCCTCATCGCGCGCGGGGAGCTCGCGCTCGCAGGCAAGACCAAGCCTCTCGAGGTGACCATGCGTCATACCTCCGGCGTGGTCCGCGGCGAGGTCGAGATCAAGCCGAGCGAGTGGGGCATCAAGCCGTACAAGGCGCTCGGCGGTACACTTAAACTTCAAGACCGCGTGCGCGTGGTCTTCGAGCTGCCGGCACCCACCTAGAATGGACTACGCAGAGGCGATCGTAGAGTTCTTCGTCGACCGGCGTGGAAAGGGCAGCGCTGTCTCTTCCGCCGACGAGCAGCTCGTGTTGCTCTGGGAGCGGTCGGACATCCCCGTGTCCGTGGTGTTCGCCGGCATCGACCAGGCGTTTGAGCGGAAGTCCGAGGCGCCGCGCTCGCTCAGCGACTGCAGCCGTTGGATCAAGAGCGGCTACAAGAAGTGGGTCGGCGGCGAGCACCTGGCGACGGTATCTCGCAAGGTCGGCGACATGGCTGGCGGGCGCATCCATCCAGACCAGCTACCGAGCGGACGCACGCCGCAGGCGGCCGACGCACCGACGCGGCAGACACCGCTGGAAGAAGCGCTGAACCGGCTGTCCGAGCTGTCCAAGGTCCAAGAGCCCGCGCTCGCAGCGGCCGCGCAAGAGCTGCACGGTGACCTCATCGCGATGGGCACCAAGGTGACCGACTCGGTGTTGCTGGTGATCGACGAGGCGCTGGCCGAGGCCGCGCTGGAGCGTCTGTCACGCGGTCAACGCGTGTCGGTCTCCGTCGCCGCCGAGCGCCCGTTTGACGCCCGCAAGATGTCGGCGGTCGCCTGGGCGCGCGCTCGGGCGCACGAGGTGATTCGCATTCTGCAGGGCTAACCTGCAACGGCCGGACGACGCGAACGCCGCCGGCCTAGCGCCCTAGATATCGAGGTTCTGCACGTTGAGTGCGTTCTGCTCGATGAACTCGCGGCGCTGCTCAACGTCGTCGCCCATGAGCACGCTGAACGCGGACTCGGCTTCCATCAAGTCACCGAGGGTGACCTGGCGGAGCACGCGGCGCTCGACGTCCATGGTGGTCTCCCACAGCTGGTCGGCGTTCATCTCACCCAGACCCTTGTATCGCTGGATCGTCTGTCCGCGCTCGCCTTCCTTGCGTACGGCCTTCACGAGCTCATGCTTGTCGGCGATGGGCTCGGCGTCGCGGTTCTTGACCACCACTTCGAGCGGTCCGGTCGCGATCTCGGCCCAGCGCTGGTGGATACGGCGGAGCTCGGAGAACTCGCGGGCGCCGAAGAAGTCGCGGCTGACGAGGGTCTTACGCAGGCTGCCGAGGTAGCGGGTGCTCCACTGCGCGGCGTAGGTGTTCTCGTCTTCGCTGTAGCGCATGACGGGCGGCTCGAACGTGGTGTCGGCCGTGCGCTCGCTGAGCAGGTTGGCCACGGCGACCATCTTGGCCATGAGCGTGGCTTCGTTGGTGAAGTCCGACGCTTCCATGTTGGAGTCGGTGACCAACGCGTTGATCAGTCGGGTGTCCATGCCGCGTCGGCCCATGCGCGCGAGAATCTTCTCGTACTCCATGAAGTCGAAGACGAGCTCCTTGAGGGTGTCGCCCTCGATGCGCTCATCGCTGCCGATGACACCGAACGCGGTGTGCTCGGTGCCGCCGCTGACGACGAAGTCCTCGAAGTCCTCTTCGTTCTGCAGGTACATCTCTTTGCTCTTGCGCGACACCTTGTAGAGCGGCGGCTGAGCGATGAAGAGGTGGCCCTGCTGAATGAGCGGGAACATCTGGCGGAAGAAGAACGTGAGCATCAACGTGCGGATGTGGGATCCGTCGACGTCGGCGTCGGTCATGATGATGACCTTGTGGTACCGAAGCCGCCCGATGTCGAAGCCGTCTTCGTCGCTGAGCGCGCCGATGCCGGTGCCGAGCGCCGCGATGAGCGTCATGATCTCGGCGTTATCGAGCTGCTTGCGGAGGTTGGCCTTTTCGACGTTCAGGATCTTACCGCGGAGCGGCAGGATGGCCTGGTTGCGCCGGTCGCGGCCCTGCTTTGCCGAGCCACCCGCGGAGTCACCCTCGACGATGAAGATTTCGCTGAGCGTCGGGTCTTTCTCCTGACAGTCCGCGAGCTTACCGGGCAGCGTGGAGTTGTCGAGCACACCGCGGCGCTTGACGAGTTCACGCGCCTTCCGGGCGGCTTCGCGGGCACGGGCGGCGAGCAGCATCTTCTCGACGATGGCGCTACCGACGGAGGGGTTTTCGCCCAAGAACTCGCGCAACTTGTCGTTGACGACGGACTCTGTGGCGCCCTTGATCTCGCTGGAGACCAGCTTGTCTTTGGTCTGGGACGAGAACTTGGGGTCAGGCATTTTGACCGACACGATGGCGACGATGCCCTCGCGAATGTCGTCGCCGGTGACCTCGGCCTTCTCTTTCTTCGCGAGCTTATGCTCCGAAGCGTAGATGTTCATGGTTCGCGTGAGCGCGCCGCGGAAGCCTGCGAGGTGGGCGCCGCCGTCTCGGTTACGAATGTTGTTGGTGAAGCAGACCACCTCTTCGCGCGAGCCGTCCGTCCACTGCATGGCGACCTCGACCGAGATGCCGGTCTCTTGGCGCTCGTCGAAGATCGTGATCGGGTCGGGGTGCAGCGGGGTCTTCGTCTTGGCGAGCAGCCGCACGTATTCCGTGATGCCACCGCTGTAGAGGAACTTCTCGCTGCGGTTGTCGCGCTCGTCGAGCAGCGTGATGGTCACGCCCGCGTTCAGGAACGCCAGCTCGCGCAGGCGGTGCTTGAGCGTGTCGAACGAGAACTCCAGGAACGTGAAGATCTCGTCGTCCGGGAGGAACGTGACCGAGCTGCCGGTGCCCTCGATCCCCTCTTTGATCACCTTCAACGGCGCGCGCGTGATGCCGCGGTCGAACGTGACCTCGTGGAGCTTGCCGTCGCGGCGGATGCGCAGCGTGAGCTCCTTGGACAGGAAGTTCACGCAAGACACGCCGACGCCGTGCAGGCCGCCAGAGACCTTGTACGAGTTCGAGTCGAACTTACCGCCGGCGTGCAGGATCGTCATGATGACTTCCGCCGCCGAGCGCCCCTCGTCCACGTGCATGTCGACGGGGATACCGCGGCCGTTGTCCACGACCGTCACAGCGCCGTTGGCGCGGATGATGACGTCGACCTGGTCGCAGTGACCCGCGAGCGCTTCGTCGATCGAGTTGTCGACGACCTCGTACACCAAGTGATGCAGACCCGAGCCGTCATCCGTATCGCCGATGTACATGCCCGGCCGCTTGCGCACGGCGTCACGTCCCTCGAGAACTTGGATGTCTTTGGCGGAATACTCGCTCATGATGCTCTGGATCGCACAGGGACAAAACCCGCGGTGGAGGTGCCGCGTTGGGGGCTGCTTATCTACCCGAAAAGCCCCGAAGTGTCACCCCCTTTCGTGTCCCCTAACACCTTGATCTTCCGTCATTTTCCAATGCAGAAGTCGCCGAATATGCGGGCCAGCACATCGTCGCTCGTCACCGCCCCCGTCAGCGCGCCGAGCGACCCCATGCCCGCGCTCAAATCGAACGCTATAAGCTCGTGCCCCAAGTCACACTCCGCCGCCCCGCGCGCACGCTGTAGCGACGACACCGACTCCTCCAGCAGATCGCGGTGGCGCGCTCGCGAGAGCAACACCGACTCCGTACCCGGCTCCAACCCCGCCGCCACCGCAGCCCGTTGAAGCGCCGCCGTTATCGCCTCCGCGCCAGCGCCGGCCGCCAGCGAAACCGACAGCGTCTCCGTCACGCCTTCCGGCCCCGTGAACTCCGCCGGTGACGCGGGAAGCAGGTCGACCTTGTTGCGCAGCAGCAGCACCGGCTGGCGGCGCGCGCCGGAGTCCACGTCCGCGCCGGAGCCAACATGCAGCGCGCCCCACGCCTCTGCGTCCAAAGTCGCGTCGACCACCCACACCACCACGTCGGCGGCCTCCGCGGCGCGGCGCGTCCGCTCCACGCCCAGCGCCTCGACCGTGTCGGTGGTCTCCCGCAGGCCGGCCGTGTCGATCAGGTGGAAGCGCACGCCGCCCAGCTCGACCGACTCTTCGATGGTGTCGCGCGTCGTGCCGGGGATGTCCGTCACGATGGCGCGTTCTTCGCCGAGCAGTAGGTTCAGCAGCGTCGACTTGCCGGCGTTGGGACGTCCGACGATGGCCACCTTGACGCCGTCGTGCCGCAGCCGCCCGGCGTCGTAGGTAGCGAGGAGGCTCTCCAGGCCAGCCAGGATGGGGTCCAGGCGCTCCATGATCTGGGGGCCGCTGATCGTGTACACGTGCTCTTCGAGCGAGAAGTCGATCGCGGCCTCCACGAGCGTCATGAGCTCGAACAGCCCCGCTTTGGCGTCGTTGATCTGCTCGGAGAGTCGGCCCGCCAGGTGCGATTGCGCGAGCCGATGCGCGGCCTCACTCTCGGCGTGAATCACATCCGCGATCGCCTCCACCTGCACCAGGTCGAGCTTGCCGTTAAGCAACGCTCGGCGGCTAAACTCGCCGGGCTCAGCGGGACGACAGCCCTCGGCGAGAACGGCATCGAGCACGCGCCGCAGCGTGACCGTGCCGCCGTGACAGTGCAGCTCGACCACGTCCTCACCCGTGAAGCTGTGCGGGCCTACGAAGGGCAGCACCAGGGCTTGGTCGAGCACGTCGCCATCACGCCGGAGCGTGCGCAGCAACGCGTGATGCGACGGCACGGGGTCGGGCAGCGCGGCGAGCCGGCTGCAGACCTCGAAGGCTCGGGGGCCGCTCAGACGGATCACCCCGATCGCTCCAGCGCCAGTCGGCGTGGCGATCGCGGCGATCGTGTCCATGAGAGCGACTACTCGGCGGAGCGGGTCCGACGACGACGACGATTACCGCCCTCGGTCGCTTCGGGAGCCGCTGCCGGCGCCTCGACGACGGCTTCCACCGGCGTCTCTACCGCGTCTGCCGGAGCAGCCTTGTCGGCCTTCGGCGCGCGGGGGGCGCGAGGAGCACGGGGGGCGCGCTCTTCGGAGTTCTCATCGCGCTGACGACGGGCGCTGATTCCGAGCATACGGAACACGCCGAAGCCCTCGGACGCGGACTCGACCTTGCGCGAACGGCTCGCGCCGCCGTGGAAGGCGTAGCGGTCGAAGTTGTTCATTGCCGGCAGGTGCACGGTGCAGCCGGTCTCGGCGACGAATGCGGCGATGCGCTGGACGGCGGCGCTGAGCGAGTCCACGCGGCTGGCGCGGAACCCACTGACGTCGACATACGTGGTCTTGCCGCCGGAGCGGTCGCCGAACGCGGCGCGACCGACGAGCGTCTGGAGCGAATCGATGAGCGCGGGGTTCGCGCCAGCGGTCCGGGTGCCGATCAGTGCGTCGGTGCCAGCGCCGGTCACGTCGAGCGCCAAGCGGCGACCGTCATACGTGCCGCGAACGCGGGCGCGGGTAAGGCCCATGCCGGCCAGCACGGTCTGAAGGTACTCGGTGGCGATGGGCACGGGGTTGAAGCCCTCGGCGTCCGGCACGTCGTCCTCGCCGCGGCGGCGCGGGCGGTCGTCCTTGCCTCGACGACGGCTATCGTCGCGGCGCTTGGAGGCGGGCTTCTCAGCGGCGGCGACCACTTCAGGCGACGTCGCAGCCGCAGTCTTATCGGCGGCGGCCTTCTTGGGCGCGGCCTTCTTGGCAGGCGCCTTCTTGGCGGCGGCCTTCTTGGGCGCAGTCGCCTCGGCGTCGGCTTCGACCGCCTTCGGCTTTGCGGCGGCCTTCGGCTTCGCGGCGGCCTTCGGCTTCGCGGCGGTGGTCTTCGCGGCGGCCTTCGGCTTCGCAGCCGCCGTCTTTGCAGCGGTGGTCGTCTTCGCGGCGGCCTTCGGCTTCGCGGCGGCCTTCGGCTTCGCGGCGGCCTTCG
>CBDUJZ010000017.1:0-56648 GCA_965367675.1 uncultured Myxococcales bacterium | reverse complement strand
TGCCGCCGGTGGCTGGGCTGCCGCCGGTGGCTAGAACGGCAGGCAGAATCCGAAGGTGCAGCTCAGCGGTGCTTCGCAGCTGTTGCCGGGGCCGCACGGTCCGGGGATCGGGAGCGAGTCGGGCAGGCAGACGGTGAACTGGCAGCCTGCGCCGTCGGGGCAGTCAGCGTCGCTTCCGCAGGAGCCCGGGATGGGCAGCGGGAGGTCTTCGGGGCTGCAGAAGCCGAACAGGCAGTCTTCTCCGGCCGCGCAATCGCTTTGTTGGGTGCACTGCGCGTCGATGCAGATCGCGACGAGGCAGGCCTGGCCGGCGCCGCAGTCGCGGTCGTCTTGGCAGCCGTCGGGCAGGAAGGGCAGGTCGGGCACGCACAGGCCGATCAGGCAGGTGAAGAAGCCGAAGCAGTCGGAGTCGTCGTCGCATTCGTCGAGCTCGATGGGCAGCTCGATGGGGGCGCAGAAGCCGAGCAGGCAGCTCTCGCCGCGGTCGCAGTCGCTGTTGTTGTCGCAGAAGCGGGGCACGCACAGGCCGACGAGGCATTGTTCATCGTCGCCGCACTCGTCGTCGTTGTCGCACGCGGGCGGGATGGGGAGGTTGCCGTTGACGCACTCGCCGGACAGGCAGCGCTGGCCGCCGGGGCAGTCTTCATCGCCGTAGCAGCGGTCGGGCACGCAGATGTTGAACACGCACTGCAGGCCGCCGGTGCAGTCGGCGTCGACGTTGCAGTCGACGGACGGGACGGTGTTGTTGGGCACGCACATGCCGGCCTCGCAGAAGAAGCCGATGTCGCAGTCGGTGGTCAGTTCGCAGGAGGCGATGTCGGTGCATTCTCCGCGGAAGCAGATGGACGCGCCGGGGCAGTCGAGGTCGTCGTTGCAGCGGGTCTCGGGGTCACAGACGTCGCCGATGCCGTCGTCGTCGGTGTCCTGCTGGTCGGCGTTGAACATGAGCGGGCAGTTGTCGCGCACGTCGGCGACGCCGTCGTTGTCGTCGTCTTCGTCGCAGGCGTCGCCTTGGCCATCGCTGTCGGTGTCGAGTTGGTTGGCGTTGGCGAAGTACTGGCAGTTGTCGGTGACGTCGGGCACGCGGTCGTTGTCGTCGTCGCCGTCGCAGTCGTCTCCTCGCCCGTCGTTGTCGTTGTCGATCTGCGCGGGGTTGGGGGTGTCGACGCAGTTGTCATCATCGTCGCCGATTCCGTCGCCGTCGAGGTCGCCTTCGCAGGCGTCTCCGACGCCGTCGTTGTCGGTGTCACGTTGGTCGGGGTTGGGGACCACGCGGCAGTTGTCGGAGTTGTTGCTCACGCCGTCTCCGTCGAGGTCGGAGTCGCACGAGTCGCCGGTTCCGTCGCGGTCGGAGTCGGCTTGGTCGGGGTTGGGCGTGCGGACGCAGTTGTCGCGGGCGTCGGGGATTCCGTCGCCGTCGGTGTCGAGCGGGGCGGATTGAACCTCGACAAAGATCGTCGCGGTGCAGGGGTTGACCTGGCCGACGTTGGACGCCTGCACTTCGAGGAGCTGGCTGCCCTCGGGCATGACGACGCCAGCGAAGATGGCGGTGGAGCCGGACACGGGCACCGGGCCGATGTCGCCGTTGGGGGCGAACAGGCGCACGGACGTCGCGTTGGTCACGGAGACGGATACGTCGACCTCGATCTCGGGCGTCGCGGGGTTCCGGTCGTTGCTCGCGGTGAGCAGGGCGCCGTCGGTGGGGAACACGAATCCGACCGTGCACGAGGCTACCGGCACGTCGGGGGCGACGTCGCTCGGCGGGGTGTCGGGTTGCACGTCAGCGAAGACGTCATCGGGCACGTCCGCGGGTACATCGAACGGCACATCGGGGCCGACGTCGACGCCGACGTCAGGTTCCAGGCGGCTCAGCACGCGGAACGAGTAGGGCTCGGGGGAGGGCTCTTCGGTGATCGAGTCGTCGGTCGCGCGGGCCTCGATCCAGTAGGCGACGGTGGTGTCGAACGGCTGGCCGGGGATCTCGCCGCGGTAGCGTCCGGGGCGGAACTGCACCATGCGCACGGGCTCAGGCTCCAGCTCGTCGATTTGGTACACAAGCTCCACCCGGTCGATCGCGCGGCTCGACACGACGACGGTGCGGACCTCGTAGGGCCCCGCGGTGTCGGTGGTATCGCGCAGGATCGTGGTCTCGCGGATCCGCGGTCCGTCGCTGTCAGAGCAGGCCGCGGCGAGGGCGAACAGGGTGACGGCGGCGAGGCCAATCCGAAGGGACATGAGCGGCTGAGGTTGTGCGTTAAACATACGGGCTCCCAGACTCGAAGCGCGGGCGAAAGGCCTGCGACCCCAAAGACCCCACAGACCTAGCGTGTTCGTGGTATTGAGTACAGCGACACGCCCCTACAGCCCCCGGAGAACATGGCGACTTTCAACTCCGTCCTCGAGACCATCGGCAACACGCCGATTGTTCGGCTTAACCGCATCGGGAAACACACCCGCGCGAACATTTACGCCAAGCTGGAATTCATGAACGCTGGCGGCTCGGTGAAGGACCGCGTCGCGTTCCAGATCGTCGAAGACGCCGAAGCATCCGGCCAGCTTCGACCGGGTGGAACCATCGTGGAGGCGACCAGCGGAAACACTGGTATGGGCCTCGCGCTCGCCGCGGCGCTCAAGGGGTACAAATGTGTCTTCGTGATGCCCGACAAGATGTCGGACGAGAAGATCAAAGCCCTGCGTGCCTTTGGTGCCCGCGTGGTGGTCACGCCGACGAACGTGGAGCCCGACGACCCGCGCTCGTACTACAAGGTGTCCCGCCGCATCGCCGACGAGACCCCTGGCGCCTTCTACGCCAACCAGTACCACAACCAGTCGAACCCGCTCGCGCACTACAAATCCACCGGGCCCGAGATCTGGAAGCAGATGGACGGCAAGGTCGACGCGTTCGTGTCCGCCGCCGGCACCGGCGGCACCGTCACCGGCGTGGGCAAGTACCTGAAGGAGCAGAACCCCGACGTGCATATCGTCGCGGCCGACCCGATCGGCTCGGTGTACTACGACTACTTCAACACCGGGCGCTTGCCCCCCGCCCACGGCTATAAGGTCGAGGGCTTTGGCGAGGACTTCCTGCCGTCGACGATGAACTTCGACTACGTGGACGAGGTGATCCGCGTGACGGACGCCGAGTGCTTCCACTTTGCGCGGCGGCTGGTGCGCGACGAGGGCATCTACACCGGCGGCTCATCCGGCGGCTCCATCGCGGCGTGCGTGAAGCTCGCCGAGCGGATGGACAAGGAGATGAACATCGTCACGATCATGGCCGACAGCGCCATGCGATACTTGTCGAAGATCTTTGATGACGAGTGGATGCGCGAGAACGGCTACCTGCGCGATGACCCGATGGAGGGCACCGTGGCGGACCTGCTCGCGCTACGCGATCCGGGCGAGCTGCAGGTCACCGGTCCCACGTCGACCGTCCGCGAGGTGATCTCGCGCATGCACAAGCAGGGCATCAGCCAGCTGCCTGTGATCGACGGTGCGGAAGTGCTCGGCATCGTCAACGAAAAGGACGTGCTCGAGTTCCTGGTGTCCGAAGGCGACGCGAGCAAGCAGATCGGCGACCTGGTCGAGACGCGCTTCGCGGTCGTGGAGCTGCGCAACAAGGTCAGCCTGCTCGGACAGTTCTTCAAGCAAGACCTGACCGTGTTGGTGATGGACGGCGGCCGGGTGGTCGATATCGTCACGAAGATCGACTTCATCGCGTACGTTTCGGCCAGCACGTAGCTACCGAGCGTCCGCACCTGAGTTCGATGCCCTGTACGGCGCGCTGGCTTCGGTCAGCGGCCGTATAGGGCGCACGCGTAGTCGCCGCGTCGCTCGAAGCCCAAGCGGGTGTACAGGGCGATGGCGGCGGCGTTGTCGTCGGCTACGTGCAGCGCCACGTGTCTGTGTCGCTCGGTGAGCAGGGCGGTCAGTTGGTGCACGCAGCGTGTCGCCAGGCCGCGCCCGCGGTGCGACGGGGCCACCCAGACGCCTTCCATGAGGGCGACCTCTGGGCTGGCCGGCGCGATGGCGGCTTTGAACAGCAGGGCGTCGGAGTAGGGGTCTCGGACGACCCACGCGCGGCTGCTGCGCACCTTCACGTCGACGGATTTCGCGTAGTTTCCCTCGCGGTCCTCGGGCACCGGTCGTCCGGCTTCTTCGGCGTGCATCGCCAGGCCAGCTTCGACGAGGGTCGGGATGTCGGTGAGGTGGGCTTCTCGGAGCAGCGGCTCGCCGGAGCGGAACGTTGGGCGTTCCGAGATGCCGTAGGTGCTCTGGGCCATGACGATCACGTCGTCGGGCTCGTCGACCTCCGGCCTGCACGGTTGGACCATCGAGGCCGGCCCGAGGATGGACTGCAGCTCTCCGTCGATCTGCGCGATCTCTCGGCCGATGGCGCGCGCGGCCTCTGGGGTGCCGTGGCTGAGGCAGAAGGTGACGTCGGAGATGGTGAGCGCGGCGCCGATGAACTTGGCGCCTTGGAGGACGCCCCAGAATCCGAAGGAGTACCCGGTGACGCCGTGGGTCTCGAGCCAGCCGAGCGCGTAGGCGTTGCTGGTGGGCGCCTGCAGTAGGAACTGCCGGAGGGCGCCGAGGTGCCGGTGGCGCAGGCTGAGGATGGTGATGCCGGTCAGGTTGTTCACCGCGTGGTACGTCTTCGGGGGTGCAAAAACGAACGAACCGGCGACACCCGAGGGTGGGCCGGTTCGTTCGCGTTCGACTCGACTACTGCAGGAGATTGTCGAGGAAGCTCTCACCGGTGTCTCGCTTGATGAATGCACCGGAGCGCACCAGCAGGAAGAACCGCTTGAAGTCTTCGAAGTCGCTCTTGATGGCCGCGATCATGTCCGCCTGGAACCAGGTGTTCTGGAGGCTGGAGGTGGCGCGGTGGTAGAGACGGTAGTCGCATCCGTTGGTGAGGATGCCGTAGTCGCAGCCGGTGGTGCGAAGCAGGAGGTCCAGCTTCTGCGTCGGCGACGGGCTGTCCTCGTCTTCACCGGGCTCGTCGAGGCTCTCGCCCCACTTCACGGTCTGCACGATGGCGTTGCAGGGGCGGAAGAAGCCCACCGAACCGCGGATAGGCTCCGAGGCGTGGAAGTCTTCGGCGTCGCTGAACAGTGCGTAGTCGACGCGGACACCGGCTTGGCCGGCGCCACCTTCGACGCGCTCGTCGACGGAAGCCATGAAACCGAGCGCGTGAAGCGTCGGGGTCACCATGAAGTAACGCGTCTCATCGACGGTCGGACGACCGGCGAGCAGCGTCGCGTGCTTCTCGAACGCCTCGCGAATCATCTGATACGCGATGCCGACTTCGTCGCCCAGCTCGCCCCACTCTGCAGCTTCATCGAGCGACTCGAGTCGATCGGCGTTAAAAAGTGGGCCGCTATTGAGGAAGATCGCTCCTTCGGACATCTGGCTTCTCCTGGTCGACCGACTCCGAGCCGGCTGCAATACGATTGGGCGCGGCTATATCGATCAGCCGCCTCCCCGTGTCAAGCGCTGACTCTGGCGCGCGCCAAAAACGCGCGCGGCCTGCGGTGAACGCACGGGGCGGGCTACACGTAGTCGTCTTCCTCGATATGGTCCACTTCAATGGACGCTGCATCGAGATCAATCAGGTCTTCGGACGACGCGACGACGATGGCGTCGTCCATTTCGATGAGGGCGCCTTCCGAGGATACCGACGGATTCTCTCGTGTTGCGCCCTCATCTTCGGCGAAAAGTGCCGAGCCTTGGAGGGCTTCGTCGCCCGCAATTAAGGTGCCGTCCAACACCGGTTCGGCGCCCAAATCGTCGTCCAGATCCGAAAGATCGGCCTCTTCGACGATCGTTGCGCCGCTGTCGATCCCCGGCGCCGCGGTCTGCTCGTTGCCGTCTTCTTCGCCGCCGTCGGGATCGAATTGGAAGTCTTCGTCGTCAAAATCGACGTCGGCGTCGTCTTCGCCGAGCTCTTCGGACACGCTGTAGGATCGCGAGGTGGAGGCCGGGGCGCGCTCGGTGAGCTCGGCGAGCTCAAGCTCGTCGCTCGACACGCGCTGGTCTCGAGAGCTCGATCCTTCGCGGGCTTCGGCGACGCTTTCGCTCTCGTCCTGGTCTGTTTGTGCTTCGTCCTGGTCGCCGCGCTGTGCTTCGTCCTGCGCTTGGTCCGGGTCAGCGCCCGAAGTGATCAGGTCGGCGGGCACAGCCTGCACGTAGGGCGTCACGCGCGCTTGCTGCACCAGGTCGATGACCTCGTCGCCTTGCTCCTCGCGGGGCACGTCGACGATCTCGACCTGTTCGACGGGCGTGGCGGCTGCGCTCGCGGATTCGACCGGCGGCGCGGTGTTCGGCGCCGGGCTGGCCTCGGGTGCCGCAGCGGGCGTCTCGGGCGGCGTGAGCAGCGTGCTGAGCGACAGGCTGGAGGACCGGGAGATGGCGTCCGGAATTTCGATGGCCGTCGGGGTGGGCACGGGCAGGCGGGTGAAGGCGAGGAGGGCCTCACCAGCGCCCGGCTCGGGAGCCGACGGCAGCGGAAGCTCGGGCTCCTCGAGGCCGAGGGCGCGGACGACTGCGATCAGGCGCTGGCTGCGCTCGGACAGGAGCTCGCGCAGCGACCGGCGATGGCCGGAGAGGGCGTTGAGGTCGTCGCCGAGCGCCTTGATGGCGGCTTCGGCGGCGGCGATCTTCGCGACGTGCGCGGACTGCGTAGCGGCGGCCCGTTCGGCCGCGGTCTCGAGCGCGTCTACCAGCTGCTCCTCGCGGAACTCCAGCGCGGCGCGCTCGGAGGTGAACGCCGACGTGAGCTGCGCGATGCGCGTCTCGGCGGCGTTGGCGCGCTCTTGGGCGGCCGCGGTTTCATCCTGCGCGGCCTTGAGCTTCGCGGCGGCCTCGTCTTGTGCGGCCGCGAGCGCGGTCGCTGCCTGATCTTGTGCGGCCTGGAGCTTCGCGGCTGCTTCGTCCTCGGCGGCCTTGAGCGCTGCGGCGGATTCTTCGCGCGCGGTCTGCAGCGTGGCGGCGAACTCGGATTCCTTTTCGCGGGCCAACGCGACGAGCGCCGCTTCGCGTTCGGCATCTTTGTGCTCGCCGAGTGTGGCGAGCTCGGTGGCAGCGGTCTCGCTGAGCGTGGCGTACTCGTCGTCCTTGCTGGCGGCGAGCGTGGCGAGGGCGGCGGCGTGGGTCTCACCGAGCGTGGTGAGCTCGGCGGCGTGCGTCTCGCTGAGCGCGGCCAACTCGCCGGCGTGCGTTTCGCGCAGCGCCTCGGTGTTGGACTCGGCTTGTGCGGCGACGGCGGCGAGCGCCTCGGTGTGCTCCTGCTGCAGTCGCTCGACTTCGGCGACGTGTGCGGTCTCGGTCTCGTCGAGCAGCGCGGCGGCTTCGAGCAGCTCCGACTCGGCTTTCTGCGCCTGCGCGTTTGCGGTCTCGAGGGCGTCGGTGGCTTCGGAGAGCTGCTCGGCGGTTTGCGCGAGCAGGCCGGCGCTCTCTTCGGCGCGGGCGTTGGCGGCGGCGAGGGCGTCCTGCGCATCCTTTAGCAGCGCGTCGGCGCTGGCCTGGGCGGCTTGGTTCGCGGCGGTCGTTGCCACCTGCGCGGCTTCGAGCTCGGCGACACGCTCGCGCGCGGCGGTGAGGGCGCTGCGCGTCTCGGCGATCTCGTTGGAGAGGCGCTCGACGGTGTCCTGCTCCTCGGCGAGCGTCTCCGCGTATTCGGCGGCGGCGGTGGCGAGGCGTTGCTCCAGGTCGGCGGCCGACGCTTGGGCTGCGGTGAGCGCGGACGCCTGCGACGCCGCTTGCGCCTCGAGGTCGGTGACGCGTGCGGTGGCGGCGGCGAGCTCGGCGGCGGCGGCTTCCAGGTCGGTGATGGCGCGCTCGCGCTCCTCTTCGGAGGTGGTCGCGGCGGCTTGCGCTGCGTCGCGCGCGGCGGTGGCGGCGGCGAGGGCGGTGGTGGCCTCGTCGCGTGCTGCGAGCGCTACGTCGCGCTCGCGCTGCATGGCGGTGGAGCGCTCCTTCTCTTCGAGTACGGTGTGGTCGCGTTTGAAGATCTCGTCTTTGAACGAGAGGACCTCGCGCTCCTTATGGTTGAGCGCTTCGCGGAGCGTGAGCAGCTCGCGTGCGGATGATGTCGTGCTGTCGGAGCCCGCGGTGGCGCGGCGTTCGGCTTCCTCGGCGCGTCCGAGCGCGTCCTCGACGCGGGACTCCAGCTCGGCGACCACTTGCGCGTGCCGCTGCTGCCGCTCGTTGATGGCGGTGGCGGTGGCTTCGCGTTCGGCGGCGAGCTCGGCCTCAAGGGCGGTGATGCGTTGGTTGGCGGTCGCGGTCGCTGCGGTCGCGATCTCGAGGTTTTGCTGCGCTTGGGCCGCGCGGGCCTCGGCGATGGCGGTCGCCGCGGCGGCGGACGAGTCCATGACCGACGAGTGGCGGGACTCGCGCATCTCGGTGGGCGCCATGCGGGCGGCGGAGTCGGACGCGGACGCAGAAGCGGATGCCGACGCGGAAGGCCGTCGTGCCGGCGTGGCCGGTGCTGCTGCGGCCGGCGCTGGTGCGGATGCGGCTGCCGAAACCGCAGCGGGGTTCTCCATGGTCGCTGCTGCGGCGCGTTGTCCACGGTTGGCCGGTCGCTCGGGGGGCAGCGCGGCACGCATCGGCTGAACGATCGGTGCCACCTCCGCTCGCGCGGGGATCTCGGCCGTCGCGCCCGCCACGACCGTGGAGGCGTTCTCGCTTTCGGGTCGCAAGGGGGCGGCGTGGGTCTCGATCGCGATGTCGAACTCGTTGGAGGCGAACAGCTCCGCTTCGGTGAACAGCTCGTCGGCGTCGTTGAACAGGTCCTCGCCCAGGCTCGACAGGCTGGCCGCGGGGGCCACGGTCGCGAGCTCAATGTAGCGTCCAGCGGTGGCCAGCACTTCCTCTACGTCGATGGGCTTGAGGTAGTACTCTTCCGCCCGCGTCTGCATGCGCTTGTGCTGCTGGAAGATCTCCTGGCTTGCCGCCGCGCTCAGCAAGAACACAGGGATCGTCCGCGTGGACTCGCTGCGCTTGAGGTTCTTGCACACCGAGTAGCCCGAGATCCCGGGCAGCTCAGCGCACAGGATGATCAGGTCGGGCTGCTGCTCGTCCGCCATCGCCATGCCGCGCTCGCCGTCGCGGGCTACCAAAACCTGGGCGCGCGCGTCTTCGAACGCTGCGTGGAGGGGTCGGAGAGTGGACTCGTCGCTCTCGATGATCAGGACTCTGGGAGCGGACATGCATGCTCGGTTGGACGGGGGGCTGGACGCCCAGAATAGGAGATCCGGTTTTTGCTTGTCAATTGCGCGGCGATCCTCGGAAACCGCGCAGTTTTCGCAAAGTTACATGCAGGTAAACGCAGGGCTGTTCCCGCGCTACAGAGGCCTACATGCCCGTCTGCGGCACTCCGAGCGGCCAACTTGAGGTTGCGTCTAGGCCATGCGCTCCGAACCCCTCTCCAAGCGCTACGCGCGCGCGTGCACGTGCATATCCGGCGGCGCCGATCATCGCAGCGTTGTCCGTACACAGCCACGCGGGGGGCACCGAGACCTTGAGTCCGTGCTTGGCGGCACACGCCAGCGTGTACGATCGTAGACGTGAATTGCACGCCACGCCGCCGGACAGCACCACCGTGCCCACGCCGTGTGCGACCGCCGCCTTGGTCAGCTTGCGCGCCAGCACCTCGCAAGCCGCCTCTTGGAATGACGCGCACAGGTCGTCGATCGTCGCTTCGTCGGGCGCGTCGGCCCGCTCGACCCATTGCGCGACCGCGGTCTTGAGCCCGGAGAAGCTGAAGTCGAAGCCCGGCTTCCGCATCATCGGGCGGGGGAGGGCGATCTTGTTGGGGTCGCCACGCAGCGCGCGCGCGTCGATGACCGCGCCGCCGGGGTAGCCCATTCCGAGCAGCTTGCTGACCTTGTCGAACGCCTCGCCCGCGGCGTCGTCGAGCGTGCGGCCGATGCGTTCGTAGGCGCCGGGGCCTTTGGCCAACACCATGCTGGTGTGTCCGCCGGAGACGACGAGGCCTACGAATGGATACGCGGGCGCTTCGAAGCCTGGTGCGACCTCGAGGAATGGCGCGAGCAGGTGCCCTTCTAGGTGATTGACGCCGGTGAGCGGGACGTCGAGCGCCATGGCGAGACCCTTGGCGTACTCCACGCCGACGAGCAGCGCGCCGACGAGCCCAGGCCCGTTGGTGACGACGATCGCGTCGACGTCGGCCAAGCGACAGCCGGCCTGCTCGGTGGCTTCGCGGACGACGGTCGGGATCGCCTGGATGTGGCTGCGGGACGCGAGCTCAGGGACCACGCCGCCAAACTGGGCGTGGAGCGCCACCTGCGAGTGCACGACGGAGGCGCGCAGCGAGGTGGGGCTATCGAGCAGGGCGGCAGCCGTCTCGTCGCAGCTCGACTCGATGGCGAGGACGAGCGGCCCGCCGCTCACAAGGTTTCGAGAATCGACCGGACTTCGGCAGCGTGGCGGCTGTCCGGGTTGATCTCGAGGTAGCGCTCGTAGGCTTCGCGCGCGCCAGCGTTGTCGCCGGCGTCTTGGCGGGCGGCGCCGAGCGCGAGCAGCGCGGTGCGGTTGCGACCGTTGATGCGCACGGCTTGCTGCAGGTAGTTGATCGCTTGGTCGACGTTGCCGATCTCGTAGCTCGCTTTGCCCAGGTAGGTGTAGGCGTCGGAGCTGCGGGGGTTCTGGCGGACGGCGTTTTCGCAGGCTTCGATCGTGGCGGCGTAGTTGCCGCCGGACGCGAAGTTGGCGCACGCGGTGAGCGCGGCGTCGGCGTCGGTCTCACCGGCGGGCGGGCGCTCTTGGCGGGCGGGGCGCTCCTCACGGGGCGCAGCGTTGGCCGGCGCGCGGTGGCGCGGACGGTCGGCCGGGACGACCTCGACCACTTCCGGGAGCTCGACGGGGGTCATGCCCTCGGCGACGCCGAACGCGTGGAACTCCACGTCGGTGGCGCGGCCATCGGCCAGCGCGCGGGCGTTGGACTCGGCTTCGGCCTGTGCTTCTGCGGCGAGCTCTTCTTCGGTCGGACCCGCGGGTTCGACGACCGCCGCTTCCGCGGAGCCTTCGAGCGCGGCCGCCTCGGCGGGTACCGGCTCGGTCGCTGGCGCGGGCGTGGGCTCGTCTTCGTTGCCCGACGAGAGCAGCACGACGAGCAGGCCGAGCAGCAGCAGAGCGCCGATGGCCCACACGACGGGGGGCACACCTTCGCGTTGCGGCTCTGCGAACAGCTCGTCGTCGTGGTCCGCGCCTTGCTTGGCGAAGAACTGGCTGTCCTTGAAGAAGTCGTCTTCGACGGAGACCGGCGCGGAGGGCGCGGGGTCAGCGAGCGCGGCGACGGGCGCGGGCGCCGGTGCTGGCGCGGGAGCTGGAGCAGGTGCCGCGGCAGGTGCCGGAGCCAGCGCGGGTGCGGGCGCAGCGGCAGGCGTGGGCGCCGGGGCAGGCGTGGGTACTGGCGCGGGCGCGATGTAACGGTCTGCGACGGCGGCAGCGGCGACGGCACCCATGGCGAGCGTGCCGCGCGCGGCGTCACGTTCCATGGCGCGGCGCTCTTGCTCACGCACGTCCGCGATCGCGGCTGCAGCGGCGGCGGGGGCGACGCGTGCTGGCGGTGCTTCGCCGCCGATGGCCTGGAGCTTCTGCGTCAGCGAGCGTCGCTTCTCGGCGAGCGTGCGCTCACGGTCGGCCATGGTGCCCGACTTGCGTCGCGCCTCGGCCTCGAGCGCAGCGGCCTTGGCCTCCGCCTCGCGCAGCATGCGGTCGGCTTCTTCGCGGGCGGCGTCGAGCTCGGCTTGGCGCTCGGCTTCCAGTCGCGCTTGCTCGCTGTCGAGGGCTTCGATCTCGGCCAGCGTGCGGTTCTTTTCTTCTTCTTCGCGACGCCGGCGTTCGGCCTCGGCGCGCTGACGGGCTTCGTCGGCACGACGCCGGGCGTCGGCGGCGGCACGTTGGGCGGCTTCGGCGGCAGCGATCGCGGCGGCCTCTGCGGCCCGCGCCTCTTCTTCAAGGCGCGCTTGCTCCAGGTCTTCCGGGCTCGGCGTGTGGACCGGCGCGGCGGGGGCTGCGGGGGCGGCCGTGGCGGGCTGCGGCGAGCTCTCGTGACCGGCCATGAACGCATCCACGGCGCCTTGGAACTCGGCAGCGGGCTGCAGTACCTCGGCGTCGATGAGCACGGGGATCAGGTCGATCGCGACGTCGCGATCCACGCGCGAGTCGGTGATGGCCTCTGCCAGCGTGCGCCGGCCGTCGAACATGCGGATGAGCACGTTCGCGGCGGCGGGCAGCGTGTTCAGGTTGGCCACGAACGAGCGATATTCGACCGTGAAAATGGCGTCCATCGGCAGCTCGACCGGCGCCGCTTCCGCAGCGGGCGCAGCGCCTCCGGCCAACAGACCGTTCACCACCGAGATCACCGTCTTGACGCGCACGGGCTTGCTCACGATGTCGGCGGCGCCGGCTTCGAGGGCCTTGGGCCCGTCTACGTCCGGGTTGGACGTGACGATCACGAACGGGACGTCCGACGTGGAGGGGTCCAGTTTGCACTGCTCAAGCAGCTCAAATCCGTCGCCGTCGCTCAGCGTGACGTCGGAAATGATCAGCCCGTAGCTGCTCCCCTGGTGCACCGCGATGAGCGCGTCCAAGGTACCTGAAACAACTTCGACGTCGTGGCCATCCTTCCGGAGGCTCAGCTCGATCAGCTGACGGCTCCGTTCGTCGGAGTCCACGAGAAGAATGGTCTTGCGATCGGCGCTCAACGTCGGCCTCCGTAACATCCACTAAACCCCAACCGTGACTACAAATCTGTAGAAATTCCATGACGATGGGTTGCCGGATGGAACAGGATCCGCGCGGCGGAGTCAAGCGAACGGCGGTTGTAGACCGATTGTTCGGCGATCCGACACGACATCGTCCGGGCCGAGCGAACGAACAGCGGCCGCCGACCGCCCTCCACGCCGCCGTTTGCTCCGGGATCGTCGCTTGACCCCAACGCGCAAACCCCCTAGCTCTGCCCGCCTGAATTCCTCCCGAACGCGCCCTGTCTCCCTGTGGAAAGCGCTATGCCAGCCGAGGAGCCTCGTCGCTTCTTCATGACCAAGGACCAACGCCGGTTCTTGAAGTTCGCCATCGTGGGCGGCTCGGGCGTGGTGGTGAACTTGGTCGTCGTCGCCGCTGTCGGGGCCTTCACCGCGCTGGGCGCACAGCTCGCGATCCTCGCCGGAATCGTGGTCAGCATCTTCACCAACTTCGTGATCAACGACGGGTGGACATGGCGTGACCGCAAGAAGAACGGCGTGGCGCACTGGTTCCAGCGCGCGGGACTGTTCTTTGTCGCCAACGGCTTGGGCGCCGCGATCCAATACGGCGTCTCGATCAGCGTGCTGGCGCTGTTCTCGTTCGATGAGCCCGTGTTCGGCATCGCCGCCGACACCCTGCGGCCGCTGCTGGCGTCGCTGGTCGGCATCGCCGTCGCGACGCCGGTCAACTACGTGCTCAACAACAAGGTCACGTTCCGCGACGCGCCCCCAACCGCTTAGCTCGGCCGCTTAGCTCGGCCGCCTACCTCGGCTATTGCGCCGCCGCTGCCATGCGCGCCGCATAGGCTGCGCGAATCCGCGGGAGGTTCACCGACGGCCGCTGCGCCGCGTCGAACTCCGCCCGCCGGGCCGGCCACGCGTTCGCGCGGATGTACGCTTCAAATTCAACGTCGAACGTCTCGCGCTCCGCTTCGTACTGCGCCCGCGTGACCACCGTGCGCTCGGTCACCCGCGCCACGATGATCCCGGCGTACACGTGCAGCGGGCCGATCAACGTGCCCGCCTCGACGCCGTCTGAGAACGCCGCCTCGACCAGCTCGGGCGCCTGCCCGATGTGCGGCACGATCCCGAGCTGGGTGCGCGCGAACAGCGGGATCTCGTCGGAGCTCAGGCGCTCTTCCGCGAGCACGGCGGCTTCACGATCTTCCCGGAATCCGTCCATGATCCGGTCTGCGCGCACCATCGACTCCGCCGACGGCCCCGCCTCTCGCAGAATCGCCCGCGCGATCTCTTGGCGCAGTCGGTCGTCGAGTGGGCGCAGCTCGCGGCCACGGATCTCGAAGTTCTCGACGAAGTAGAAGCCGCGGTTGTCGCGGGTGACCGGGCCGATCTCGCCGACGGGGACGTCGAACGCCGCGGGCAGCTCGCGGTCGGTGACCCACTGGGTCCCATCGCCGGTCAGCGCCGACGGCTCGTTGGAGAACGAGACCACCGCTTGGGTGCCTTCTTCGAGCGCACGGGTGCGGAGCGCTTCGATCATGGTCTGGGTGGCATCTTCGTCGTCGCCGAAGGGCAGGCGCACCACGCGGGAGCGTGCGCGTCGCGGCATCAGGAAGTTGTGCGAGCGGATGTGGTAGCGCGCGGTGATCTCGTCGCCGCGGTTGGCGATGAACTCGTCGACCACGGCCGCGCTGTGCACGTTGGGCACGGTGACTGCGGTCATGGAGACGAGCGAGTTGCGCCGCTCGTAGGCGGCCCAGCGATCGTCGTCGGTGATCATGCTGACGCGGTGGTCGATCCAGGCTTGGAGCAGCAGCGGGTCGGCGGCGTACAGCCGCATGCGGTCGTTTGTGAGGCCGAGTCGCGCGAGCTCGATGTCGCGGATCTCCTCGGGCACGGCCATGAAGTCGCGGGAGACGGGGTTGGTCTGCAGGGCCTCGGTGATGGCCTCGTCGCTCACGGTGACGTCGAACCGAGCGGCGTCGGTGCGGAGCAGCGCTTCGCCGAGCAGCGGGAGCACGAGGGAGCCGAGGGTCTCGTTGTCGTCGAGCCAGTCCTCTCCGAACCGGGCTTCGATGGCGCCTCCGTTCATCCACTCGCGCCAGGCGATGGCGTACATGAAGTCATCCATCGTGACGGTGAGCGGTCCTTGGCCGGCGATGATGAGGTCGCCGTCGAGCAGGTCGATTCCGTCGCCGGACGCGGGTCCGTCTACGCCGGTGGGATCGGCAGCGCCTTGGTCTGGCGCGGCGGCCGCGGCCGGTTCAGCGGTCGCTTCTTGGGCGGCTTTGGTGGCGGCGGTCGGGTCGCTGTCGTCGGCTTGTCGGCTCTGGCAGGCGGTGATCGCGAGGGCCAGGATTGCGAGTTGCAAGGCTCTGGCACGCATGGTAGGCGGGCCGCCAACGACGCTGGGTTTAATAGCAGTTACCGGCATCGTCAGTCTCATCAGAAATTCACGCAATGTCGTCTTTGGGTCGGCAGAAGCAACGGCCGGGAACACCGGCGCCATGAGGTCATCATCATGAAGAAGTCTCCACTTCAACGGGTTAAGGCAGAGTTTGGTTCCAAGGACGCGCTTGCGGGCAAGTTGATCCCCCTGCTGGACCGCTCCGAGGACGAGGATTCGGCCGACTTCGAGCGTCGCATCAAGACGGCGTCGAACAAGCAGCTCCTGCGCCTCTGGGCCGCCGAAGAGAAGGTCAAGGCCGACTTCGGTTCCAAGGACAAGCTCATCGACGCGATCGTCAAGGGCCGCTTCGACGGCAAGGACAACGCGGACTACCGCACGAAGATTTCGGGCTACGCGAAGACGCGACTGCTCGACCTGCATCGTCAGGTTACGGGCGCTTAATTCGACACGGGTACGTGATGCGTGAGTTTCCGCCGAATCTGTGCTAAGGGTCCGGCGGAAGCTACGCAGCGCTCCGGGTTGTCGGCCGGCGCCTTAATTCGCCCCCCCAGCCCCCGTGCAGCGTGACGCAGCATCTGAACTTTTATACCGTGCGGAGGCGAGTCTCATGAAGCTCGAAGTTGGCGACATGGTCGTCTACCCGGCCCAAGGGGTCGCGAAGGTTGAAGGACTCGAAGAGAAAGTGATCATGGATACCCCCATGCGCTTCTTCGTCCTTCGTGTGTTGGACTCTGATAAAAAGATCATGGTCCCCGAGAACAAGGTCGCCTCAGTCGACATCCGACACGTGATCGGTGAAGACGAGGTCGACGAGGTCTTCGACATCTTGCGAGAACGAAACGTCTCGTTCGACCACGGAACGTGGAACCGACGCTACCGTGCGTACGTCGAGAAGATCAAAACCGGCTCCATCTTTGAGATCGCCGAGGTCCTCCGTGACCTCAATCTCATCAAGGCCGACAAGAACCTGTCGTTCGGCGAGCGTAAGATGCTCGACACCGCACGTCGGTTGCTCGTCCAAGAGCTCTCCATCGCGATGGAGAACTCCGAGGATGAGGTCGAGCAGGAGCTTGAGAACTTGTTCGCCGGCTAAACCCGACGGACCGGTTACGACAAAGCGCGACGGGCAACCGTCGCGCTTTGTCGTTTTTGCCAACCCTTGGTGCTACACCCGGGAGTGTCCTTGGTGCGACACCCGGGAGCCCCTGGTGTTACACCCGGGACAGCCCTTGGTTCCAAAGCGCCAGCGCCTGTGCGCGGTGCTCGGCGCTCATGGAGGGGACGAACCGCTGCTCCTCTTTCCACGCCGCGCGAACGGCCTCGAGGTCGGAGAAGATGCCCGCGCCGAGCCCGGCCAACAGCGCAGCGCCGAGGGCGGTTGTCTCGACCATCACCGGGCGGCTGACCAGCGTGTCGAGCACGTCGGCTTGGAACTGCATGAGCATGTTGTTGGACGAAGCGCCGCCGTCGACCCGCAGCACGCCGAGCGGTTTGCCGAGGTCGGCCTCCATGGCCTCGAGGATGTCGCGATTCTGGAACGCGATGCCCTCCAGCGCCGCGCGGGCCACGTGCCCGCGGCCGGTTCCGCGCGTGATGCCCCAGAGCAGGCCACGGGCTTCGGGGTTCCAGTGCGGGGCGCCTAGGCCGGCGAGGGCGGGCACCAGGACCACGCCGCCGTTGTCGGGCACGCTGGCGGCCAGTCGCTCGATCTCTGCTGCGGACGAGAAGAACTGCATCTCGTCGCGGAGCCACTGCACGACCGCGCCGGCGACAAAAGCCGAGCCCTCAAGCGCGTATACGGTCTCGCCGTCGACGCGCCACGCTGCGGTGGTGAGCAGGCCGTTCTTGGATGCGATCGGCGTGGCGCCCGTGTTCATGAGCAAGAACGCGCCGGTGCCGTAGGTGCACTTGGCCTCGCCGGGCTCGAAGCACGTTTGCCCGAACAGCGCCGCCTGCTGGTCGCCCGCCATGCCCGCGATCGGGATGCCGTCGGGGAGGAAGCCCAGGCCGGATGTGTGTCCGTACACCTCGGCGTTGCCGCAGATGCGCGGCAGCGCGGAGCGTTCGGCGCGCAGCAGCGAGACCAAGCCGTCGTCCCACTCGGCAGTGCGCAGATCCATCATCATGGTGCGCGACGCGTTGGACACGTCGGTCACGTGCGCCGCGCCGTCGGTGAGGCGCCAGACGAGGAACGTGTCGATGGTGCCGAACGCGAGCTCGCCGTTGCGGGCGCGGGCGCGGGCGCCGGGCACATTGTCGAGGATCCAGCTGAACTTGGTGCCCGAGAAGTAGGGATCGAGCACCAGGCCGGTCTTGGCGCGCACGGCGTCCTCGTGGCCAGCGGCCTTGAGCGCTTGGCACACGGGGGTGGTGCGGCGGCACTGCCAGACGACGGCGTTGTGCACGGGGCGGCCGGTCTTGCGGTCCCATACGACGGTGGTCTCACGCTGGTTGGTAATGCCGATCGCGTCGATGTCCTTCGCCGCCACGCCGCTCTCGGCCAGCGCGCCTTCGACGGCGGCCTGGACGGAGCGCCAGATGGCCTCGGGGTCGTGCTCCACCCAGCCGGGCTTGGGGAAGATCTGCGGGAACTCTTCGTTGTGGCGGGCCAGAACGTTCAAGTTCGCGTCGATGAGCACGGCGGTGGAGCCCGTGGTTCCTTGGTCGATGGCGAGAATCATGGGTTGAACTCCGATGGCGTGGGGAGCAGGGCGGCCGCTCGTTGAGTGGTCTGCGCGAAGGTTCGGTTGAGCAGGATACGCTCGGATTCAGAGCGGACCAAGGTGCCCGCGCCGACCAGAAGAAGCCAGTCGGACACCGAGCGCACGTACACCCACCAGCCCGAATGGTGGAACGCCTCGTAGACCTCGGCGTCGTTGGCGGCGATGGGATCGTAGACCGAGAATACGTACAGCTGGTCTAGCAGGTGCTCCGTCCACATCGCGTGCCGGGCCACGCCGAGCTGCCAGGCGAAGTAGCCGGCGAAGCCTGTGACGAGCCACCGCAGCGCCCAGTGCGGGTACCGTGCGGCCAACCAGGCGGCGGAGAAGAAGAAGCCGAGCGGCCAGAGCGGGACCGGCACGTTGATGACCGCGACTTCGACCAAGTGCTCGGTCATCGGGGGCACGGCGGTGAGCTCCACGAAGTCGAACGTCAGCGGGGTGCAGAGCCACCAGATGAGCGCCCACACGGGCGGCAGCACCAGCGCGCCGACCCATGCCTTCGATGTCACGCGCTCGGCCAAGTAGGCGAGGCCGGTGGAGCCGAGGATGCCGACGAGCCAAGCGCCGATGATGCCCGGGTGAACGCCGAGGACGGCGATGGCGAGGTCACGGGCGAAGGACTCGCCGGAGGGGCTGAGTTCGCCGACGCCCACGACCGCGTAGTGCATGGCGCCCAGGTACGAGCCGATGGCGAGCACGATGGCGACGAACACGTAACGCCCGTAGCCGCGCAGCACCCAGTCGATCGCTGGGAGTGGCCCCGAAGCCCGCGGATCTCCGGGGACCGGGGGGCGGTGTACGCCTTCTGTGAGGGCGTCGAGGGTGTCCTTTGCGCTAGCCATCGCTGGCGTCGCCGGATCCGTCTGCGTCGAGGTCGGTGTCGGCGTCTTCGATCACGTCCGCGTCGCCGGATCCGTCCGCGTCGAGGTCGGTGTCGGCGTCTTCGGTCACGTCCGCGTCGCCGGATCCGTCCGCGTCGAGGTCGGTGTCGGCGTCTTCGGTCACGTCTGCGTCACCGGATCCGTCCGCGTCGGTGTCGGCGTCTTCGATCACGTCCGCGTCGCCGGAACCGTCCGCGTCCGTGAGTGCGTCTTCGGTGGTGTCGGTCGCTGCGTCTTCGGTCGCCGCGTCTTCGGTCGTCGCGTCTTCGGTCGTCGCGTCTTCACTAACGTCGGAGGCGCCGGCGTCGGTGGTCACTGCATCCGTGCCGACGTCAGCGCGCGGCGTGGGGGCGTTGTTGAGCTCGCTCGGCACAAACGGCCCGAGCACGGCGGCGGCTTCCGGCCGGTCGGCGGCGTACAGCCGGACCGTGATCTCGGTGTCCGCGGTGACGCTGTCGCCGAGCGTCCAGCGCAGGGCGTGGGGCGTGGATCGCGCTTGGTCGGTGGTCACCTCGACGATGAGGCCGTCAACCGACGGGATGGGCGCGAAATCGCCGCCCGTCGAGAACTCCGCGGCCACGTCGAACGCGTCTCCGGCCTCGTCCCAGGTGGTGTACGCGACCGTCAGCGTGGTGCCGTCGAAGGTGGCCGGTCCGACGCTGTCGACGTATCCGGCCAGGTCTTCGACGTGGATGTCCGTCTGGCAGGCGGATGCGGTGAACAGCAAGCCGCCGCAGAGGGTCAGAGCGACAACGGACGAGGAGAGCGGATTGAGCACTAGGTCACCTGAGGGGTGCGCAGGGCGGCCCTAAGAGCGGGCGCGCACGGTAGCGATGGTGTCGAGCATTTGTTGTAGCAGCGCGGGATGCGCGGCCACGATTCCGGGGGCGCCCAGCGTATAGGGGGCGCCTTCGTAGTCTACAGTCCGACCGCCCACCACGTGGAGGATCGCGAGCGCTGCTGCGACGTCCCAGGGCTTTAGGCGTGGCTCCCAGAACCCGTCAACCCGTCCCGCCGCGACCCACGCCAAATCGAGCGCCGCAGCGCCGAACCGTCGGCACCCTTGGCAGCGCTTGAGAAAGCCGCGCCACAGGTCGGTGTTGTCGTCGTCGTTGGTCTGCCGGTCGTACGGAAAGCCGCTCGCCAGGATCGCCACGCCGAGCGGTACCGGCTGCAGGGTGGGCAGGCGCGCGTCGTTGAGGAACGCGGCGCGTCCGTCGGTCCAGAACAGCTCGTCGACCATCGGCGAGTACACGGCGCCCAGCAACGGCGCGGTCGGAGTGCCGTCGGCGTCGCTCGCCCACAGGCCGATCGACACGGCAAAGTGCGGGAGCCGGTGCGCGAAGTTGGTGGTGCCGTCGATGGGGTCCACGATCCAGATGGGCCCTTGCGCGGGACCCGAGCGCCCGCCCTCTTCGCCGAGCAACGCGAAGCCGGTCTCGCGGATGAGGCGTTCGCGGAGCAGCGCTTCGACGGCGAGATCGGTCTCGGTGACCAAGTCGACGACGCCCTTGTTTTGAATCGACTCCGGCGGCGTCTTGAACGCCTCGGCGGCCAGCGCGCCGCCCTCCCGTGCCGCCTGGCAGGTGAGCTTCGCGAGCGCTGTGAGCTCGGCCTCGGTCATCGCTGTCATGGTCGTTCCTGTGTCATCGGTAGCCCAACTCGCGCATGACCGCGTCGTGGATTGCGGGCCGGACCCATCGGATTCCAGCGTTGTCGCGGTGCGGGTGCACGCGGTTGGTGTTGAGCGCGATCACGACGTTGCGCGCGCGGTCGACCCACACGCTGGTGCCGGTAAAGCCGAGGTGGCCGACCGTGGCTTCGCGGTCCATGACCGAGCCGGCGTTGGACCGAGCGCCGGACGGCGTGTCCCAGCCGAGCGTGTACGTTTCCACGCGCGGGCCCACGTCCCACATGGCCGCCACGGACTCGGGCTGCAGCACCGCGGGCCCGTACCCGAGCAGGCTCTCGGCGATCTTCCCGACGCCCTCCGCCGTGGCGAACAGGCCGGCGTGGCCGCACGCGCCGCCGAGCACCTGCGCGTTCTCGTCGTGCACCGTGCCTTGCAGCGCGCCGCCGCGGAACGGGCAGATTTCAGTCGCAGCGACGCGGCTCAGGTTGTCGGTGTGAACGCCGTAACCCACGGAGTTACCGAGGGAAATCGGCGTCGCGATGTGCGTCTCGAACAGCGCGTCGAGCGAGGTGTCGAACACGGACTCCAGCCAGCGGCCGAGCGCGATATAGCCCACGTCGGAGTACACCTGCGTGCCGGTGCGGTTGGCGTCCACGGCCACGTTCGTGAATCGTTTGAGGGCGAACTTGCGGGCGTCGGGAGCGCGGCGCGCCCAGTGCCAAACGCGCTCGTAGGCGGGCAGGCCCGACGTGTGCCGGAGCAGGTCGCGGAGCGTGGGCGTGCTCACCGAGATCTCGGCCGGGCATGTGGCGTCGAGCGTGAGCAGGCCGAGCTCGATGGCGCGGTGGGCGAGCACGGCGGTCGACACCGCTTTGGTCACGCTGGCCACGTCGAACAGCGTGTTGGTGGTGACCGGCGCCTGGGCGGCGTCTCCGGTCATGGCGGTCACGCCGATGGCCAGGTTGTGCGTCACCTTGCCGCCCTCGGACACGTACAGTTGCGCGCCGGAACACACGCCGGAGGCGATGGCCTCGGTCAGCGGTCGGGCGGCGGCGTCGACGGGCTTGCGCTTGGCCAGCCAGGGCGACGCGGAGGCCGAGGATTCGCGCGATTGAACGCAGCGCAGCAGGCCGCCGGTGCAGTGGTACCGCGCGCCGTGGATGAACGACGCGTTGGGTTGGTCGTGCCCCACGGGGAGCCCGACGACGATCGGTTTTCGGAGCGAGCCGAGTCGCTCCACGACCACGTCCAGCGCGCGGGACTCGGCCTCGCGGCGTGCGGTCGGATCGGCGGGGTCGGTCGGTGAGCCGCAGCCCGCGAGCTGCCCGATCGCGAAGCCCGCGACGCGCTCGAGGCCGCCCGCCAGCTTGAGCGTCTGCAGCATGCGGTCGATGCGGTACAGCGGCTCGTTCACCTCTTCGATGAACAGGATGACGCCGTCCAGCGACGGCCAGAAGCGGGTGGGGCGCAGCGCGGCGAGCATGCTCAGGTTGCCGCCCACGAGGGGGCCTTCGAAGGTGCCAGCCCACGCGGCGTCGACGCCCTTGAGCGCCGCCGGGTGGCCGGCCAACGCCGCCGCCAAGCCTTGTAAACTGCCGTCGCCGTCGTGCTTGCCGAGGCCAGCGGCCATGGGCCCGTGGATCGACGCCACGCCCTGCGCGTACGCCCACAAATGCAGCGCGGTGATGTCGCTGTAGCCCATCAACCAACGGGGCTGCTCGGCGAGTAGTCCCCAGGGCAGGCGCTCGAGGATGCGCATGCAGCCATAGCCGCCGCGCGCGGCGATCACGGCGTCGACGTCCGGCGCGGTGAGCGCGTGGGTGAGGTCGCGGACGCGCAGCACGTCGGGGCCGGCCAGGTAGTCTGCGCTGGCGTTCACAACGGGCGCGTAGCGGTCGGTCGCGGCGGGCCCGTCGGTGGAGTGAAACGCGGCGATGTCGGTGCCGGACGTGACCGAGTAGCCGAGCGCCCGAAGCCGCTCCATTCCGGCCTCGACCGCGTCGGGGTTGGTTCGGCCGGCGGCGTGGGTCACATACAGGCGTCCTTCGAGGCCGATCGGCTCGGGGAGCACCACTTGGTTGGCCGTTCGCGGGTCGCCGCTCATGACGCACCGCCCATGTCGGCGCTCGTTTCGGTGTCCGTTTCGGCGGCCGCGCCGCTGAGGTCGGGGCGCAGGTTGTCGCCGCTGTGCGAGATCGTCTCCATGAGCGCGCTGCTCGACTGCACGCGGGCCGAGAACTCGACGAGCCGTCCGGCGGGACCGTTCACGGCGGTGTCGGCGATGCGAATCGTTTGGCGCAGCGCTTGAATCACCAGGCCCTCTTGCACGCCCGAGGGGGTGACTTCGTCGAGCCATACCTGCGCGCGCTCGGTGGAGGCGGTTGCCTGGCCGACGGCGGCGACCACCGGCTGGAGTTTGTCTTGCACTTGGTCGAGCTCGACCTGCAGCGCCGCGGCGGCCGCGCAGGTGGCGGCGACGTGCTCCCGCGTGGGGTCGGCCTGCAGCGCCGCGCGCGCCTCCGCGTAGGCCTCCGCGGCGTGCTCGAGCCCGCGCAGATCTTCGTCGATGGCGTCGCTCAACCGCACCACGTCGGTGGCTGCGCCCAGCACGGAGTCGATCACCTCGGCGCCCGGGACGCGGCCCTGCACAGCCTCCCACGGCCGCACGACGACGCCGGCGACATCGACCTGCACAGCGCGGGCGCGGTCTACGCCGTCCACCACGCGTCTCAGCTCGGACACCGCCTGAAACGGGAGCCCAAGGGTCGAGAGCGCGTTGCTCCACGTGTCCAGGTCCTCGTCAAAGTCGGGGTGTGCCTCGTGCTGCGCTGCGATCTCGTTCGCGACCGCTTGCGGCGAGTCGAAATACAGGAACCAGGCGCCCGCTGCTGCGACCGCACCGATCAACAACAACACCAAGACAACTTTCAGCAGCTTCATGACTTGCTCGTTAGGGGAAACGCGAACCTACCCACGCAACCCGTACGCGTCGAGCCAGCGCACGACTTGGTTGCGGTGTTCGCCGAGCTGCCGGGCCAGGGCGCTCACGTTGCCGCCCGCCGCTTCGAGGCCGCGCACCAGCACGTCACGGGTAGGCGCGCGTCCGCCGATGGTCCCACCGCCGGACGCGTCGTCGCTGGTTTCAGTGGCCTCGCTCGGGCTTGTGTCCGCCGTGCGAGGCGTGCCGGGACGGAGCGTCGTGTGGTCGGCCTTCGGGCGCGCGCCCAGCGGGTTCCCGGTCGCCCGCGCGGTCAGAAACGCGGTCATCGCCTCGGGCAACACGTCGAAGTCGAGCGTCGTTTCTGCGGCTTGCCCGGCGTCATGCTCGGCGTCATGCTCGGCGGCGGTGAATCCGCTCAACGTGGCGCCAACGTTCAGCAACTCGCGCACGTTTCCAGGCCAGTCCCACAGCACGAGCGCTTCGCGAAGCTCCGCGGTGGTGGCGGCGAAGACGGTCTCGCCGACGGCGTCTGCGAACAGCCGCAGGATGTCGGCGCGGCGCTCGCGCAGGGGCGGCAGCTCGACGGTGTGGGCGGCCAGTCGGTAGTATAGGTCTTCGCGGAACGAGCCGTCGGCGATGGCCGCTTTGACGTCGAGGTTGGTCGCCGCCAGATAGCGCACGTTCACCCTGCGGTCGCTCGTCTCACCGACCCGCCGCACGCGGCCTTCTTCGACCGCGACGAGCAGCGTGGCCTGCAGCTCAGGCGGCAGCGTGCCGATCTCGTCGAGGAATAATGTCCCGCCGTCGGCCTCTTCGACCAAACCGGGCTTGGCCGCCGAGGCACCGGTGAAGGCGCCGCGCGCGTGCCCGAACAGCTCCGCCTCGATGAGCGACGCCGGCAGCGCCGCGCAGTTCACATGCACCACGCGACCGGTGCGCGCGCTGGCGTCCGAGATCTGCTGCGCGAGGTGCCCCTTTCCCGCGCCGGTCGGCCCGAGAATCAGCACCGGGGCGTCGCCGGCCGCGACCCGCCGGACGGCCGCTGAGAGCAGCAGGTCGACCGTGGAGTGCGGCGCGGTCCCGTGCGCCGGTCGGTGCCCGGATTCGAACACCAGCAGCGTGTCGCCGAGCCGGATCACTGTGCCATCGACCAGCGGCGCTTGCGTCACGCGGACACCGTCCACGATGGTGCCGTTGGTGGAGTCGCTATCCGTGATGATCCACCCCCGCGCGTTGCGGTCGCGGTGCATGCGCGCGTGCGCGGACGAGACGCGCGCGTCGTCCAGCACGATGGCGTTCTTGGCCCCCGCTACCCGCCCGAGCGCCGCCTCTTGCTTGAGCGCGACCCACCGCGGCGGCCGCTGCGGCTCGAACACGAACACACGGGCTGTCGACGGAAGCTCAGCGGCGATCGGCCGCGAGGGGAGTGTCTTGGAGGCCATATATTCCGCGAGCAGTCAGGACGCTGCGCACCGTAGTACAGCCGTGGGCGGTCGGACAATCACACGGTTCACACACCGGCGTGTGAAGTGTGTGAAATGGAGGCGATTACACAGGCGTTGGTGCTGTGTGATCGTCGGTTCGGTTTGTGTAAGTGGTTGATATTGCTGGTGTTGTTGTTTTGGCATGGGCTTCGCATTGAACTCAGGGTGTGCGGTACTTTCCGCGCTCCTCTCAACGGAGTCTCTCATGCGAACGACACGCCCGACGCCCTTCTCAATCGCCGCCATCGTCACCACCGCGATGTCGCTCGGCCACCTCGCGTCCGCCACCGCTCAGAGCTCTGACCTTGAGAGCGCTGAGGCGCAGGGGGGCGCGACAGAGGAATACGTAGCTGAGCAGTACGGAGCCGAGCAGTACGGAGCCGAGCAGTACGGGGCCGAGCAGTACGTAGCGTCCGTGACCAACGCCGTGGCCGCACCGCTGCACCTGCGTGGTGACTTCGCGTTCTCGATGGCCGTCCGCCCCGGCACCCACGACGGCCACGTGGCGGGTCACCCCGGTCGGGTCGCCGTGCTCGTCGAAGACCGCCAGTGGGTCTTCCGCGTGGGTGGCGACAAGCCGATCGCGGGCATCTTCCGCGACAGCTTCGAGATCGCCATCCCCATCACCACCGACGACTGGGTCGATGTGAGCGCGAGCATGGACAGCGACGGCGTGATGACGCTGGCCGTCGACCGGAACGGACACCGCCGCGTCGTGCGCGGCCAGGCCGACGTAGCCGTGCTGGAGCAGCTGGACATGATGGAGACCTACGTGGGCGGCGTCGTCTGCTCGGACATCCTGTTCGTCGGCACTTCCGCGGAGGAGTGTGGTGACGCGTTCGACGGCGACGTTGAGGCGTTCGAATTCCACCCGCGCGCGACGGTCACGGCCGCACCGGAGCCGGTTGGATGCTAGCCGAGCGGGGCGCTTTCATTGTCGATCGGGCGTATTTTCGATCGGCTTGGTTTTACACCTGGTAGGGCGCTGTTTGTGGAATGATTACAGTGGGTTAATGTGGGTTTGAGGCGCCGCGGATCCTACCTGCGTGTAGAACTTCGGTATTGCGTCGCACTAGAGAATCGCACTAGGCGGCAGCAATTCCCCTTGCAGCCCCACCCCAATGCAGAACTTCGCAGCCCGAATTTCGCTTGCCGCTTTTGCGGTGCTCTTTGTCGCCTGTGCCTCGGACGATCCCGCCTCCGACGACGCCGGTTCGGACACCGGAGGCCGTTTCGACGCGGGCTCGGACGTTGGCCTCGACACCACCGGCCGAGACATCGGCGGCGTGGACGCGGACTCCGACACGGGATCCGACGCCGGCGACGTGACGCCCGACAGCACGCCCGACGTGGAGCCTGGACCGGACTGCGGTGACGGCATCCTCGACCCGGGCGAGACCTGCGACGATGGGGACAACAACAATGACACGCAGGCCAACGCGTGCCGCACGGACTGCTCGCTGCCCACCTGCGGCGACGCGGTGGTCGACTCCGGCGAGGAGTGCGACGACGGCAACCTGATCGACGACGACGCGTGCAGCCGCGCCTGCGCGCGCACCGCCGAGTTCTTGTGTGAGCCCTGCACCGCCAACGCGGACTGCGGCGGCGAGGGCGCTTGCGCCGTGCTCAACGACGGCAACTTCTGTGGCATCACGTGCCGCACCAACAGCGAGTGCGCCGACGGCTTCATCTGCGCGTCGGTCACCGACGTGGACGGCGCCGCCGGACGCCAGTGCGTGCCCTCGACCGGCGCCTGCACCGACTGCTTCGACCCCGACCGCGATGGATACGGCGCCGGCGCGGCGTGCACCAACGGCGGCGACTGCGACCAGTCCAACCGCGACACCAACCCCGGCGCGACCGAGCTGTGCGACGGCCTCGACAACGACTGCGACGGCAGCATCGATGAAGGCCTCGACGGCGGCACGTACTACGCCGACTCCGACCTCGACGGCTTCGGCGACCCGAGCCGAGCGGTCACCGGATGCGTCAAGCCGAGTGGCTTCGTCGACAACGCGGACGACTGCGACGACGAGTCCCGATTCGTGTTCCCCGACGCCCCCGAGCTCTGCGACGAGCTCGACAACGACTGCGATGACAACCTCGACGAGGACACCGCGGACACCAACTTCTGGCCCGACGCGGACGGCGACGGCTTCGGTGACTCCTCCGCCAGCCCGGTCGCCTCGTGCGAGCCGGTGGACGGCGCCACGACCAACGACGACGACTGCAACGACGGCAACGGCCTCGTGAGCCCGAGCGCGCCCGAGGCGTGCGGCGACGGAGTCGACAACGACTGCGACGGCCTGATCGACTGCGACGACGACGCCTGCGCCGGGACCCCGGCCTGCGCCGTCACCGCCTGCGTGGACGACGGCCTCGAAGAGAACGACGACGAGACCCAGCCCGCCGCCATCGGCGCCGGCCGGTTCGTCGCGCTCGTGTCCTGCGCCGGCGATGTGGACTTCTACGCTGTGAACCTCGCGGTCGGCGACACGCTCTCCGTGTCCATCGACTTCACCGGCGCGGACCTCGACATCTTCGTCACCGACTCCACCCTCCGCATCGTCGACGCCGGTACGTCCGAGACCGACGACGAAGACGTCGCGTATGTGGCCGACGTCGCGGGCCCGTACTTCGTCATCGTGGAGATGTACGAGGGACCGGACAGCGGCGTGAACTACGACATGGACGTGGCCATCGAAGCCGCCGCGGTGACCTGCCGCGACGACGGCCTGGAAGAGAACGATGCCGCCAGCACCGCCTCGCCCATCGAGGCGGGGACCGTGGACGCGCTCACGAGCTGCCCCGGCGACTCCGACTTCTACGCCGTCAACCTGGCGGCCGGTGACGAGCTCACCGCGTCCATCGACTTCGCGCACGCCGACGGCGACCTGAGCCTGGCGCTGTTGAGCGCCGCCGGCACCGAGCTCATCGTCGCCGACACGGCCACCGATGACGAGACGCTGACCTTCACCGTCACCGACGCCGGCCGCTACGTGCTCAGCGTGGTGCTCGGCACCGACGCCGGCGAGCCGGGCGTGGCGTACACGCTCGACACGTCCGTCACGCCGACCGCCGCGGTCTGCGACACCGACGCGTTCGAGGAAAACGACACCCTCGAGACCCCCGCCGCCCTCGCACCGGGCACCTACGACGCCACCGTGTGCCGCAACGACCGCGACTTCTACGCGGTGGCCCTCGGCGCAGGCGACACGCTCACCTTGGAGCTGCTGTTCGAAGACGACGACGGCGACATCGACGTCGTGCTGTACAACCCCGCGGGCGTCCAAGTCGCCGTCTCGGCTGGCAGCACCGACGAGGAGCGCATCGTCTACACCGCCGCTGCGGCCGGCACTTACGTCATCGGCACCTACGTGTTGTTCACCGACGCTGGCGTGCCGTCCGAGTACATCATGGACCTCGAAATCGAGCGTCCGGCGGTGGAGTGTGAGGACGACTTCCTCGAGGAGAACGACACCCGCACGACCGCACGATTCGTGGCCCCCGGTAGCGTCGACGACCTCCGCGTTTGCGCGGGCGACGACGACTACTACTACGCCGACCTGACCAGCGGCGACACCATCAACGCCACGCTCTCGTTCGCCCACGCGGGCGGCAACATCGACCTCCGCGTGCTCGACCCCGACGGCAACGCCGTCGCGAGCTCCACGTCGGTCAACGACAACGAGACCGTGTCCCACGTGGCCACCCGCTCCGGTCGCTACACCCTCCGCGCCTCCCTGCTCGGCGAGACCGACAGCACGCTCGGCAACGACTACGACCTGACGTTCAGCGTCGTCGAAGGCGCCGACACCTGCACCACCGACCGCCTGGAGCGCAACGACTCCCAGGACGGCGCGGAGACGCTGGCGCCCGAGCTCTACACCAACCTGTTCGTCTGCGACGGCAACGAGGACTGGTACGCCACCGAGGTGCCCGCGGGCGCCACGATGACCGTCTCGCTCACCTTCTCGCACAGCGACGCCGACGTCGAGCTCGCCATCGTCCGCCCGAACGGATCGCGCGTCACGTCGATCACGGCGACCGACAACGAGCAGGCCTCGGTCGTCGCCGTCGAAGGCGGCGTCTACTACACGCGGGTCTACGTCGTGAACGGCGGCACCGCGCAGTACGCGCTCGAGATCGAGGTCGAGTCGGCCACCAGCGATTGCTCCGACGACCTGTACGAGGACAACGACACGCAGGGCACCGCCTACGAGGCCAGCGCGGTCGAGGACATCACGTCGCTCGTCGCCTGCCCCTCCGACGACGACTACTTCGCGTTCGACCTCCAGGTCGGCGACGAACTCATCGTGTTGGCCGACTTCGTCGACGCCGAGGGTGACATCGACATGGTGCTCCGGAACCCGGCCGGCGGCTTGGTCTCCTCCGCCATGGGCATCACCGACGGCGAGCTGATCGAGTTCACCGCCACGAGCGCGGGCGTGCACACCCTGCGCGTGTACTTGGCCGCTGACGCCGGCTCGACGCCCGGCAACGACTACAGCCTCAGCAGCGAGATCGTGTTCGCCGAGGCGGTGTGCCCGACCAACGACCGCTTGTTCGGCAACCAGAGCGAAGACACCGCCGAGTTCGTGCTGACCGAGACGTTGCGTGGGCTCAACATCTGCAGCGAGGACACCTCGGACTTCTTCGAGTTCTACGGCTTCGCTGGCGAGCTGGTCTACGTCGAGATCGACTTCCTGCACGCCGAAGGCGACCTGGACCTGTACATCACCTCCGACGGCAGCGGCGTGGACGTGAGCGATGGCGTCACGGACGGCGAGTCGGTGCTGTTCGAGGTCACGGAGTCGGGCTTGTTCGTCATCGAGGTGTACCTCGCGGAGGACTTCGGAGATGCGGGCGTGGGCTACACGCTCGAAGTGGACGCGATCTAGCCACCGACCCCCGTCGGACTTTCAGACCCGCGACGGCGTCCCAAGGGCGCGCTCGCGGGTTTGCTTTTGGTCGGTTTCTGACGCGCTGCGTTAAAAATGTATTGCTTCGTGTTCACGGGTGTTTACAGTTCACAGGTCGTCGCGATTCAGTCCGAATCGCCCACACATTTCCTGTAGGGAGCATTCTATGAACGCTATGAACGCATTCGAAACAACTCGCGAGCGCGCCGCCGGCGCATCGCGCTGGATCACCGAGAAGGTGAAGACTCAAACCGCCAAGGCCTGGACGCACTTCGAGGCGCTTCGCACCAAGGGCGCCGCAGCCGCCAAGGAAGCGGTCGACGCCGCTGAGGACGCCGCAGAAGACGCCGTCGCCAGCACGCGCAAGGCCGTCTCCAAGGTGAAGGCTGAGGCCTCGAGCGCCGTGGACAAGGTCGAGGCGGAAGCCAAGAAGACCGCGCAAGCGGCCAAGAAGACCGCCGCTGCCGCCACCAAGAAGGCCCGCGTGGGCGTCGCCAAGGCGACCACCGGCCCCGTCAGCGCCAAGATGAGCCGCGCCGACCTGTACGAGATCGCGACCTCGCTCGATATCTCCGGCCGCTCGAACATGAAGAAGGCTGAGCTGCTTTCGGCCATCAAGGCCGTGCAAGCCGACTAGCCGACGAGTCGACAGTTGATCAGCTTCGGCTGAACGAACCGACGGTCGCCGGGATTCCGCGCGGCCGTCGGTCGTTTTTGGGCTAGACGCCCTGGACCATGACAGACACCAACGACAGCGCGAACGCGGCGAGGCCGAGGGCGATCAGGCCGAAGCCGAACGCGCCGGTGTAACACCAGGCGAGCACCCATCCGCGCTCGCCCGGCCGCAGGTTCGCGTTCTGCTCGATGGGGCGCCAGATCCAGCCGCGGGGCAGGGCGCCGCGCGGGTTCAGGGCCCGGTAGAGCAACACGTGGTAGACGATGCCCGCAGGGACGCCGAGCGCGAAGCCGGCGATGCTCAGGCTGGTGCCCGCCTGCAGCAGCGGCTCCCACGGCACGATCACGGCGAGGCCGCCCGCCAGTAGGACGGCGACGAGCGCGACCGCGATGGCGAGTTCTTGCATGGGCAGATCGGGGCGGTGGCGAGAGAACGGGCCGCGGCGACGCGGTGACGTGACACGGACGCGACACTAAGGCGACACTCGTGGCTTCGCAAAAGATCGCTCGCTATGTTTGAATGAATCGAGCGACCGCGCGCTCACGCTCCACTTCCCCATGAGCGTTTGCGGCGCACCGAAGTCCGGGCCGGTCGCCCCTGATAGAATTTCGAACTTGGACCGCCGATGAGTTTTGATCTCCCCAATGATGCCAACGATCTGCGCGCCGCGCACGCGGCCGGGGAGCGCAACTTCTCAGGGGTACGAATCGATGGCGCGCAGCTCGCCGGCGTGGACCTCACGGAGTCGAACTTCGAGCGGGCGCGGATGAAGGACACCGACCTGTGTCGGGCGACCCTCATCGAGACCTCGTTCGTGGGCGCCACGCTCAGCCGGTCGCTGTTTCGCGACGCCAAGCTGTGGGCCGCGGACCTGGAGCGCGCGAACCTGTTCGGCTGTGATTTCTCGGGTGCCGCGATGGTCGGCGTGGTGCTCAAGTCGGCCGACATGCGCGAGACCAAGATGATGGGCGCCAGTCTGAGCGGCGCCAACATGAGCAAGGCGAACCTGACCAACGCCAGCTTGATCAACGCCGACCTGAGCGGCGCCAACCTGCTCGGCGCGGAGCTGCACGGCACGCTCGTCATGGAGGCCGACCTCGCCAACGCCAAGATGTGGGACGCTCAGCTGGTCGACACCGACTTCCGCAACGCCTCGCTGCTCGACGCGTCGATGATCGGCGCGCGGTTGGAGCGCGCTGACCTGACCGGCGCCAACCTGCGCGGCCTCGACCTGTCGGGCTGCATCTTGCTGGGCGCCAAAGTGCTCGCTTCGCCGACCCTGCTGCGGAGCGCGTCCGGCTGCCGGATCGACTTCGACACGTACACGGCCTCGGGCTGGGGCCCGGACGAGCTGGCCGAGTGGGTGGAGGCGGGCGCCGAGTTGATCGACCGCGACCGGTTCCCGCCGGAGGCGCTGGCGCGCGCGCGCGGCGCTGGTTTGACCATCTTTGTGTCCGGCATGCCGGCGCCGTTCGATCGCTTCGTCATCGACGCCGTCGCGTTCTGCCTGCTCGGCCTTCATACCGACTGCCAGGTGGTCGAGGCGATCCCGCTCAGCGAAGGCGGGTTCCTGCGCATCACCTGTGCCGACGGCGAATCGCTCGAGCTGCTCGGAGAGGCGCTATCGCGGCACATCTGGCGCCGAGAGGACCCACCGCACCTGCAGGGCCTGCTCCGAATGCCGGACGTATTCGACGGCTTGGAGCGGCTGGCGCTGCGAATCGTGCGAATGGAGCTCCGCGGCAGCGACGAGATCGACCTGAACGCACAGACCGCGCCGGGCCCCGAGATCGACAGCGCGAGCAGCAGCGCGGATCGTGAGCCAGGGCGCCCGCGGATGGTGACGCTGCGCACCTGGACGGCCGCCTGACACCGGCGTCTGCGCCCCTTCCCAAGTTCGGGGAACGTGACCACAATGGCGGAGATTGAAGCCCCGCTTCGCCTCTATCGCCTGACCGACATGATGCAAACACCTCCGCTCGTCGCCGCGCCCGCGCGCTCTGCCGCCCCCGCACATCCGCTGCGCGAAGCTCGCCCTCGGATGGGAGCCACGCTCCTGGCCGCTGCGCTCTTGATGCTCGGCGCCTGCGGAGATGACGGACCCGAGGGTCCACCGGACACCGGAGGTACCGACGACGTGGCGGTCGATGTCACGCAAGGCGACGCCGATGACGCGGCCACCGACGCGGATGTTCGCGACTGCGACGACAGCCACGGGCCGGTCGTGATGGCGCACGGCTTCCTGGCCTCCGGCGACACGTGGGCCAGCCAAGTGCAGCGGTTCGCGTCGAACGGGTGGTGCGAAGACACGTTCTACATCTTCGACTGGAACAGCCTCGCGGTGGGCGCCGACAATGGCGCGCTGCTCGACGCGTTCATCGATGACGTGCTCGCCGAGACGGGCGCTGCGCAGGTCACACTGGTGGGGCACTCGGCCGGCGGAAAGCTCGGATACACCTACCTGCGCTCTGAGGAGCACGCCGCCAAGGTCGCCCGCTACGTGCACGTGGCTTCGAACAGCTACGCCCGCATCGCGGGACCCGCGGACGCGCTCGTGCCCACGCTCAACCTGTACTCGCCCGACGACCTGATCGTCACCGACAGCGGGCCCATGGAAGGGGCCACGAACGTGTCGCTCGACGGCGCCGATCACTACGCCGTGGCGACCAGCGCCGAGGCGTTCGAGGCCATGTACCGTTTCATCGCGGACGAGGCTCCGAGCACCACCGACATCGAGCCGGACGCGAACGTGGTGCTCGCGGGGCGCGTCGTGACGCTCGGCGAGAATCAGGTGCCGGTAGGGGCCACGGTGAGCGTGTACCTGATCTCGGAGCAGGACGGCTCGCGTCGCCGCGATGACCCCGTCCAGACGTTTACGGTCGGTGCGGACGGCTACTGGGGCCCGATTCAGGCGCTGGAGACGGCGGCTTACGAGTTCCGCGTGACCGGGCCGGACCGCGATTCCATCCCCATTTCGTACTATCGGGAGCGTCAGCGGCGCAGCAACGGGCACATCTACCTGCGCACCATGCCGCCGCCGAACTCGATCGCGGGTACGGTGGTGTCGCAGCTGCCGTTTGACCGTCCGGCCGCCGTGCTGGCGGTGTTCTCGGCCAGCCGCGGCCTGTTGGCGGGCACCGACACGCTGACCATCGGTGGGACCGAGGCTTTGCTGGAGACCACCGCGAACGCCGAGACGAATATGATCGCGCTGTTCGCATACGACGAGAACGACAACATGGAGAGCGAGCTCACGAGCGTGGGCGCGTTCGCGTCGTTCCCGTTCCTGAGCGGCCTCGATTTGTACCTGGCGGGGGACGGTCGTTCGACGCGGTTTACGCTGAACGGCACGCGGTCGGTGTCGGTGATTCGGCGTCCGGGAACGGAAGGCGCGAGCATCGCCGTGTTCGACTGATCGAACGCAGTTCGGTGCGCCGGGCGGGGAAAGTGGCACTGCGTGCCGCAAAGCAGGTCGTGTGTGTTGTGGTGTGCTGAAACTGGGGGTAGACTCCACGCCAATCCTTAACCCCTGGGACCTGCTATGCGTCGCTCGCTCCCGACCCGATTTCTCGCTATTTTTGCCGTAGCTGCGTTGTCAGCCTGTGGTGATTCTCCATCTGGAACAGGTGATACCGGCGGCGACACGTCCGCTGATACGCCCAGTGTAGATGTCGCCGTCGACGTCGGGGAGGACACCGATACGGCGTCCGACGTGATCGAGGGCGATGAGCAGATCGAGCCGGACGTCTCGGCGGATGTGCCCGACACGGCGGCCGATGTTGGCGAGGACACGGAGGAGGACACGGACGAGGACGTGGAGCCCAGCTGCGCCGATGACCAGTGCGACATCGACGGCGCGTGCTTCGACTCCGGCGACGTGAACCCCGACAACCCGTGCGAGCTCTGCCTGGTGGTCGTGAGCACCGATGGGTGGTCCTACCAGGACGACGTCGCGTGCGATGACGGCGACCTGTGCACCGGCGAGGACACCTGCTTCGAAGGCACCTGCATGGGCACCTTCTTTGTGTGTGACGACGGTAACGCCTGCACCGATGACGTGTGCGACGCGGACACTGGTGAGTGCAGCAGCGCGCCGATCCCGGAGGACGGGCTGTGCTTCGACGACGACCCGTGCTCGCTCAACGACACCTGCACCGACGGCGTGTGCGTGGCCGGCGGCGATACGCTGCACTGCGAGTCCGACAACCCGTGCATGGCCGCTCGCTGCGAGCCCGGCGTGGGCTGTGTGACGGAGCCGCTCGACGGCATCGCGTGCAACGACGGCGACGTCTGCACCACCCCCGGAATCTGTCAGGAAGGCACCTGCGTGGACTCCGAGCCAATCGACTGCGACGACGGCAACCTGTGCACGCTCAACTGGTGTGACCCCGACGTGGGCTGCGCGTCACGGTCCATCGCCGACCTGTGCGCCGACGACAACCCGTGCACCGACGCCGCGTGCGACCCCGCCCTCGGCTGCGTGTACCCCTTCAATACGGACCCGTGCGACGACGGGCTCACCTGCACCACGTTCGACATCTGCACCGAGGGCGCCTGCCGCGGCGTTGCGGTCGAGGTCGACGACAGCAACGTGTGCACCGACGATCGCTGCGTGGAGCCGGTCGGCGTGACCAACCTGCCGAACGATGACGTGTGCGACGACAACGACGCCTGCACCGTTGGCGACGTGTGCGCCGAGGGCGGCTGCGTGCCCGGCACCGAGCCGCTCAACTGCGATGATGGCAACGTGTGCACCGACGAGGCGTGCGATTCGGAGACCGGCTGCGGCTATGTGAACAACACGGCGGCCTGCGACGACGGCAACGTGTGTACGGTCGAAGACACCTGCGGCGATGGCGCGTGCGTTTCCGGAGCGCCGCTCGACTGCGACGACGGCAACGCGTGCACCATCGACACCTGCGGGCCGGTGGACGGTTGCAGCAACACCTTGATCGTGTCGAATGCCTGCCGCCCGGTCATCACCGTGACCTACCCGCCGCGCGCAGCGACGATTCTGGACGAGGGAACTGGCACCATCACGGTGACCGGAACCGTGGAGAGCGGCGCGGGCACCATCGACACGTTCACCATCAACGGTACAGACGTGGTCGTGGGCGCCGGCGGCGCGTTCTCGCTCGAAGTGGAGCCGGACAACGGCGGCAACTTCTTGGTCATCGAAGCCGAAGACGCCATGGGCTCGCCGCGCAAGGTGGTGCAGTCGTACGCGTTCTCGCAGTCCTACGTGCTGCCTAACCCGGAAGCGGGCACGGGCTACAGCGAAGAGGGCCTCGGCTTGTACATCTCCGACGTCGCGCTCGCCTCGGTGAGCGAGGTGCTGGTCGCCGTACTCCAAGGGTTCGACCTGGCCGCGTTGCTGCCGGAGAATCCGATGTTTGACGAGGCTGGCGTGGAGGTGAACATCCGCGAAGACGTCGCCGAGCCGATTACATTCGGCACGCCGGTAGTGACACTGGATTCAACGCCGGAAGGTCTGGAGCTCGACGTTGTGATTCCGAACTTGGTTGTGCGGCTCAACATCGACGCGTGGACCTGTGGCGGAAACCGCAACTACGCGGCCACGAGCCTGTCGGTGTCTGCCGTCGTAGCGCTCGGTGTCGAGGACCACGCACTGACCGGCGCGCTGAACAACGTGAATGCCACCCTGTCTGGCGGCGGGTTTAGCCCCGGCTGCTGGTTGTTGTCCCTCGCGAGCAGCTTTATCGCCGGCGAGCTTGAGTCGACCATCGAAGATTCGCTCAACGAGCAGATTGGCGATTCGCTGACCGACGCGCTGTCCGGTCTCGCGCTGGACTTCGACTTCGACTTCCCGTCGATCGACCCGGAGGGCGCGCCGGTCGTGATCGCGCTGAGCAGTGACTTCAACGCGGTCACCTCGGACGACGACGGCCTGAACCTGGAGCTTCGCACCATCGTGAGCAGCGACACCGTCGTGCCGTACACGAACCTGGGCATCCCGGAGCGCAACGGCTGCGGCACCCCGCCACAACAACTGGAGTTCTTCGAGGAAGACGCGTTCGAAGTCCTGCTCGCGGACGACACCGTCAGCCAGCTGCTTTGGGGGGCGTGGAACGGCGGCTTCTTGGAGTTCGATGTACCCGAGTCGTTGCTCGGTGACCTGGACCTGAGCGCCTACGGCATCACCGACCTGGAACTCTCGGCCAGCGGAATGCTGCAGCCCATCGCGAGCGACTGCGGCGCGGATTCGCTCATCGCTCACATCGGCGACCTGCGCATTGACGCGAGCATGTCGCTGCTGGGCACGCCGCTCGAGGTCATCTTGTACCTGAGCCTGGGCGCCGCGTTCGACGTGAGCGCGGCAGACGGAGAGATCGCCTTCGCCATTACCGACATCGAGCGTGTTGAGATGCAGGTCGAGGTCACCGACGAAGCGTTCATTAGCGTTGAGTCGACGTTCGAAGGCCTGATTCTCGACAACTTGGTGCCAGCGCTTCTCGACTCGCTCGGAGGCGACTCGCTCGGCTCCTTCGCGCTGCCAGAGATCGACATCTCGGGCCTCATCGATGGGGCCACGGGAGCGGTAGAAATCGTCCCGTCGCAAGTGCGGCGCAATGAGGGCAACACCGTTGTCGGTGGCTCGCTGGAGGTGACCCCATGAAGACCCGTACATTGAAGACACACACACTGAAGTCTCTCGGCCTCGTCTGCCTGCTCTCGCTCGGCGCGTGTTCGGATGACCCCGTCGACCCGCAAGACGACGTCGCGATCATCGTGCCCGACGCCGGCGACGACACCACCGAAGACGTGCAGGCCGACACCGACGACGACGTCGGAGAGGACGCCGCCGCGGATACCAGCGTCGACACGGTCGAGCCGGACGCCGTCGAGCCGGATGCCGTCGAGCCGGACGCCGAAGAAGATGTGGCAGAGGATGTGGTCGAAGACGTGCCGCCGCCGCGCTGCACCGCCACCGCCGACTGCAACGACGGCCTCGCGTGCACCACCGACCGGTGCGACGAGGACCTGGGCTACTGCGTGTGGGAGATCAAAGCCGACACCTGCCTGATCGGAGCCACCTGCTACGACGAGCTGGCGCCTTCGCGCCGCGACTCGTGCTCGGTGTGCAGCCCCGAGGACTCGCAGACCGCTTGGACGCCCGCCGCGGTGGGCACGTCCTGCGCCGGCGACGCCTGCACGGTCGACGCCGCATGTAACGCCGAAGGCGCGTGCGTCGGCGAGCCGCTCGCGTGCGAAGACGGCAACGCCTGCACCGAGAACTCCTGTGACCCCGAGCTGGGTTGTGTGTTCCCGGACGTCCCCGCCGAGACCGCCTGCGACGACGGCAGCCCGTGCACGGTGAACGACATGTGCTCCGCCGGCTCCTGCGCGGGCGAGGCGCTCGACTGCGGTGACGACAACGTGTGCACCGACGACAGCTGCGACCCGGACACGGGCGCCTGCGTGAACGCGTTCAACACCGCGCCGTGCTCCGACGGCGACGCCTGCACCTCCGGCGACGTCTGCAACGAGGGCGCGTGCGAGCCGCTCGGCGTAACCAACTGCGTGGACGGCAACGAGTGCACCATCGACTTCTGTGACCCCATCGTCGGGTGCAGTTACCTGCCGAACCTGAACCCCTGCTGCACCGGTACCACGTCCATCTGCGACGACGGCAACGCGTGCACCACGGACATCTGCGAGCCGGAGTCCGGCAACTGCAGTTACGAGGCCAACGAGGCCGTGTGTGACGACGGGAACGCCTGCACGCAGGGCGACTCCTGCGCCGAGATGGCCTGCGGTGGCGATGCCGTGCTGTGCGACGCCGACAACGTGTGCCTGGCCGCCGAGTGCGACGAGGACGACGGCTGCTTCACCACGCCGCTCACCGGTAACCCCTGCGACGACGGCGTGGCCTGCACCGTGGAAGACACCTGCAACGCGGGCGTCTGCGTGGGCGTATCCGAATGCGTCTGCGAGCCGACGTTCGGCCTGCAAGCCATCAAGGTCACCGGCCTGCTCATCGGCGACGGCGGCCAGCCGGGCCAAGCGCTCGACCTGGACGTGAACCCCGCCACCTGCGCGCCGCGCACGGACTGCTCCGCGGGCCTGCACAACGCGCTCGGCGTGATCGGCGGCTTCGCGAACGACTCTCTCGTGGACTCGGTCGCCGAGGGCTCGCTCATGCTCGTGCTCGACGTGGACAACATCGCCCTGAACCCGTTCCGCATCTCCATCTTCCAGGCGGAGCTCGACGCGGACAACGCGGATTGCGACTTCCAGACCGAGGACTGTGAGTACGTGGTGGACCGCGGCACGCTCGACCCTGACACCTGCGAGCCGCTCGTGACTCTGGCGGCCACGCGCGCCGGCAACCGCATCACCGCGGGCGGCCGCGGCACGGTGTTCCCGTTCGAGATTCCGCTCGGCGACGCCGTGCTGGCCATCACGCTGTACGACGTGCGATTCGAGGGCGACATCGTCATCGAAGACGGCGTGATCGTATCGCTGGACGGTGTCCTCGGTGGCGCGGTTCCGCGCGCTGACCTGCTCGCCGCGCTCGAGGCCGTGCCCGCAGAGTCGCTGCCGGTCGACCCGGCCACCATCGCGAACCTGCTGAACCTGCTGGTGGTCGACGACATCGACACCGACGGCGATGGCACACCGGACGCGGCCAGCATTGGCCTCCCGCTGACGGGCATCGCGGCTTCGGTCGTCGGCGCCGAGTAGCCCGCGCCGAGTAGCCCGCGCGGCCGTCCGCGCCCGTGCTTCTGCACACCCAACCACTGAGCACGCGAGCCCCACGGTTCGCGTGCTCAGTGCGTTTTGCAGGCCGTATCCCGACATTGTGCGTTGGTGTAGGACGCGTGCCGTGATTCACCGGGAATTGGCGTCATCGCCTCACCCGTCATACAGTCCCCAGCACGCGCCCCCACCCCCGGCCGGGCTGAGTTAAGAATGTCAGAGCACATCATCCAATGCGCCCGCTGTAAGGGCAACGTCGACGACGGCTCCAGCTTTTGCCCGAACTGCGGCGAGGCCATCGACTACGCACCCCCGAGCGACGACCCGTTTGTCGGGCGCATGGTGTCGCAGCACTACAAGATCATCGAGCGCATCGCGCGCGGCGGCATGGGCGAAGTGTACTCGGCGCGCCACGCGGAGCTGAACCAGCGCGTCGCGGTCAAGTTCCTGCATCGACGCTTCGCGGACGACGAAGAGTTCGCCGCGCGGTTCTTCAACGAGGCGCGCTCGGCCTGCCGCGTGAACCACCCGAACGCCGTCTCGATCTACGACTTCGGGCGCCTCGACGACGGCACGCTCTACATCGTGATGGAGTTCGTCGAGGGCATCTCGCTCAAGGAGATGATCACGCGCGACGGCCACCTCCCGGTCAAGTCTGCGCTCCGCATCACGCAGCAAGCGGCCGACGTACTGTCTGCGGCGCACCGGCAGTCGATCATCCACCGCGACGTGAAGCCCGACAACATCATGGTGATGGAGTCGCCGAGCGGTCGGGTCAGCATCAAGATGCTCGATTTTGGCATCGCGAAGATTCTGGATGACGACTCGTCGTTCGCCGCGCTGACGCAGACCGGCGTCACGTTCGGTACGCCCGAGTACATGTCGCCGGAGCAGGCGGCAGGCCGCGAGGTGGACGAGCGCAGCGATATCTACTCGCTGTGTGTTTGCCTGTTCACCATGCTCGCCGGTCACCCGCCGTTCCGCGGTAAGAACAAGCTGGCGCTGCTTCAGCGGCACATCCGTGAGCCGGCGCCGGCGCTCGACCGCGCGACCACCGCGCCGCTGCCCACGCCGCTCACGCAGTTGGTGGCCCGGGGCCTGCAGAAGGACGCGTCGCTGCGCCCGCAGACCATGGACGACCTGGCGGCCGAGCTGGAGAGGATCGAAGGCGTGGCGCTGACGGCGTCGCACTCCCAAGCGCGCGTCGCCCCGCCCGCGTCAGGCCGTCGGCCGGCGCCCGAGCTGTTCACCGACAACACCCTCGACTCCGATGGGCCGTTTGAGCTGGGACCCGACATGGGCCTGGAACTCAGCAAAGACCGCGAGAGTCGTCGGGGCATGGGCCGTGGCCCATCGCAACGCGGCCCCGCCGACCTGATGTTCGAGGACGTGACGCCCTCGGGGCCGTCCGAACTGGGGCCGTCGGCGAATCCGTCGCGCGGGCGCGTGCTCACCCACGGAGCCGAGCCGGACTACGCGTTGGGCTCGCAGGCGATGGGGGTGGCTGCGTCCACGGAGGCGTACGAGTTGGGTGCCACGCCGGACGCGGACGACGGCTTCTCGTTGGGCGCGTCGCGCTCCAGCTCGCCGAGCGGCGACTACTCGCTCGGCAACAAAGGCCGCGATTCGTTCAGCTTTGGCGACGAGGATGACGACCCGTTCGCCGCGCCGCTGCATCGGCCAGTGCGCGCGCAGCGGTCCACGGGGCACGTCGCGATGATCGTGGGCGCGCTGGTGGTCATCTTGATCGGCATCGCGGTGTTGTTCCGCGCGTTCGGAGGCTCGGACGAAGCGGAGGTGCCGCTGGTGGAGAACCCGGTCGATGGACCGGAGGACCCAACGGTTTCTGCCGATGAAGCCAACGGCGCTGGTAACGGCCCCCTCGTGGGAGCGGGCTCGGGCACGTCGCTGGATGGGTCGGGTGACGAAGAGCCCGAGGTCGCGGCGGCGCCGGTCGAGGACGAGGTGCGAGACACGGTCACGGCCGCGCTCGCGGCGCTTGAGATCGGAGACCGCGCGCGCACCCGAGCGCTGCTCCGCCCGCTACAGCTGGAGGGCGCCGGCGACTTCCAGGTGGTGCAGAACGCGGTGAATCGGCTCGAAGTGGTCGACAACCTGGTGACGAATATCGAGCGCGAGCTGCGCGCTGGAAACTGCGTGCGCGCGGACGAGCATGTGGTCGAGCTGCAGAACAACTACTCGCGTCCGCTCGCGATGACGTACTGGGGCGCGCTCGACACCTGCCGCTCTGGGCAGCGCGGTAACACGCGGTCGGGCGGAAGCAACACGACGCCAACGCCCGCGCCGACGCTGCGCGGGAACACGACGCCGACGCCCGCGCCAACACCAACGCCGACGCCGACCACCGGCCCGCCGCGCAGCCTGGACGGCCCCGTAGCGCCCGCTCGTCCGACGCCGACGCCCGAGCCTGCGCCGACCCCCGAGCCGACACCCACCCCGGCACCCGACCCGACGCCGGCACCCGACCCGACGCCGCGTCCCGCCCCGCGCCTGCCGACCAACTTGTAGCGGCAGGGGTTGTGCTTGCGCAGGCAAACTGAAACGTGTTTCAATTGCGCGCCGCACCCCCCTGATTCCCCCGCCTACGATGTCCTTGGACGACTTTCGCGAAGAAGCCCGGCAGTGGATCGCCGACAACGCTCCGGCCTCCCTGTACGGCACCCGAACCGGTCGGTTCGACGGCTATTGGGGTGGCAAGAAGCACCCCGAGCTGCCGGATGACGTCAAACGCTGGCTGCACGTAAGCCTCGACAAGGGTTGGACCGCGCCCGACTGGCCGGTGGAGTACGGCGGCGGCGGGTTGAACAAGCAGCAGGCCGAGGTGATCAACAACCTGCTGGTCGAGATGCAGCTGCCGCCTCCCCTTGTGGGCTTCGGGCTCGCGATGATTGGGCCCACGCTGCTCGACTACGGAAACGCCGAGCAGAAGGCGCTGCATGTGCCGCGCATCGTCCGCGGTGAGATTCGCTGGTGCCAAGGTTACTCGGAGCCCGGCGCTGGTTCCGACCTCGCGTCGCTCAGCACTCGCGCCGAGCGCGACGGCGACGACTTTGTGCTCAACGGGCAGAAGGTGTGGACATCACACGCCGATCAGTCGGACTGGATCTTCGCGCTCGTGCGCACCAACGCGAATCTGCCGCGCAAGCAGCAGGGCATCACGTTCATTCTCGTGGACATGGATACGCCCGGCGTGTCGGCGCGGCCCATTGAGCTGATCAGCGGCGCGTCGCCGTTCTGCGAGACGTTCTTCGAGAACGCCCGCGTGCCGGCGGCGAACGTGGTCGGCGACGTCGATGACGGTTGGCGTATCGGCAAGGCGCTGCTCGGCTACGAGCGCTCGATGATCGGCTCCGCGATCGGCGGGCAGCTCCAGGCCGCGCGTTCCGAGCTGGTGCAGCTGGCGCGCCTTGCGACCGACACCGAAGAAGGGCCGCTGCCGGACGACGTCATCCGCGACGACCTCGCCGCGTGGTCCATGGACGAGCGCTGCTTTGCCGCCACCATCCACCGGGTGGTGCAGTCGATGAAGAGCGGCCAAGCGCCGGGCTCCGAGAGCTCGATTCTCAAGGTCGCGGGCAGTGACCTGAAGCAGCGGCGCTGGGAGCTGGGAATGCGCCTGCTCGGGCCGCAATCGGCCGGCTGGGAGGGCGACGCGTGGACCGACACCGAACGCCAGATGACCCGGGATTGGCTGCGCTCGCGCGGCAACTCGATCGAGGGCGGCACGTCTGAAGTGCAGCTCAATATCATGGCCAAGCACGTGCTCGGCCTGAAGTAGCGCCCTTCGCCAATCCCCCCGCTGCGCCGCTGCGCCAATCCGCCCGCGCTGAGCCGCTGAGCCGCTGAGCCGCTGAACGACCTATGGCCGGCCCCGATTATCGACTCGTAAGTCTCTGAGAGAACAAGTGAACTTTATACTGACTGAAGAGCAGAACATGCTCGCCGACACCGCCCGCCGGTTCGTAGACGAGCATGTGTCCCTGGAGCGTTTCCGTCGCCGCCGGGGTGAGCCGGCGCACAGCCCGGAGCTCTGGAACCAGATGGTCGACATGGGCTGGACCGCCCTCATCGTGCCCGAGGAGTTCGACGGGCTCGGCCTTGGCATGACCGAGTTCGTGCTCGTGCTCGAGACGTTGGGACGGAACCTCGCGACCGAGCCGCTGTGGTCCAGCGCGCTGCTCGGCGGCGCCGCGATCGCCGCTGCCGGCACTCTGGAGCAGCGCGCCGAGTGGCTGCCCGGCGTCGCCGATGGCAGCCGCGTGGTGGCCCTGGCGTACGCCGAGCGCGACACTCGCTACGACCTGCGCCGATGCCGCTGCGAGGCCGTGCGGGACGGCGACGGCTGGCGCCTGACGGGGTCCAAAGCGCACGTGCTCGACGCGTCCGCCGCCACGAATGTGCTCGTGATGGCCCGCACTTCCGGCGCGTCGAACGCCGCGGACGGACGCACGCTGTTCCTGGTTCCAGCCTCCGAGCTCGGCATTGCCCCCCAGCGGCGCGTTGACGAGCGCGACGCGGCCACCATCACCCTCGACGGCGTCCACGTCTCCACAAGCCAAATCATCGGCGCTGTGGGAGGCGCGGGCGAAGTGCTCGACGCGATCCTCGACCGCGCGTTGGTCGGTATCGCTGCCGAGATGCTCGGCGCCGCGACGCGCGCGCTGGAGCTCAGCCTCGCCTACCTGCGTGAACGCGAGCAGTTCGGTGCGCCGCTCGGCAGCTTCCAGGCGCTGCAGCACCGCGCCGCCAAGGTGTTCATCCAGGTCGAAATGGCCCGCTCCGCCGTCATGCTCGCCGCTCGAGCCATCGACGCGAACCAGGACGACGCGCCCGCGATGGCGTCGCTCGCCAAAGCCAAAGCCGGCCAGGCGCTCGAGCTTGCCGCCAACGAAGGAATCCAGTTCCACGGCGGCGTCGGCATGACCGACGAGTACGACATCGGCTTCTTCCTCAAGCGTCACCGCGGCGCGGACACGACGCTCGGCGATGCCGCTTGGCACCGTCGCCGCTGGGCGACGCTTCAGGGGTACTAGCCAAGCCCGCGGGGCTACTCGTCGGCAAGCCCTCGGGGTTACTCGAGCGGCAGCCCCCGGGGCTACTCGAGCGGCGAACCTCGGCGGATGTTCACCCAACAAAATCATCCCGAGCTTGTCGAGGGACAGCCGGTTGCCTCGTAAACTGAAACGTGTTCTAGTGGCGGCGTTCTTAGACTGTACCCCGATGAGTTCGCATGGCACGCCCCACTTTCGAAGGATTCCCCCGCGGTTGGTTCATGGTCGCCTTCTCCGACGAGCTTCCCGTCGGCGGCGTCCTACAGATGAACTACTTCGGCGACGCGCAGGTTTGCTATCGGGGCGAGGACGGCCAAGTGCGCATCAAGGACGGCTTCTGCCCGCACTTGGGCGCGCACCTGGGCGCCGGCGGCGTGGTCGAGGGCAACGCGATTCGCTGCCCGTTCCACAACTGGCGGTTCGACGGTGACTCCGGGCAGTGCACCGAGATTCCGTACTGCGACCGGCAGCCGCCCAAGAAGGCGAAGCTCAACGCGTACCCCACGCGCGAGCTGAACGGCATGGTGTACGTGTGGTTCGACGCCACCGGCGCGGCTCCCACGTTCGAGCCGCCGCAGCTCCCGGTCAGCGAAGAGGCGGGCTGGATGCCGTGGCGCCACAGCCGCATGCGCATCAACACCCACTCCCGTGAGATCGTCGAGAACGTGGTCGATGTGGGCCACTTTCAGCCGGTACATGGCACTCACGTGGACACGTTTGAGAACGAGTTTGACGAGGTGCGGGCCATCCAACGTACCTCCGGCGTGGCGTACCCGCGCGGCGGCGGCAAAGACAACTTCTCGATCGAGGCCACGTACTACGGCCCCGGATTTCAGATCTCCGACATGCGCGGATACCTGCACGCCTACCTGGTGAACGCACACACAATGATCGACGAGAACACGCTCGACTTACGGTTTGGCGTGTCACTCCGTGTGGGTGACAAGCCGGATATGGTCGAGAAGATGGCCGAGATGTATGTCGAGAACCTGACGACCGGGTTCTTGGAGGACGTGCAGATCTGGGAGAACAAGGTGTTCCGCGAGGTGCCGCTGCTGTGCGCCAGCGACGGCCCGATCATGAAGCTGCGCAAGTGGTACGCCCAGTTCTACCAGCCGCCCACGCCCGAAGCGTAGCGCCGGTTTCTCGGTCTGGGCGTCGCGCTAACCTACCGCCGTGACTAGACTTCTTCCCAGCGGTTGGACTCGGGGCTGAACGCGATCCACGTGTCCTCGTTGAGCAACTGGAACGTGCCGTCGGTGACGTTGACCTCGGCGATGACGAAGCAGTCCTCGTCGTAGCGCGTGGCGCCGATCACGCGGTGCAGCGGCCCGTACTGGTCGCCAAAGTCGATCCACCGGTGTGTGTGTCCGGACAACACGTAAGCGACGGTGTCTTTGTGTCGTTCGAGCAACATGTGCAGGCCCAGGTCGGCGACCTCGACCGTCTCCATGATTGTTAACATTTGGTGGATGAAGATGAACGTCGGCTTGCCTTCGGCGAGCTCCGCTTCCAACCACAAGAGTTGTTCTTCGCCGAGCGACCCGTTGCGCCCCTGAGGGCCGTCCATCGCGTGCGTGGCGCCGGTGTAGGAGTTGAGCTGGATGAACTTCCAGCCCTGGTGGTCGAAGCTGCTCCACGGCTTCACGCCAAGTTTCTCTTCGAAGAACGCGTGGGTGTCTTCGCGGTCGACGCGACGGAACTCGTAGTCGTGGTTGCCGAAGCACATGTGTGTGGGCACGCCGAAGCCGTCCAGCAGCGCCGCGGCGGTGTCCAGGCGCGTGGTGTTGGTGGCCATGAACTCGAGGTCACCCGGCGGGTAGTCGTGGATCAGGTCGCCGAGGTGGACGACAAAGTCTACCGGCGTCTCCAGCGACTTGATGCGGTCGCGGACGGCGGTGAACCGCGTCTCGGTGTGGAACATGGACTCGGTGTCGAGCGGGCTGTTCTCGGGGCCGGTGTACCACTCGTCGATGATGTGGGTGTCTGCGACGACGGCGAATCGGAAGGTCGCGGCGGCGGTCACGGCGTCGGCAGCGGCGTCGGCAGCGGCGTCAGCGGTCGCGTCGGTGTCGAATCCCACGTCCTGTGTTGTGTCGACGCGCACATCGCCCGTGCTCACGTCGCCGGTGGCGCCCGCGTCTGACCCAACGGGTTCGGCCTCTGCCCCGCAGCCGAGCAGCGGCGCGGCGCCGAGGGCGGCCATCCCGCGCAAGAACTTACGGCGCGTAGGAGGCGCTTGGCGCAGCGTGTGACGCGGAACGAGCAGCCCGGAGTTGGGGTCGCGGACGAAGCGGGAGTTCGATGAGGCCATGTCGAGTCTGCGGGTAGGGACGAAGCGCGGCTATCGTTGTACGTGGCCTGGGCGATGCGATCCAGCGCGCCACCGTGCTGTCACGGAACCGCTACAGACGGCGGGGTCAACGGGCCCCGACAGACCTCGCACTACCAAACGAACGGGATGAGGCGCCGGCGGGACTTCGGGTACTCGGGGAACTTGTCCAGGTACCAGGCGTGGGTCTCGTGGGCGCGCGGGGCCAGGTTGCAGACCGTCCACATGAGGAACGCGAGCGTGGGCATGCCCCACGTGGCCAGAACCCAGCCCGTCCACTCGATGATCTCGCCCAGGTAGTGCGGCGACGATACGAAGCGAAAGCCGCCGCCCTTGGGGATCTTGTATCCGGTCTCGCCGGGCGCGCGCAGGTTGCGGAGCCGCGCGTCGCTGTCATGGTTGAGCCAGAAGCCGAACGCGAAGAGCAGGCAACCGACGATGAATCGGGGGTCGTACAGGTAGCTCATGGCGCGCTCGGGCCCGAGCGTGAACAGCCAGCGCGCCTGAATCCAGCCCACGCAGATGTTGGTGCAGAAGGCGAGGGCGCAGACCAACAACGGCATGCGTTTGCCCGCCGTGCGGAGGCGAAACGGATAGATCCAGCCGCGGTACACGTAGTGGGTCAGGAACATGGCCAGGAACACGATCGCCGGCAGGTTCGTGTGCCGGTCGCTGACCGCGAAGCACCACGCGAACATGACGATCGGCGGCGTCTCCATGATCATCCAGCCCAGCCAGTTGGGCAGGGTCGGGCCCCAGCCGTCGCGCACGTGTTTGCCGTACGGGGCGGACACGAACTGCAGCACCAGGAAGGTCACCGCGGCGAGGACGAACCAACCGGTGGTGATGGTCCCGTGCAGCGGGTCGAGCAGCGCGCTGACTTGGGCACCGAGCTGTGCACCGAACTCACTCACAGCCGTTCAGGGCCCAGTCGTACGTGATGCGTTGAGCCCCGTCGGCCTCTGGGTTGTAGCGGTGCACATAGGCGACCACCGAGCCGGCTTCTCGCTCGAAGTCGTCGGGGTACAGACCGAGCAGCAGGTCGCTGATTCCAAGCAGTCCGGCGCCCTTACGAGGGTTGTTCAGGAACGCGACCGTCTGCGCCTCGAGCTGCGCGTCGAGTTGGTCCGCGATGTAGGGCTCGGGCCGCAAGTCGGGGCAGCCCACAGAGGCGCAGTTGAGGGCAAAGTGTAGGCGCACATCGAATGGCTCGCCGGCGTTTGCGCTCGCTCCGAGGGCGAGCAGGTCGTCGGCAAGCGGGCCCGGGTCGAGGCGGGCCTTCTCAAGGTCTTCTCGGAGGATCGCGTGCTCGATGTAGTTGAGCGCGAGCGTGCGACCGGAGGCCTCCCAGCGCTCCGCCCGAAACGCGAGTTGGCCCTCGAACGGCAACAAGATGGAGGCGCCTTCGTACACGGCGTACCCGTCGACGACGGTCTGCACCATGAACGTGTTGTATGCGTTGAACCAGTACGCGCGCTGGGCGTCCGCGGACTCCAGCGTCGTGGCGTCGAGCTCGGCAAACACCGCCACGGCGTCTGCGAGCGCGGTCATCGCCTCGGGGTCGTCCATGAGCCCGTCGTAGTCGAAGCAGGAGCCGCGGCTGTGCCGCTCGAGCACCAGCGCCCACGGGGTCCATACGCCCCAGTCGACCGGTTGCTCTGTGTCCGGCTGTGCGGCGTCGTTGGCGGCGGTGTGGGTATCGGCGCCAACGTCGCGCGCGGCGCCGGACAGCTCGGGCGGGAGGCCGTCTACGGAGAGCCCACAACCGGCGATGCTGGCGCTCAACACGCAGGCGCCGAGCAGGCTCCCGCGGAGGCGGTAGACGCTGCGGCGGTCGCAAGAGGTGGCGGACGTGCGGAGACGCATGGGGACCGGATCGGGGTAGTGGGGCGCTCCTCCGGTGTAGGGGATTCGGCGCATGGCGTCCACGCGTAGCGCGCGCGCAGCGAACGAACCGTCGGCCGCTGGTGGCTAGCCCAGCGTTGGCCGCTGGCGGGCTTCTGCTCGCTCGGCGTGTCCGAAGTCGATGTACCTGGGCGGCACGTGGGACGTCATCCACTCGTCTTGCGCGGTGACGTAGAAGTTGAAGCCGTCGCGGACCAGCTCGTTCACGTCGAGGCGCAGCGCCACAGGATCGCCGTGACGCGCTGCGATCGCGAGCGCGATCTCCCGTATCGGCGACACATACAAGTGCTTGGTGTGTCGCGGGACCAGCCCGTGGGAGCGAATGGAAGCGAGAAAGCGCGTGGCCGTGCCGTGGTACATCGTGGTCGGCGGGATCGAGACCAGCAGCCCCACGTCGACGGGGACGGAGTGCCCGCCCTTGGCGCGAATGTGGCGGCTGTCCGCCGAGAGCTCGAACGCACACGTGGGATGATGCGCGAGCACCTCGCCGATCAACTTGCGCGTGAGCGGCACCGCCGAGTGCACGCACCGCCGAATGAGCTCATCGACGTTGGCCCATCCAGCGGAGTTGACCGTCAAGCCGACGGTCTCGGGGGCGTGCCGAAGCAACAAAGACAGGTGGCTGTAGGCGTTCTTCAACTCCACGCGCGTGGCGCCATCGTCGGGAGGCCATGTGTCGATGGGCCGCTGAATTGTGGTCTCACGCGTCATGGTCTGCCCCACGCGCAGGCCGCCCAGATTGGGTGCAATGGGCCTGCGTTCGGTGTGTGAACGAAGCGAGCTCAAACGGAAACTGGGTTGGTGTGCTGGCACCCTAGCAGCAAGTTTCGCTCTTGGACAATGGGTGTTGTGGAAAGTCATTCGACAGATTGTGGGTCGCATCTTGCGTCGCGCGCATGTCGGGTTTAGGTTCTTGACCGGTCGTTCTTTAACGCCGCTTAGGGCAGATGAACACCACGTTCTCTGTCTCCCCCTCACTGGCCCGTCGCGCTGGAACGATGCTTGTTCACCGCACACCAGCGCCCGACCTCCCGAGTGTTTCGATGAAGCGATTGTTTATGGGCCTCCTTGTCGTGTTGCTGGTGGCCGCCGGCGTTGCTGTCGCGTTGATTTCGACCGGGGGCCCCCTCGCTGACATTCGACCGAGTGTGATCACGGTGGCCGCGCAACCGGACCGCGAGGCGCGCGGCCGTGCGTTGCTGGCGAGCATGCTGGAAGCCCACGGCGGCGCGGAGGGCTTCACGGCCAGTCCGGTGCGCAGCTTCGACTTCGAGGACGAGTGGGTGGGCCTGCCGGCCATGATGACGTCGTGGCCGGAGCCGTTCGTGCGCGGCCGCGTGACGCAGCGGAGTCACAGCTTTGAGTCGCGTATCGACTTCACCGACGGCAGCCGCGCGGGCGACAGCTGGGGCGTCTCCGATGGCCAACCGTGGGAGACGACGGCCGGCGTTGTGTCACACGCCGACAATCCGAAGATCGCGTTCGCGCTGCCTACCGCACACTACTTCCTGGAGCTTCCGTTGCGCATGACGGAGGCGGGCGTGGTCCGCTACGTGGGCAGCGAGACGGTGCGCGGCGTCGCCTACGAGGTGGTCTTCCTGTCGTGGGGTAGCGTCGAGGCCTCGCCGGATGTGGACCAGTATCTCGTGTACATCGAAGCGGAGACCGGACGCGTGGGCCTGGTGCACTTTACCGTCCGTGACGCCATGCGCATGGCCGTGGGCACCGCGCACTACCTGGACCAAGAGCAACTCGGCGGCATGTGGTTGGCCACCCGCATCCCGATCACCGCCAAGGTTGGCGACGACCCGGCGCACTACATGCACGAGATGCGCTTCTCGAACTTCACCTTCGACGCCGCCGAGCTCGCGCACCTGTCGGCGCCGCGATAGCCCGCGTGGCATATCGTTGGGCGCAGTCCGGCATTCGGTTGCGCCCTAGGCCCGTCGGCGGCCCTTGATGGAGTAGACGATCGGCACCGCATGCTCCTGGTGCGTCATCACGAAGCGCCCAGGCTCCTGTTCGGTCAGCTCCGGAAAGCAGTCGTAGGGGCTGAACGGAAACTCATGCACGTACTCGATCTCGATGCCCGCCCCGATCAGCGCCGTGATCACACGCCCTACCGGGTGCGTCCACACCGCGTACTCGGCCTGCACCGCGTCCGGGTCGTCGGTGTAGGTGCCGCTCGACTCGACCGCCGGCTCGCTCGGACCAAAGTACGGATACCCGACGAGCAGGTCGTACAGCGGCGAGAACTCCACTGTGTAAAACGTGCCGCCCGGCTTCAGGTTCGCCGCGATGGTGCGCGCCCACCGGTCCAGGTCCGGCAGCCAGCACACGGCGCCGTAGGATGTAAACACAACATCAAACAAAGGCGCGTCGCCTCGCTCGTATGCATACACGTTGGAGCAAACAAACTGCGCTCCGAGCTCCGTCTGCTTCGCCAACGCCTGGGCCTGTTCGATCGCGACCGGCGAGATGTCCACGCCGGTGCATTGCGCGCCCATTCGCTGCAGCGACAACGTATCGAGCCCGAAGTGGCACTGCAGATGCAGCAGCCGTTTGCCCGCGACATCGCCGAGCTCGGCCAGTTCGATCTCACGCAACGACGTGGCGCCGGCGAGGAAGCCGGGTACGTCGTAGAAGTCGGACTTCACGTGGGTCGCCACGCGCAGGTCCCACGATTTCCGGTTGAGTTCGAAGTAGTCCATAGGAGCGATTGGGCTGGGGGAGGTTAGTCGGCGACCGCCTGGAGGTGCAGCTACTCGGCCGTTTCTACCGGCTCCAACTGCTCTGGCAGCCGCTCTGCCGGCCGCTCGGCAAAGTGCAGCAACACGCCGGCGGGGTCCCACACGTGGCACACGAGCAACCCCCACGGCATGAGCTCGGGCGGCGCGACCTTGGTGCCCGGGAACTTGTCCGTGAGGCCGATCGCGATGAAGTGCTCGAACCACTCCTGGGCCGAGTTGACCATGAAGTGCAGCATCAGGCTGTGCGCGTAGTTGTTGTGGTTCTTGGGCAGCAACAGAAAGCGAAACCCGAAGCCGGTGTCGATCTCGGCCACTTCTTCGCTCGCCCAGTTGATGGTGAAGCCCATGTGTTCGTAGAACGCCTGCGACACGGCGTGGTCGTTGGACGGGACGAACGGTTTGAAGTCGTCGATTCTACGCATGGGGCCTGCCGTGGAGTGGGCGTCGCGCGCCGTTCGGGGAGCCGCTGTTCTACGGGCTCGTGTAGCTGCGGTACAGGCGGAACACCCAGTAGACGATCGCCAGCGCGGCCGCTCCGCCGGCGGGGAACAGCAGCGCGTAGAACTGAACGTGGCCGAACAGCAGCGCGCCGATGCCGCCGCCGAGGATGAACCCGGCGATGAGCACCAGGTACATGGTCGCCTGGCGGACGTGGAACCGATGGCCGCGGAGCGACGCGCCGAGCATGGTGCCCAAGTCGGTGAACAGCCCCGTCATGTGCGTGGTGCGCACCACCGCGCCGCTGTACGTGCTCACCATGCCGTTCTGCAGCCCGCAGGCCGCCGACGCCAGGTAGTGGCCGAACGTGGAGTCACCGGTGAGGGCGCCCATCGCGCCGAGCAGGAGCAGCGCCTCGATGACCAGCGCGACGCTGTATCGGCGGCCGAGCTGCAGCGCCGCGGTACCGATGATGGCGCCCGCGCCGGCGGCGCCGAGCACGAACGAGAAGATGATGCCGAGCAGGTGCGCGCTCTCCGCCCAGCCGAGCTCCGCCATGGCGACGCCGAGCAGCGTGGAGGTGCCGGTCAGGTGGGAGACCGCTTGGTGTTCGAAACCGAGCAGCCCGATCGCGTTGGTGGCGCCGGCAATACAGGACAACAGGAACCCGCCGACTTCGACCCAGCGGGGGAGTTTAGTGATCATGGGCGAACGTCAGAGGCCAGGGACCGTGGGTGCGGCTGCCGTCCTCGGCTGGCGAATGATGGTCTTCCAGCGGGACGGGTCAGCCCGTCGAATGTCGCTCAGGTAGATTTCGTGGTGCTTCCCCGCAAGGCTCCCGTCGCGTTCGATGAATTCGTGCAGCCGCGCGATGGTCGGGCCCTCGTCAGTGAACGGCCCCACGTGCAGCACCTGCGCGCACGGACCCTCCTCCCAGGCCTCGAATCGCAGCGCGTCCAGTCCGGGCAGCCCCTTCTTGCGGCGCACCTGCGCGACCGCCTCGTGGATGGTCTCTGCCGACACGATCTCCGGTTGCATGATCATGAGCGTCCACTTCCAGGCGTCGCGGTCGTTGGTGACGAAGGCGGACATGTCGTCGGCCCACCAGAGCCCTTCGAGCGGCATCACCCCGTAGTCGAGCTGCTGCGGCCCCTTCTTGACCATGAACTTGGCCGTGTACGCGACCGAGAACAGCGCCTCCACCGCTTGTTTGTACTGTTCAGAGGTTCCAGGGGGACCGGCGCCGTCGATCATCAAGAACCGAAACTCAGGGACGTCGACTTGTTGCACTTTGCGCGCCGAGGCACGGTAGAATTGTTTGAGTTCCTTCTTGAAGTCGACCTTGTCCATTTTGTGTCCATGTTGGTTTCGTTTGTCACGTGTCAGACGAAACGCGTGGTCTATGATGATTGAGGACCTGCGTCGCGGAACTGAGGATGAAAGAAGCCGAGCTGCGCGGTGTCGAGGATCGACATTCCCGGTGCTTCTAATGGCACTTGGTCAACGACCACTCCTTGCGGGTTGATGACCGCTGTGGGTCCGAACGACACGCCGCCGTCCCGCCTCCCAAAGACGTCGGAGGTGACCACCCACAGGCCGCTCTCCCTGGCCCGCTGCGCACGCACAGGGGTGTGGCGGTCTTTCCACGCGCGCGCGACCGCCGCCGGGAGCATGTTGTTGCAGGGGGCGAGCAGCACCCGCGCCCCCGCTCGCGCGAGTTCAGCCGCGCCGTTGGCGGACTGTAAATCGTTGCAGATGTTGATCCCGAACGGCACCCCAGCGACATCGAAGACCGGTGGCGCGCCGCGTGTCGCTCCGGGGGAGAAGACTTGGGCTTCTGCGCGGAGCAGATGCACCTTCCGGTAGCGGCCCAGCACGCGGCCTCGATGCAGGACGGCAGCGGTGTTGAAGAACTCGGAGCGGTCGCGCTCGATGAAGCCGAGCACGAGGACAGCGTCCAAGTGTTTTAGCTGATCTAGCACGGCGCGAAAGGGCTTCGAGTCGAGCGATAGAGCGGACGCGGCGACGTGCGCGCGCGAGACGTCGTAGCCCTGGAGATAGCACTCTGGGAAGCACACGACGTCCGCCCCGGCGGCTTGCGCCTGGCCCGCGAACTCCGTGACCACTTGGACTGCGCCGGACACTGCGCTTGGCACTGCGCCGGACACTGCGCTCGACACCTCACTCGCCGCTTTACCCAGCGACTGAACAGCGTCGCCGTCGCGGATGTCGGGTACTTGGCAGCCGGCAAATATCATTCTTTGTTTCGCGCTCCGCTCACCCTTCCGGAATCGCCTGCAGCGCGGCTTGACCCGTCTCGAAGGCCTGCGCTGCCAGGTTCCACCGCAGCGAGCCCGTCTCGCCGACGCCCTCGACGCCCACTTGGTCGCTGTTCTCGGCTTCGAACGCGCCGGCGCAAACGAAGCGGCCTTCTTCGTACCCCCAAATCATGAGCCAGCCGCTGGCCGTTCCTGGTTTGAAGGTGTTGTCGCCCACCAGCGTTGGCTCGGTGGTCGCGGTGGTGAGCAGCAGCCAGTCGTAGCCCCAGTCGTCGGGGGATTCCGCGCGCGCGATGGCCGCTGCGTTCGCCTCGTTCGGGAGGGTCGGGCGGCCGGTCTCAGGGGCGAGCATGCGCCGCGCCACGTTCACGTCCTGGCGCAGCGCGGACACCTCGCGCAACGCCGTGTACTCGTTCTCCAGCGCCTCCCGTTCGATGAGCGAGACGCTGTCTGACCCGCCGTGAACGTCCGAGATCTCGCAGGGGCCGGATGTCGTCGGCGGGGCGTCGATGAACCCGAGCGCTTCCGCTTTCCACGCGTCGTTCACGTCCGAAAACAGGGCGTCCGCGGCGTCGATTTTGACGAGCCAAGCGTCGACCTCGGCGCGGTTTCCGTTGCAGGCGGGGAGCGCGAGCAGCGCGGCGATGGCGACGCTGCCAGACAGGAACGGAGCTCGGGAGGAACGCATACGGTGGGTCCAGGGTGGGGGAGGGCGCACCGTATCGGGCGGAGGCGGACGGGTAAAGCAACGCCGAGGGTGGGTAAAGCAACGCCGAGGGTGGATAAGGCAACGCCGAGGGTGGATAAGGCAACGCCGTCGCTCGGGAACGCTTGCGCGGTGCTGACAGGATGCTTTACCTGCGCGAATGTCCCTCGAAGTACTCCAGCCCAGCTCTCTCGTCGCCCTTGATTACCTGGGCATTGGCGTGTTCGCGGTCTCCGGCGCGCTGGTCGCCGCTGAGAAGAAACAGACGTGGGTCACGTTCGTGTTCTTCGCGGTCGCCACGGGTATGGGAGGCGGAACGCTGCGCGATCTGTTGATCGGCGCGCCGGTGTTCTGGGTCAATCAAAACGCCGCGTTGTTGGTGTGCCTCGGGGCCGCGCTCGGCGTGTGGTTTTTCGCCAAGGCGCGGGCGCTGGCCACCGCCACGCTGTGGTTCGACGCGCTGGGGCTCGCGGCCTACTCCGTGTACGGCACAGAGAAGGCACTGCGTTACGGAATCGCGCCGGTGCCGGCGTGTTTGATGGGCATCATGACCGCCTGCGCGGGCGGCATCGTCCGCGACATGTTGGCGCAACAACCGTCGATTTTGCTGCGTCCAGAGGTGTACGTGGCCGCCGCATCGGTCTCGTCGGTGCTGTACTGCTCGATCGCGATGGCGGGCGTCTCGCCGTTCATCGCCGCGGCGGTCGCCGGCACGCTGGGGTTTGCGCTGCGTGCGGCCGCCATCACCCACGGACTCGGGCTGCCGACCTACAAGGGCTGATGCGCCGGCCCGTGGGGCGCTGCGTCGAGCGACGCTGCCTTACCGAACGATCGTCACCCGACGCATGGTGCAGCTCCAATTTCCCAACGTATCCCGTGCGGCGATTTTCAAGTTGTATGTGCCCAGGGGCGCGGTCAGTGGAACATTCCACAGGTAGGATGGGGCGAAGCTGCGCTCGGTGAATACCGTGTGTCGAGACTGCGGCGCGCCGTAGCACGTGTTCGCGGTGCTAGAGAGCAGGTCCGCGGACATTCGGGAAACCCCCGCGGGGTCACTTGCAGACCACCGCATCTGGTAAGTCGATCCTCGTCGTAGCGTCGCGTTCACGGCCGGGCTCGTGATGCTGATTGTGGGCCCGGTTCGATCGACGGTGGGGTACGTGTACGTCAGCGGGTTCAAGCTGGTGCTGTTGTTGTTTAGCGATGGAGACGCCATCGTGCTGTTATCACCAGTTCGAATCTCGTAGTGCAGGTGGGCGCCGTATGCGACGCACCCACCTCCTACGACGTTGGAGGTTGTGCCCAGGTATGTCGCACCCGCGGTGACCGTCGCGCCAACCGGAAGCGTGGTGCGGTTGTTCATATGGGCGAAAATATGCGTGTTGCGGCCGTCGTAGATCGTGACCTTTCCACACGCGGAGGTGTTCGCTCTGATGGTACCCGATACCGGCGAGACAACGCGCGTAACGCCGTTTGTGACGCCACCAAAGTCGAGCCCAACGTGGCCGCCCGCGACCGGGTTGTGTGTGCTCGTGACGTTGTGAACGGCGCCCAGGATTCGGGTGGAGAGATCGCTGGCGCTGATGGCCTGCTGCCACGTTAGTGTCTCCACCGAATGGTTGTGGTCATGCTCGGCGACTTGTTCGACGTCGACGACATCTAACTCGCCACAGGCGGCCGCGGCGATGCTAAGCACGGCGGTTGCGCAGAGCCGGAGGCGGAGCCGTTGCGCGTGCAGGTGAAGGAGCGAGCCAAAGAAGACGAAGCGTTCGTTGACCATATGCAGGCACCCAAGTTGCGGTTGGTGTTGTCCGCTCCTTCATCTGCCTGTTCGGACTGCGTAGCAAGCGGAATCGATCGCGTTGATCACGATTTCCCGCCGGCCTGGGCAGACCCCAGTAGCGGTCCGAACTGGCAGGTCAGGTTACCCCCGCTGCCAACTGCGTCAACACAGCCTTGTACGTCTCGACGCCCTGCGCTCCCGTGACCAAATGCTGCCGGTCGAACACCACCGACGGCACGCTGCGGATGCCCT
>CBDUJZ010000016.1:0-56864 GCA_965367675.1 uncultured Myxococcales bacterium | reverse complement strand
CCGCCAACCTGCTCGAGAGCGAGCTCTTTGGCCACGTTCGCGGCGCGTTCACCGGCGCGACGGCGACCCGTACCGGCAAGTTCCAAGCGGCCGACAAGGGCACGCTGTTCTTGGACGAGATCGGCGAGATGCCGCTCAACCTGCAGGTCAAAATCCTGCGGGCAATTCAGGACCGCTCGGTCACCAAGGTGGGCGAGAACCGGCAGGAGAGCATCGACATCCGAATCATCGCGGCCACCCACCGGGACCTGGAGGAGATGATCCAAACGGGCACGTTCCGCGAGGACCTCTACTACCGACTGAACGTGGTGACCCTGGCGCTGCCGCCGCTCCGCGATCGCGGAGACGATATCGAGCTCATCGGCCGGTTCTTCCTCGAGAAGTTCACCGGTGAGTTTGGCGTGAGCAAGAAGCGGTTCAACAAGGATGCGCTCGTGGCGATGCGGAAGTTCCGCTGGCCCGGCAACATTCGGCAGCTTGAGAACCACATCAAGAAGGCCGTGATTCTGTCCGACAAGGGCGGGCTCGATGCCGCGGACCTCGACCTGCCGGCCCACGGAAGCGCGCCTGTGGTGAACCTCGCCGACGCCCGCGAAGCCTGGCAGCGGGAGTACATCACCAGCGTGCTGGAGATGAACGGCGGCAACCGCACAAAGACCGCCCGCGATCTGGGCGTCGACCCCCGGACGGTGTTCCGTTTCTTGGAAAAAGAGACGGACCGAGAAGATTCGGAAACATGACGTGCGTGTCGTGGTTCGGGGCGGTGTCCGCCACCTGACGGCTCGCGTGTGAATGGTAAATCGTTTTAGAACAGTGAGTTACGAGTTTGGCAAAGGGTTTGCATAATACGGTGGTGCGAAGCGCAATGGTCGCTTGCCTTGCGGTCTCGTCCGCTGGGCTCGCCGCCTGTTTCTACGTGCCCAAGATCGAACCCTTGCCCGAAGAACTCGACACTCCGCCATTCATCCTCGGCTTCGAACCTGACGTCGTCGTCGACCTGCGCGAGGCCGGTACCGTCCGGTTCGCTGTCGACGCGGTGTACGATATGAACGCGCCCGAAGAGATCGACTGGAACATTGAGATGTACCTGACGCCGGAGGCGATCGGGCCGTTCTCGGTGGGCTCGGGCACGCTCCGGCAACGCGAGGTACAGTCGTTTCCGGATGCGACGGAGTATCAGGGGCCGGTGGTCGAGTTCGAGCGCTGCCCGACGCTGGCGCAAGCGCGCGGCGACGGCGACGTGCTGAGCGTGGACTTGATTCTGCGTGACCCGCTGCCGCTGTCCCAGCGCCGAGAGGGGTTTGAAGCGTACAACGCCCGGTATTCGTGGCGGGTGCGCGTGACCGGGGAGTGTGAGCAATGAGCACCCCGGTGACAGCGTGGGCATACGCGCAGCGTTTCCGCTGGGTCGCGATCACCTGCTGGCTCGCGCTGCTTGCGCTGAACGGCGGCTGCTTCGCGTCTGATAACAGCTCCGCGGAACCTTCGGCTCAGATCTGCAGTGACGACCAAGATTGTGAGGCCGGTACGTGTCAGTTTGGCATCTGCGCGGCGCCGGTCGATAGCCAGCTCAGCATCTCGCTTGTGCTCGAGCCGCCGGCGTTTCGCGCCGACCTGAGCGCGCTTCACGTGACCCAGCTTCCGGTCAGCCTGGGCAGCTCGTTGCCCGACTTTGCGCTCCGCGCGCCCACGCCCGTGCGCGGCGTCGTGTTGTTCAACGCGACCGTCGATGGTGTCGGTTCTCCGGTTGAGGCCGAGCTTCGCTTTCGGAGCGTGAGCGGGGTGGACGGATTTGAGTATGAGGCGTCGACTCGGTCGGAGTTTGGCACCGGTGAGTACGAGATCGCGCTCCCGCCCGGCACGTACGACGTGTCCATCGAGCCGAACCGCGCGGACGTGTCCCGGACCACGGCGTTTGGCGTTGAGATCGGTCTGACCGAGGAGTTTCGACCGTTCAACCTGCCGGCGCCGTCGCAGTATGCGGTGATCAGCGGTGTGCTGGAGCGTGAGGCCAATGGCACCTCTTATGTAGCCAACGCCAAGGTGTTCGCGCGGTCGGTCGACGGTCGGCATGAGTCGACGGTGGACATCACCGACGAGACGGGTGCCTTCATCGTGCTCGTGCCCCCGACGTCGTCGCTGTACCAGTTCCAGGTGCGTGCGACGGCGGACTCGGAGTGGGTCCCGACGGCCGCGTTCGAGGGCATCGAGGTGACCGAAGACTGGTCCGGTGCTCCGCTGCGGCTGGCGCTGGGAGAGCTCGGTGAGCCCATCCCCATCAGCTTGCGGATTGAAACCCCGGATGGCGCCCGCGTGACCGATGCGACCATCAACCTGCGTTCGGATATGGACGCCAGGGAAGGGCGCGCAGATGCTCCTGGCATGGTGAGCGGACGGTACGAGCGCCGCCTCGACGGCCCCGAGATCGATGCCGACGGCAACGCGACCGTGCTCGTGCCGCCGGGCCGGACCGAAATCTACGCCGCGGCGCTGGATGGCACGTTGGGCATTGGCGTGCCGGTCGTCATCAGCGTGCGTTCGGGCGAGATCTCGGGCGAGCCCGTGCGGGTCACCGTCGAGCAGCGTCACGTGGTGCGCGGGAGCGTGGTGGGCGCGGAGAACGGCGAGGGCGTCGAAGATGTGGTCATTGAGGCGTCGCTGCGCACCACGGACTTGCTCCCGCTGGAGCGCTACAACGTTCCCTCCACGGCCTTTGGAGCGGCGACTGAGACCGGCGAGGGCGGCGGCTACGGCTTCCAGGTTCAGCCTGGCGTATGGGACATCGACGTGATCCCGCCTGCCGGGTCAGGCTACGCCCGCACCCGGGTGGTGCTGGATATGGCGCGCGGCGTCCGCAGCGGTTTCGACATCGAACTGCCGCGCTCGGGTGTGGTGCAAGGCCGGCTGTTGGACGACGAAGACGCGCCGCTAGCCGGCGCTACCGTGCGCGCCTTCATCCCCAGCGAGGGCGGTGTGCTCGCGCTCGGTGCAGCGGTGACCGACGCGCTGGGCGTGTACCGAATCGTGCTGCCCGCGCAGGACGAAGTGGACGCGATGAGCGCCGCCGCGGCGATGGCCGCCCCGTAGAGGCCGGACCCGTTCGGGGCCGCGCTGGTGCACACTGCGTCAGCGATATTCGCCGTGCGGGAGACGAGCGGGGCAGAGCGGATTGAAACCTGTCCCTCGACAAGCTCGGGATGATTCTTCCGAAAGATCGGGGTGATTTTGCCGACCTGCTTGGGGTGATTTGCCGACCTGCTTGGGGTGATTTGCCGACCTGCTTGGGGTGATTTGGCGACCTGCTTGGGGTGATTTACCGACCTGCTTGGGGTGATTTGCCGACCCGCTTGGGGTGATTTTGCCGACCTGCTTGGGGTGATTCTTCCGACCTACTTGGGGGTGGTTTTGCCGTGATTTTGCCGACCTGCTTGGGAAGATGAGGAGCACCGGATACGTGGGGTTCGGTGCAGCAAAAACGAGAGCAGGACCTCGATGGAGGTCCTGCTCTCGTAAGCGCAACCAAAGCGGCCGAAGTTGGCCGCGCCTGGCTTAGGGGCGCTGCTGACGACGCGCGCGGATGGCACGACGACGACGACGCTCGGCCTCGCGGCGCTTGCGCTTGTCCTTCACGCTGGGCTTCTCGTAGAAGCGGCGGTTCTTCACCTCTTTGAGCACGCCTTCGCGGGCCATTGCACGCTTGAGACGGCCCATGGCGCGCTCGACGCTGCCGTCGACCTTGATCTCGAGGGGCCCGAGCTCTTGCTCCGGCGAGAGGAACTGATTGGTGGTGGGTTCGGACATGAAAACTGGGTAGAGATCAGGAAGTTCGAAAAGGGCTCGCGGGCGATGCTGGGATCGCACCTTGGGCGAGGGTGGGCCGGTCTAACAGCGGTCTGGAAACCCGTCAAGCGAAGTTAGCGCGAAGAATCAAGGCTTTCGATCGCGCTCTCGCGCAGGAGTTTAGCGGGTGATCTGCGCGCGCTGCGCGGTGCTATCGCAAGCGCTTGGCCTCGGATATGACGACCGTCACTCTGCCCCAATCCCCTACGCGATGTTTATCGTACTCGAAGGCCTCGACGGCGCCGGAACCACGACTCAACTCGGACTCTTGGCCGAGTCACTCACCGCCGCCGGCCATCGGGTGACGACCACCCGTGAGCCATCGGATGGGCCCATCGGTGTTCGAATTCGCGAGGCGCTGCGCGGAGAACTCACCCGCGCTGGCGGCGAGCGCCTGGAGCCCGAGTCCATGGCGCTGCTGTTCGCCGCCGATCGAATCAACCACCTCTCCGACGTGGTCACGCCAGCGCTGGAGCGTGGCGAGTGGGTGCTCAGCGACCGCTATGTGCACTCGTCGATCGCCTACCAGGGCGCGGAGAATGACCTCGATTGGGTGGTGGCGATCAACAGCCGCGCACGTGCGGCTGACCTGGTCATCTTCGTCGAGGTGCCCGTCGATGTGTGCCTCACGCGGATCGATGGGCGCGGCAAACGGGAGATGTACGAGCAGCGTGCGATCCTCGAGCAGGTGGCCGCGGGTTATGCGCAGGCGTTCGCGATGCGGGCCGACCCGTGGGTGCGTGTCGACGGCACCGGGACGATCGAGGAGACGCGGGCGCTCATTTGGGCGTGCGTGGCGGAGCGGCTCGCCGACTAGAGCGACGAGCCTCAAGCGGGCCTTTCGCGGCTACTCTGGCTCGGTGGAGGCCGAGAGGTTGGGCGGGCTGAGCGGCGCCTCGGCGTCCTCGCGGGTGATCGAGAGCGAGAAGTGTGCCGCGAGCTCGTCGACCACCTCGCGTCCGAAGTCGCGGAGCGGAGGCACCGGTCGTGCGGAGTCCACGAGCTGCTCCGCCACGCTGGTCGCGCGTGCGTCGGGCATGCCGCACGGCACGAAGATGTCGAACGCGCTGAGCTCGGTGGTCAGGTTGATCGCCACGCCGTGCATGGATACGCCACGGCTGATGCGCATGCCGACGGCAGCGATTTTGGCGCCGTTGACCCACAGCCCGGGGGCGTCGGTGTCGTAGGCGGCGTGGATGTCGAGACGGGCGAGGCAGCGCTGCACGCAGGCGGCGACACCGCGGACCAGGTCGCCGGCGTGAATGCCGCGGTCGCGGACGGCGAGCACGGGGTAGATCACCAGCTGACCGGGGCCATGGTAGGTGACCTGGCCTCCGCGATCGGTGCGGACCACGTCGATTCCGCGGGCGCTGAGCACTTCGGGGGAGAGCCGGATGTCGGCCTCGTTCCCGCGTCGGCCGAGGGTGATGACGGGGTCGTGCTCCAGCGTGAAGATGGCTTCGCTGGCGCGCTCCTCGCGCACGTCGTCCCATCGGGCGTGTTGGCGCTCGCTGGCGAGGGCGTATCGGATACGCCCCAGGTGCAGGTGCTGAACGGACGCGCGGCTCATGATTGCAGAGCCGCGCGTGCCGTTCGGCTAGCTCTTGCGCAGTTCACGGAACAGCGCGTCGTCGAGGCAGCTGACATCAACGCTGAAGCGGTTGATGCCGACGCCGGCACGCATCAGGTGCTGGACGGTCTCGGCGGCATCGATCACGGTGATCGGCGCCACGTTGGGCACGTCGGTCTCTTCGCTGGCGTTGTTCAACACGCGGCCGAACGAGAAGACGATACCGGCAGCGGCGTTGAACTGGTGCAGCGAGCCACGCAGGGCTGCGACCTCGTCCTTACCCACGCGTTGCTTGTGGTTGTACACGCGGATGGCGACGCGGGTGCGGGTGAGGGCGAGCGGCGAGCGGGCGGAGACCGTGGTCGGGCTCACGTTGTGTCGCTCGATGTCGGTGTAGCCCATGCGGTCGAGCAGGAGCGTGACCAAGGTGCCGAGGCCCTCGTCGTCGAGCGCGGCGACCTTACCGGCCACGGTCTCAGCGAGTGCGCTACGATGCGAACCCTGCCACTTCTCGAGCGCGTCGTACGAGCGCGCGAGCGAGCTGTCGGACGCGGTCGCGAGGGTCCAGAAGTTGGGCTTGGTCTCGTCGAACACCGGGGGACGGCCTTCACGAGCGCGCCGCGAGTTGGCCTCGAGCAGTGCGCTGCGCAGGCCGGCGGTTCCGAGCTCGCCGAGCGCGCCCACGTTGCGGCGGGCCAGGTCCTTGGCGACCTTGGAGGCCGAGGACGGGCTACCGGCCTTGGCGGACTTCAGGATCGTCACGGCGGCGGCGGCGATGTCCGGGAGGTCGTCGGAGAGCGGAATCGCGGGCGCGTCGTCGCGTCCTTGCTCCTTGGGCGCGTTGTCGGCGCTTCCGTTGTCCTCGTCGTTGCGATCTCGGCGGCGACCGGGACGGCGGCGTCCACCACGTCGTCCGCGGCTTCCTTCGCTGTCGCTGTCGGAGTCGGACGCAGGCGTCTCGGCCTTCTCGTCATCCGAATCGTCATCGCTGTCGTTGTCGCTGTCGCTGTCGTTGCTGTCTTCGTTGTCGCGGCGGCGACCGCCACGGCGGGAGCGACGTCCACGACGCTTGCGGTCGTCCTCATCGTTCACGCGCACGACGGAAGGCGCGGCGACCGGGCCGTCGTCCTCAAGCTCGGCGTCGTCGGTGACCGGGTCCGGCTCGGGCACGTCGTCGAGCGACGGTGCGCGCAGCGTGATGGTCTCACCGGCGTCGTCCAGGTCAACGCCAGCGCGGAGGCCGAACACGCCGGGGCGGACTTCTTCGATGACAGCGGCGTCAGAGGGCTTGGCAGCCTCTTGGCTGAGCCGCGCGTTCATCGTGTCTTCGGGCGTTTTGCCCACGTGGGAGAGGAGCTCGCGCTCCACAGCTGCTGCGGTGATTTTCTTGTAGTGAAGCGCTCTTCCGGCCTCACGAAGCACCGCTACAGCGGCTTCGTAGAACGTCATGATATCCTAGGGGGTTACGCGCCGCGGAGAGTCCTCAACGTCGGCACAGAAAGATGATTGAACGGGGGGCGCGGCTCGCGCGCCTACATCGAGCCTAGTAGCACCGCGCCCGGTCGAAGCCAACTAGCGTGTGCCTACATGCGCGGGTTTTGTCCGAACAACGCACCAAATTGGGCCCGGCGACCCCGTTTGGATTCTGCGTCCGTTCGCGGTATCCTGCAGCGGTGACAGTTCACGACTCAACGCCCTCGGGTGTCCCCCCGTCGCCCACCCAATCGCTCGAGATCGTGGTCGGCACGCGGTGGATTGAAGACGCCGGCTCCCTGGAAACAGGCGACGCTGCGTTGTGGGTCGGCAACTACGACTACGATGTGCTCGTCGCACCCGTGGACGTGGTGCTCGCGGGGCGAAATCTGACCGCCGACCTGCGCGACGAGCCGGTGCTCGCGTTCATCGAGGCGTGGGCCGCCGCCGCCGCGCGCCTCGCCGCCGGTGGTCGCCGCGCGAAGGTCGAGTTCACGGAGTCGCCGGTCGAGATCGCGCTGGAGCGTGACGGGCAGTCTGTGCTGGTGTCGGTGTTCGAGCTCGGCGCGCCGGGGCACTTTCGCGCGGAGCGGTGCCCGATCGCCAACGCAGACTTTGTGCGGGCGGTCGCTGAGCTGTGCGCGCGGTGTGCCGACGCCGCCGCCGGACGCGCGGATGCGCTCGTGCACCGGGCTGAGTCGGCCGCCGGTCGCGTCCCCGCGATGCTGCCGTATGTCGCGCCGCTCGAACGACCCACCGACTGGGTAGGTGTGACCACCCGCGGCAGTTGTGGGCTGGAGTTCGCGACCACGTTCTGCCCGGGTACGACGGGGATGCAGAGCGCGATTGGGGCGCTGCGCTTCGACCGCCACGTTTTGCTCGTGTCCGGCCACGTCGAGATCTCGGACGCCAGCGGACGTCGCGCGCGGTTCGGGAGCCGGCCGCTGCGGTTGATCGAGCAGATGATCGATTCTCTCGCTCCCATGGCTCGCCGGGCGCAACTCGACCAGCCGACGACGCTGCTCACCGAGACCGCGACCGGTCGGGTTGAGCTCCGTGTGCTGGACCGGGAGCGGGCACGAATCTCTGTGGTCGAGGGGCCGCGAACGACCGAGTTTCAAGCCGACGCGCTCGACATTGCGCGGCTGGTTTTCGACCACGCCGAGGCCGTGGCGGCGTGTGCGCTCGATGTGAATCCGGCGCTGCAGGCAAACGCGCTGCTCACCGAGCTTCAGGACATCTCGGTGCAGTTGCGTCGGCGTCTCCGCGTCGCGGCGCGGCCGGTGGCGCCGCGGCCGCTGGTGTTCAAGACGCCGTCGCAGGAGCCGATCGCGCCACCTGGAGCAGCTTTTCACGGATACGACTTCTCTGCCGATCGCATCCGCCACATGCGGTACGAGCGGAGCTGGACGCTCTCCCTGACGGACGCCCGCCCGCGCACGCTGCGAACGGTCGCCCCTGGGCGATTCGCGATCGCGCACCGGCACGGCGTCGATGTGCTGCGCGCCCGCGACGGCGGCTTGGTTCAGCGCGTCCCCATGCGCGCTGAGCAGCGCATGCTCTCGGTCGGCGCGTCGGTCGTGATGCTCGACGACGCGGGAATTGAGCACGCGTCTTTGGTGGCGCCGGTGTCCTGGCGCGTCGCGTCTGACCTGGCGTCGTCCGCTGTGGCAGCGACCGTGGGTGCAGGCGCCGTGATCGTGGCCAGTCGTGCCGGAGCCTGCGCCGCGTTCGCGGTGGACGACGGCCGGCCGCAGTGGTCGAGCGCGGAGCTGTTCGGCGCCGCCGGTGGTATTGGCATGGCTGGCGAGACCGCCGTTCTGTCACACCCCGGATTGCTGCGCGGCCTGCATATCGAGACCGGCGAGGAGCGGTGGCGCACGGTTGTGCCATTCGAGCGCATCGCGTTCCGTTGCTTTGGCACCGTGGTGCTCGTGGTCGCCGATGACCCGCTCGCAGCCTCTGCGTTGGTGGGCGTGCTCAACGCCGAAACGGGCGCGTGGATGCGCCGGCATGAGGTCGCCGCCGATGTGCGCGCGGTCGGGTGGTCGTCAGAGATGGGCGCCGCGGTGCTGCTGAGTGGGGCCGAGGGGACACAGCTGCTCGCGGTGGGAGCGATGCGTGGCATCGACTGGGGGACGCCGATCCCCTGGAGCGCCGATGGGAGCACGCGACCACGGGTGCGGCTTGATGCCGACGGGCTCGGGGTGGTCATGTCGACCGGCCGCCGTCTCGCGCGCGTGCAGTCGGGCGGTGTGGTTTGGACGCTCGATACGCAGGACCACCCGGACGCGCGTGGGTTTGGGCTGGCGCGCCGCAACGCCAGCGACGGCTTGGAGTTCGTGGTCGGCGAGACCGGAATTCAGGTCGTCGAGTCCACGAAGGGCCGCGTGCTGCACGCGATCCCGCCGTTCTGGGAAGAACTGGCCGGCTTGGCGGCCGACGAGCGCGGCAACCTACTGGTCGTGGAGCACATTCCAGACGGCGCCAACCGCTTGCACGGCGTGGGCGCGGTCGGGTTGATCGCAACACTGGAAGGCGGGCTCGCCGCCAGCTGACCGAGCCGTGTTCAGGGTCGCGTCGCTGTCTTCCTCGGGCGGTTAGATGCCGAGGAAGAGCCGCTTTCCGAAGTCGGGCACCAGCTGCTCGCAGTCGAAGATGCGCTGGGCCGCTTTCGCGATGTCGTAGTCCAGGCGCTCGTACGTGAGCGTCATCGCTTCGGTGTCGAACACGGTGCAGCAGGCGCGCGCGTCGTTGTCCCGCGGCTGCCCCACGGACCCGACCGTGACGATGTACTTCTTGTCCGGGTCGAACGTGATCTGCGACGCAGTGACCTCTTCGACACGCGACAGCGAGCCAGGGCGGGCGAGGGCGAACGCCTTGGTCAAGTGGCTGTGTCCGATGAAGGTGACCGGCGAGAGGTCGGACCAGTGCAGCAACAGACCGGCGGCTTGGCCGGGGTTGAACACGTAGTCGAACTCACGCGCGTTGACCGGGCTGCCGTGGCTGAAGCACCAGCCGCCTTCGTCGACGGTGTAGGGCAGGTTGCGCAACCACTCGAGGTTGCCCTTGGACACGGAGTTCGCGTGATGGCTCAGGGCGTTCCGCGCGGCTTCGTAGTAGAACGCGTAGTCCATCTCGCCGGAGACGGCCGCGTCATGGTTGCCCATGATACAGACGTCCACGAGGGGCCGGACCACGTTGCAGCACTCTTCGGGTGCGCCGCCGTAGCCGACCACGTCGCCGAGACACACGTACCTATCGATAGATAGCTCTTTGTAGCGTTCGAGAACTACAGTGAGCGCGTCGATGTTGCTGTGGACGTCGCTGAAGACCGCTATGCGCATGAAGCCTCAATGGGGGGTCGGGGAGATGACCCAGGGCCGAACAAGGACCTTGACCCCATTATGCGCGGCGCGCCGCTTCGCGGCAATGGCTATCGCTCGATGCTGCGTTTCGGGCGCCGCGCCGCGATGACTCACTTGAGTTCGTCCTAGTGATCTTCGTGGTCTTGGTCCTCGTGGTCCTCGTCGGCGTGGTCCTCGTCCTCGTGGTCCTCGTCGGCGTGGTCGTGGTCCTCGTCCTCGCGCTCGTGGACCAGCGTGACGGTTGCGTCGGTCGTCGAGCTGATCATCAGCGTGGTGGTTCCGACCGCCATGTCCACGTGGAAGGCCGTCGTGACTTCGTCGCAGCCACCTTCGACGGAGTGCGGCTCAATCTCGATCGATTGGCCGGTCGCATCGAAAGCCTCCAAGTTCACCGCGCTGCTGAAGAACAAAGCGACCTCGCCTTCTTCATCACTGGCGAAGTCGACGAGACCGCCGAAACCATCGTCGGTCGCGGGGAGCGCGATTCGGACGGCGGTGTGCTCCAACGCCACGTCTTCCAACTCGGCGTCCGTAGCGGCGCCCGCAGTGACGTCGACGAACGGGCCTTCGTCCATGTGTTCGCAGGCTTCTGCCAGCGCCTCGTCGACCGTTTCTTCCGTGGGCTTGACTTCTTCCGAGTCTCCGCACGCGGTGAGCAGGGAGAGGCCGAACAGGGCACCCAAGGTCAGCCGTCGTACCGAGCTGCGCGTGGAACGCGGGGCGCCCGAAGCGGTTGCGAAAGCAGACTCTGCGGCGTCGCCGGATTCTGCAAAGGTGTGGAGCGAGGAGGTGGAGCGGATGAGGGGAGAGTGGTTTGGGTTTCGCATCAGAATTCGTTGGGGTTGGGGGTGGGTTGGTAAAGCTTGGTTCTTTGGATCGCCGTAGACAGCGTCGTATGGTCGACCGTTGCGGCTCCGAGCGCGGAGATGAGCGCTTCGTTGGCTTGGATCTGCAGGGAGCCCGGCAGGGGCGCCCACTCGGCGTCGCTCCAATCGACAGCGTCGAACACTGCGACCGACACGTTGAGGTCCGCAGAGATTTCGATGGTGGGGAGGACTCCATTTCCCACGTCTTCGGCGAGCGATGCCTCGAACACGAGCGCGGGCAGGGTGACGTCCAAGTCCAGGCCGTCGTCGGTCAGCCGCTGACGACCCTCGGTGCGGAGGTCCGAGATATGCGCTTGGATACGCACGGTGGACGTCTCGATAGACAACTGGGTCAACTCGGACTCCACGAGCTCGCAACCGTCCGCGCAGGCGAATGCGACGGGCTGGGGAGCGGTGCTCAAGGCGATGGTTCCGGTGAGGGCGCCTTCGACGGAGTAACCGGCGTCGGCTCCAGCTGCGGCCGTGCCGGAGATGATGTCTTCGTAAGCCACAAGTTCGCCGGAGTCGGCGTGGCAGTGCCCGTTGTGGCAGAGCGAGTACCCCGCCGGCGGCTCTGCGGGGTCAAACGCCTCGGCCGCCGCTGAGCTAGCGGTTCCAGCGGCGGCTTGGGAGAAGCGTGCGCTCTCGAACGCCATGTCTATGCGGACGTCGCTGACCGCGTAGTCGAGCCGAGTGGTGTACACGTCGGGGCCGCGTCCTGCCTCATCTAGCTGGGCTGAGAGGTCGAGGGAGACGGTGGCCCAGGGTGCTCCGTCCGCGAAGCCACAGGCGGAGAGATGCGCCATGACGAGTAGCGCCGAAAGTAGCGCAGCTCGTCTTTGAAGCTTGAGGCTCGGACGGCGCGTGGGAGCGTTCGTTTGTGTGGCGCCAGATTGGAGCGACTGCGCCCTTCCGTGGGCGACAAACGCTGACGTTTCCTGGCGAACTTGAGTCGATGCATTGTTAGAAACCATGCTCTCCGTGTGCGCCGATGAGGAACTCCGCCGCGAGGATGCCGCCGAGGATGGGTTTGGTGCGCCACTCAGGACGGTCGTAGGACCCTTGCAGGCGGAACCGAGAGAAGTGGGACGGCCGTGCGGTGGCTTGCAATGACACCCGTGTTCGGGGGTCTTCCCATTCTGGGTCGAGCGGGTCATCGGACGCGCCGGACACCCATTCGAAGCGGCCACCGAGCTGCCAGATTGGCGTTACATCCCACACGAGCGAGGTAGTTGTCCCCCAGTCTCGGATGGACCGCCCGGGGGCTTGCCGGCCGCGCACCATCCACTCGCTCGTAAGCGAAACGGCGGTGCGTCGTGCCGATCCAGTGGGCCGGAACCGGAGGTAGAAGTCGGTGGCTAGGATATTGCTGCGTGCGCGGTACCCGTTGGGGTTTGAGCCGAACTGTCCGGACACGCCCCAACGCAGAGACCACTCGCGCGAGAGCGGGAAGAACTGTGCAATGCCGGAGGTCACGAGGAGGTCAGAGAGCCGTTCGACCTTGCCGCCGGACGCGCCGCCGAAGGTACGCGCACAGCACTCGCCGTCTGCCATGTTGATGCTCGTGTAGGCTTCGACGTACCAGGGCAACGGCATGAGCCAGGAGCCTTCGACTCCGAGGCCGCGGCTGCCTTCTCCGCCGAAGAATTTTCCGTTCAACAGCGGTTGGTTCACGAAGTCCCACGTGTGCGGGTGCGTTGCGTTGGTGCGCCCGATGCGGTTGAGGAACTGGCCGATGCGGAGTTGGAGACCGGCAGGCAGGCCCAGCGATGTGGCGTACGCCTCTTCGAGCTCAACGCCAAACAAGGCGAAGACCAAGTTGACGTCCATGCGGAAGTACGAGTCGACGCTGGCGTCTGCGTGCAGTTCGAGTTGCTGCAGGTTGAACCCGTTCTGGGCAGGGTCGTGCGCGCCGACTTGCAGGCTGTCTTCGGTGTTGAAGTATGCGCCGGCGACGTCGAGGATGAGCGACAGGCTCGGATTCATCGCGCGGGTCGAGACCGGTGCCGCCACGGTGGGGGTGCTCGACGCCTGCGCCTGCGCGTGAGCGGAAGCGGTTGGCAGCAAGATGACGAGCAGCGCCGCGAGCGCGATCGCTGACTCCAAAGGCCCACGACGAAGCGATCGTCGGGCCGATGCTAAGGCGTGCAGGCGGCTCATGTTCCAGACAGGGCAGCGAAGGCGGCGTCGACGACGACGCGGAGATGTTCGAGATACCGCTGACCCCCGTCGAAGTCGGTTCCCGATTCGAGGCTCACGAACTGGCCTCCTGCGAGTGTGGCGACGCGCGTCGCGACGTTCGCGGGGTAGTATGCCTCCGAGAGCACGACCGACGTCGATGTCGCTTGCATCATCGAAACAACTTCGGCGATCTGAGCAGGTCCAGGGGAGACGCCAGGGCGCGGTTCGATTGTCGCCAACTGCTCCACGCCGAGGCCGTCGAGCAGGTACACAAGAGAGTCGTGGTAGACCACGACGGCCGGGTGCTCCAAGGCGGCGAATCGCACGGCTTGCTCGGCCGCGAATGCGAGAAGCTCGTCGGCCACGCGCGCCCCGTTCGCCTCGTAAGCGGCAGCGTTTGCGTGATCGATTTGGCCGAGACGTTCTGCCAAGCACCGCGCAACAGCAGCGCCTGCGCGCGCGTCGAGCAGATAGTGCGGGTTTCCGCCAGGGTGGATATCGCCTCCCGAGCGATCCAGGGGGCGGTCGGTTTGCATCGCGTGAACGCAGGCCGACCCCTCGAAGTAACCTTGCGCGCCGGTCTGAATGTCACGGTTTCGCGCTTGCACTTGCAGCGGAGAAAGCCATGCAGACTCCAGCGACATACCGTTCGTCACCAAGAGGTCGGCACGACTTAACGCGACCAAGTGGCTCGGTCGCGGGTCCACGTAGTGGGGGTCCTCGTTTCGCTGTGCGATCACGTGTACGCGAACGAGATCGCCGCCGACTTCAGCGGCGAGCGCCCCCAAATCGGGTAACGTCGCGACGACGTTCACCGTTGCCTCAGCCGGTCGCGCGAACGACAGCACCAATATCGCGGCAGCCAGCGAGAGCATTCGCAGCGCGCCGCGCACGAAAACGGGTTGAGAAGTCATCACAAAAGGTGTTGGTGTGTTGAAGTACATCGGCGTTAATGATATCGGGTTTTCATTATCGATCAAGCGAATTGTACTCTCTTTAGATTTTCGCCAAGCCGCCGCAAGGACCCGTCCGTAAGGCATGACATCGAACGTATTGATACACGCGGAGGCGCTGCGCTTCGGACACGGTCGGCGCGCGCTGCACGCACCGCTGACGCTATCCATTGGTCCCGGAGAGTTCTGGGCCATCGTGGGCGAGAACGGTTCGGGTAAGACCACGTTGTTGCGGACGTTGTTGGGCTTGCATCCGCCGATCGACGGTGAGGTTCGCCGAGGTGCGCGGGCTGGAGCCGCGGGGACCGGAGGAGGGCGCGTTGGGATCGCTTACGTTCCCCAGCGGGAGACGGTGGAGCACCGGGTGCCGATGAGCGTGCATGCGTGGATCGCGTCCGGGGCAGAGCGCGGACGCTCGTTCTTGGTACCGCGGGTCATGCCGCGCGCGCGAGCGAGCGCACGAAGGGCGGTGCTCGACGCGGCGGAACGAGCGGGCTGCGTGGAACTGTTAAAGATGCAGGTCGGCGCGCTTAGCGAAGGGCAGAAGCAGCGCGCGCTGATCGCGCGTGCGGTGGTCTCGGACCCGCGGGTGCTATTGCTCGACGAGCCCACCAGCGCGATGGACGAGTCCGCGCAGGAGCGCACGATGTCGGTGATCGGTGGGTTGCGCGCCTCGGGTACGGCGGTATTGGTTGTGAGTCACCAGCTGCGGCTGCTTCGGGCGCATGCGACGCACGGGGTGGTGCTGCCGAATCCGCGAGCGACGCCACCGTCCGCTCCGTTGGTTGGCCGTGTCTCTGAGTTGGCCGAGTCGCCGCTGGTTCAATCGCGGTTCCCTAGTTTCGCGGCAGAACCCCCTTCGAGACGTACGCCGGGCGCTGCGCCCGAGCACCGCGTCGTGGAGGTATGATGGAGAGCTTGCGACTGTTCTTCAGTGCCTGGGAGATCTTCGCTCACCCGACACTCGCCGGCGTTGTCGCGGGTGCGTTGCTCGGTGTTTGTGGGGTTTGGATCGTTTTGCGTCGCATGGTCTTCCTGAGCGCGACGCTGTCGCAGACGGCGGGTTTCGGCGTGGTGCTGGCGCTTTGGGCGCAGGCGGTGGGCTGGGTTGCGGTCGCGCCGATCTGGGGCGCTGTTGGGCTCACGATCGTGAGCGCCGTGGTGGTCTCCCGCGTGCGTGGGATCGCGGAGCAGGGCCTGAGCGTTTTGTACCTGCTCAGCGCCAGCGGTACCTTGCTCGTCGCGTCGCAAACGGCAGGTGAACTGGCCGACGTGGATGCGCTTCTGTTTGGTAGCGCGGTGGCGGTGTTGCCCGAGGATTTCCGCACGATGTGGGTCGCTGCGGTCGTGCTGCTGGTGCTGCACGCTTGGCTATGGCGCGGTTTTGCGGCGCTGCTGATCGATCGTGATGGAGCGCAGGTCCGCGGTTTGCCCACCTCTGCGCTCGAGATCACCCTGTCCGTGCTTCTGGCGGTGGCGATCGCGGTGACCACATACGTGCTCGGCGCGTTGCCGGCATTCGCGTTCTCCGTCTTGCCGGCACTCGCGGCACTGGCGGTCGCAAGCAGCCTGCCGGGCGCGTTGATTTTGGCGTCGGTGATCGGCGCGCTGTCGGGCGGCCTGGGCTACGTCGCTGCGTTCGTTTGGGACTTGCCTGTGGGCGCCGCTCAGACCGCGGTCGCGCTGGTGTTCTGGGTGGGCTTTAGCTTGGTGCGCAAGGTGCTGGGGCGCTGAGCGGGCGCTAAGTGGCCACTGCGTGAGCCCACATGGGGCGCGGAGACGGTCGTCGCCTAGGTCCCGCAATCCGCGCAAACGCCGAACAGCAGTACCTCGTGCCGCGCCACCGTGAACCCCTCAGGGACGCCGTGCTCCACGTGCGCGTGGCACCCGTGCACATCGAACACGCGCGCGCAGACGTCGCAGCGGAAATGGTGGTGGTGATCGTGGTCGGCGCTCTCGTACCGCGCCGGCTCGCCGGGCAACTCAACGCTGATGATCTCGCCGGACTCTACGAGCCGTTTGACCTGTCGATACACGGTCGCAATGCCGAGTCCGGGGACAGCGTCCTGAGCGGCGTCGAGAATTTCGGGCGCGCTGAGCGGCCGGTCGGCGCTGACGATCGCGTGCGTGACGGCGGCTTTTTGGTCGGTCTTTCGGGGCATGGATCTCGCTGCCGGCTGGACGGCGAAGAGGAGCGTCGATGAGCGGTTGCGGTGAGGCGGGCGTTGGGTGGACCACCATGTCCGAGGTTTCGGGCATTGTGGGGCCTTGGGACGCCTGAACGCGGAACGTTCTGCGTAGCGTATACACATGCAATAACACAGAATTTTCGGCCGAGCATCGGGACGCGGCGCTTGAAGCGCGTCGGCCCAGCTTCTAAGGAAGGTCGACCCTCAGAACTGCGTGATCCTATGGCCTCGTCCGCTCTCGACTCTTCCGCGAATCCCACGCCGAGTTCGCGTCGAAATGTGCTCCGTTTTGTCACGGCTGCCAGCCTGTTCGACGGCCACGACGCCTCGATCAACATCATGCGTCGCGTGCTGCAATCGGAAGGCGTCGAGGTGGTACACCTGGGGCACGACCGCGCCGTCGCCGACGTGGTCACCGCTGCCATCGAAGAAGACGCCCACGCCATCGCGGTGTCGTCATATCAGGGCGGCCACAACGAGTACTTCGCCTACATGGTGGAGCTGCTGCGCGAGCGCGGCCGCGGCGACATCCAGGTGTTCGGCGGCGGCGGCGGTACCATCACGGACGCCGAGATTCGGGCGCTGCACGAGAAGGGCGTCGCCAAGCTCTACTCCGTGGAGGACGGCCGCAAGCTCGGCTTGGTCGGCATGATTCGGGACATGATCGCCCGCGCAGACCGTGTGTTGCAGGTGGGCGAGATTCCCGCCGGTGCGTGGGAACGTAACGCCCCGGACGTGGCCCGCGCGCTGAGCAGCGTCGAGGCCCTCAACGGCGCCGTGACGTCGGATGACGCCGCCGAGTCTTCTGCTGCGATCACCGCGCTCAACACGTTGCGGGGCACCCTCGCCGACGCCATCTCGGCTGCCGACAGCGTACCGCCCATCGTTGGAATCACCGGCACCGGCGGCGCTGGAAAGTCGTCGATGACCGACGAGATCGTGCGCCGGTTCTTGCTGCAGTTCCCCGAGCGCACGGTCGCGATCCTGTCGGTCGATCCCAGTCGTCGTCGTACCGGCGGCGCGCTGCTCGGCGACCGCATTCGCATGAACGCCGTGTCGTCGGACCGCGTGTTTATGCGCTCGATGGCCACCCGCCGCGCCAACACATCGGTGTCCGGCGCCGTCAAAGACGCCCTGACCGTGCTGCAAGCGGTGGGCTACGATCTGGTGATTCTGGAGACCGCCGGCATCGGGCAGAGCGGCTCCGAGGTCGTCGACCTGTGCAACCTGTCGCTCTACGTGATGACCCCCGAGTTCGGCGCGCCGTCGCAGCTCGAGAAGATCGACATGCTCGACTTCGCGGACCTGGTCGCCATCAACAAGGCCGACAAACGCGGCGCCGACGACGCGCGGCGGCACGTGAGCAAGCAGGTGCAGCGCAACCGCGGCGCGTTCCAGACCGACACCAACGACATGCCGGTCTACCTGTGCAGCGCCAGCCACTACGGCGACCCCGGGTTGGACCGTATCTTTGTGGCCATCTGCGAAGGGCTCCAGGAGCGGTCGCTCGGCGCGTGGGACGTGTCCGGCTTTGCGTCGCGCGCCCCAGAGCTGCCCGGCCTGCTGCCGCCCAACCGCACGCGGTACTTGGCCGAGATCGCCGAGTCCGTGCGCGGCTATAAGGAGACCGGGCGCAAACAACGTCAAATCGCCGCCACGGCGGACGCCCTGCGCACCAGCGTTGAGGCCCTCGGCGGGGCGCTGCCAGATATCGCGGAGCCGTTCGATGCCGCCGCGCTCGAATCCGACGACCCGGCGATCGCAGCGGTGGCCAAGCGATACAACGCGGCGCTCGAAGCGTTGAGCCCGCAAGCGCTGGCGCTGCTCCGCGAGATCCCCGAGCTGCGCTCCAGCTACACGGCGGAGCAGAACGTATACAGTGTGCGCGGGCGCGAGTTCCGCGTGGACAATTACACCACCACGCTCACGGGGACGCAGGTGCCCAAGGTGGCGCTGCCGACGACCGACAGTTGGGCGGATTGGCTGCGCTGGCGCTGGGAGGAGAACGTGCCCGGGCAGTTCCCGTTCACCGCCGGCGTGTTCCCGTACAAGCGCTCCGGCGAAGACCCCACGCGCATGTTCGCAGGGGAGGGCGGCCCGGAGCAGACCAACCTGCGGTTCCACTACTTGGCCAAGGACCACCCGGCGGCGCGCCTGTCGACGGCGTTCGACTCGGTGACGTTGTATGGCCGTGACCCAGACCTGCGGCCGGACATTTGGGGCAAGGTCGGCAACTCGGGCGTCAGCGTGGCGACCCTGGACGACATCAAGCGACTGTATTCGGGCTTCGACCTCGTGGCGCCGACCACCAGCGTCTCGATGACCATCAACGGCCCGGCGCCGATGATCCTCGCCATGTTCCTGAACGCGGCGATCGACCAAGCGGTGGAGCGTCGGCTCAAGGACACCGGTCGCTGGGAAGACGTCGTCGCCAGCCTCGGCGAACGCCCCGTGTACCGCGCCGAGAGCTTGCCGCCCGGCCACGACGGCAGCGGCCTCGGCCTACTCGGTGTGACCGGCGACCAGGTCGTGTCGGCCGAGGAGTACGCGGAGATCAAGGCGACGGTACTCAAGTCCGTTCGCGGCACCGTGCAGGCCGACATCCTCAAGGAAGATCAGGCGCAGAACACGTGCATCTTCAGCACCGACTTTGCCCTCAAGATGCAGGGCGACTTGCAGGAGTTCTTCGTCCAAGAGGACATCCGGAACTTCTACTCCGTGTCGATCAGCGGCTACCACATCGCCGAGGCCGGAGCGAACCCGGTCACGCAGCTGGCGTTCACGCTGGCCAACGGTTTTACGTTCGCGGAGTACTTCCGGGCGCGGGGCATGGACGTGGACGCGTTCGCGCGGAACCTGTCGTTCTTCTTCTCGAACGGTATCGACCCCGAGTACTCGGTCATCGGCCGGGTCGCGCGACGCATCTGGGCCATCGCCATGCGCGACGTGTACGGCGCCAACGAGCGGTCGCAGAAGCTCAAGTACCACATCCAAACGTCGGGTCGTTCGCTGCACGCGCAGGAGATCGACTTCAACGATATCCGCACCACGTTGCAGGCGTTCTACGCGATCGCGGACAACTGCAACTCGCTACACACCAACGCGTTCGACGAGGCGATCACCACCCCCACCGAGGCCTCGGTGCGGCGCGCGGTGGCCATCCAGCTCATCCTGAACCACGAGTTCGGCATGCTGACCAACGAGAACCCGCTGCAGGGCGCGTTCTTTGTGGACTACATGACCGAAGCGGTCGAGGAGGCGGTGCTCGATGAGTTCGTTCGCTTGTCCGACCGCGGCGGCGTGCTCGGCGCAATGGAGCTGATGTATCAGCGCTCCAAGATCCAAGAAGAGTCGATGCACTACGAGAGCCGGAAGCACTCCGGCGAGCTGCCCATCATTGGCGTGAACACCTTCCTGAACCCGAACGCCGAGAGCGGAGTTGTCGAGGTGGACATGATTCGCGCTGACGAGGTGTCCAAGCGCGGGCAAATCGCTGGGCGTGACGAGTTCCATAGGCGCAACGCCGACCGCAGCGGGCCGGCGCTCGACGAGCTGGAGCGCATCGCCTTGGCGGGCGGCAACGTGTTCGAGGCGCTGATGGAGACCGTCAAAGTGTGCTCGCTGGGCCAAATCACCGAGCGGTTGTTCCGCGTTGGTGGCCAATACCGAAGGAACGTTTGATCATGTCGAATCGATGCGAATCGGCCGTTGTGCGGCCTTCAGATTTGGGCCGCGAAACACTGCGGCGCGTGGTCCTGGCGTTGGGTGCGTTGGCGCTCACCGCGTGCGGCCCGTGCTCCGGCGATGTCGGCGATGCGCACGCCGGGACGCCGTCGGAGGGCTCGGGTCAAGCGCTCGTCGCAGAGGGCAGCGCGGACGAAGGCAGTGGCGAAGGCGCGGGCGAGGGCAGCGGCGACGCCGAGGGCAGCGCGGAGCCCGAGTTCGTGGCACTGTGGATCGGGCTGTATTGCAACGAGACCGACGTGCGTCTGCGCGAGTTTTCGTTCTACCTGGACGGCCGCCAGGTGCAGCAACTGGAGACGCGTTGCACAGGCGAGGCCACGCCGCCGGAGGACCGTCCCAACGGCGGCCAGTTCCGCGTCCCGGTACGCCGTGGCGTGCAGATGCTGCGCATCCAAGACGACACGCACGACTACTTTAGCGAGTACGAGATCGCGATCCCAGGCGACCACTGGGTGTTCGTGGACCACAAGGTGCTGCCCGGAAACACGGGGCACCTGACGTCGACGCTCAACTGGTTCGTGCCGCCGTCGTTCGCGTACTAGAGGCGCAACCCGTTTGGGCTCCATGCACCCCATCCGTTCGGGCTCCACGCACCCCATCCGTTCGGGCTCCACGCACCCCATCTACCCTTCCTGAGCGCAGTCGAAGGACACGTTTAGCCCCGCTCGGCCTCCCGACTGACACGATCTCGACGGAATAGAGGCCCATCTTGACCGGACGGGAGAGCACCGGCTCTCACGCGTGCCTACTTGCGTTCGAGCACCATCAGCCGCTCGCGGTCGCGCCGCTTGGCGGGTGACACCGTTGGAGCGGATTCCAGCAGCACGGTCCAGTTCGCGCCAAAGTGCTCGCGCACGTCGTCCGGCGTGACCATGAACGGCGGGCCCTCGTCGGGGCCTTGGTCGCGAAAAATGGGGTACACTGCGAACACCAGCCGTCCGCCGGGCCGCACCAGGTGCGACGCGAGCTCGGCATAGCGCGGACGGTCGGCCCGCGGGATCGCGCAGAAGCACGTGTACTCCCACATGCCGTCGAAGCTGCCGGCGGGCTCGTCGAACAGGTCGAAGATGTTCGCCTGACGCGCGGTGACCGTGAGCCCGCGCTCGGCCGCCGAGGCGTTGAGGGCGGCGATAGCGTCTTCGGCAAAGTCGACCCCCCACACGTCATGGCCGCGCCCCGCCAATTGCAGCACGTCGTGCCCGCGCCCGCATCCGGGCACGAGCATGCGCGGTCGATCGGCGAGCAGGCCGAGGTCGAGCACCGTCTTGAGTACGGGGGAGGGGCCTTGCAGGTCCCACGGCATCTCACCGCGCTGGTAGAAGGCGTTCCACTCTTCGTTGGGTCTCATCGCACTTCCATCCAGCGCGTGAGGTCCGGCCCGATGTGTCGTGGAGCGCCGCGCAGTGCGGCCAAGTCGACGGAGCCGGTGAGTAGCATGGTGGTTTTGAGCGTGCGGATGAAGGTGTCCGCGACCGCTGCGGCCGCCGCTTCGCCTTCGTTCACGGCGGCGCGCAGGAAGGGCAGGGCGGAGCTGCCCACGTTGGCGCCGAGCGCGAGGGCGCGGGCCACGTCGAGCCCGGTGCGGATGCCGCCGGAGGCGATGACTTCGAAGCCTTCGCGGACGCCGAACGCGGTGCTGGCGGCGGTTGGAATGCCCCAGTCCCACAGGTCTTCGCCGACCGAGCGGCCAGACTCGCCGGCGCGGAGCGCCTCGACGCCGACCCACGTGGTGCCGCCGGCGCCCGAGATGTCGACCGTCTTGATGCCCACGGAGCGTAGGGTGCGCAGCGTCGACAGCGACATACCGCAGCCGGTCTCTTTGGCGATGACCGGCACGTTGAGGCCCGATACCGCGCGGCGCAGGCCGTCGAGCGCGCCGCGGAAGTCGCGGTCGCCGTCGTCTTGAATGAGCTCCTGGGCCGGGTTCAGGTGGATGCACAGCGCGTTCGCGTCGATCGTGCCCACAAGGTCCTGCAGCTCGCCGGCCGACATCTCGGCCGCCTGCACGGCGCCGATGTTGCCGCATAGGAAGAGGTCCGGCGCCACGTCTCGGATTTGGTACGACGCGGCGGCGGCCGGGTCGCGAAGGATGGGCCGTTGCGAGCCCACGCCAAACGCCATGCCACGCTCGCCGGCGATGCGTGCCAGCATACGGTTGATCTCGCCGGCCCGCGGGATTCCGCCGGTCATTCCGGAGATCATCAGGGGCACCCGGAGCTCGTGCCCGCACAACGTGGTGCGCATGTCGATCTCGTCGAAACTCAGCTCCGGCAACGACACGTGGTGCAGCTGAACGTCGTTCAGCAGGGTACGCGTGTTTCGGTACTCCACCTCGTCGGTGGCGCAGAGTGCGATGTGATCAGCTTTTCGGCGGCCGATCGCGGGCTCAGAATTGGACATTTCAGCTCCGTCGGTGGCCGTCGCGCATACCATGGACCTCGCGCGCTGTCCTTGGCAATTTCCCAGCGTGGCGCCTGCGTGGCGTGCGGGCTTTCTGGCGTCGACGGCAGTAGTCAGCGCCGTCCAGGCGGGTTAACATTGGCGCATGCCGAGGACATTCCGCTTTCCTATCCCGCGCGAAGAGCAGCTGTTGATTCTGGCGGCCGCCGTCGTGGCGCCAGTCATTCTGGCCGTGCTCGCCGCGATGCTCGTGAATCTCGCGGCCGTCAACGGCATGACGCTGGTCGAGCTTCTGAACAGTTCACGTGGCGCCCGCGCAGCGATCGCGGGCATGCTGCTCGTGTATATCGTGGCGATCTTCGGCGCCGTCGCGTTCGCGCGGGTTAAAAACGGCGCGGAGCTGACCATCGGAGAGACCATTCGGTTCTTTCGCCCGGGCGCTCCGCTGACGGGGCTGTTCGCTCGCGACGTGGAGCTTGAGTTGGCGCGCGTGGACCGATTCTCCATCGCGCGTGTGCGCCGCGGCGCGGTCGACCGCGTCGAGGTGGCGTTGGGCGCTGGTCATGACGAGATCCTGCTCAACTTGGGGCACGCCGTGGAGGGAGAGGAGGGCGCCGCGTCGAGCGCCATTCTTCCGCGCGATGAGTGGCGAACGCGGCCGCTGGTGCTCGCGTTGCAAGAGGCGCTCGACATGGAACCGACCGTCTAGCGGCCGGCGGCGAGACTGCCGCGAACGAGCGATTGCACCACCGGGGTTCAGGGAGTAGGCCGTTCCGGTCTTGCCCTAATCCTTGAGACCGCATGACCGTGCGCCACCTTTCCGTTTCTCGTATGCGCCTAGTTCGCCTCGCAATCCTCGTCCTCCTCGTCCCGCTGACGGCGTGCTCCGGGCCCATCTTTGGTGGACGGAACGATACGGAATCCGGGCCCAGCGCGGTGTCACGAGAGCGAACGCCGCCCGTCGACGAGCTGCTCGCCATCAACGTGGAGACGCTCGAGACGACCTCTGCCGGCGCCGAACAGCTTCGGCTGCTCTCCATCGCCGCCGACCGTGCGCGCGAGAGCGACCGTGTACGCCTGCTTGCGCACCGCGCCGAGCTTCTCGCCGACCTGGTCGTGCTGTCGCACGCGTGGGGCGACATCAACCCTGAGCGCGCGGAGTGGTACGCTGCGGCGGCCGGCTTGCTGGTCGGTGTCGACGCGGCCGATGTGGGGTTCGCCGACGCTGTCGTCGCGCGTGTTCGCAGTGACGCCTCCGGGGGACACCTGGTGGACGCGACCGAGGTGAACGCCGAAGCCGCCGCGTCCGTTGGGCTCGGCGAGGTGCCCCGCTCTTCGCGTCCGCGCGCCGTGCTGCTGCAGTTGAGCACGCTGTCGGCCACGCTGTCGTCTTGGTCGCGCTACGGAGACTCATGCGACGGCGGCCAGTTCTCGCGCGCGGCCGTCGCGTACCGCCCCACCGCGGTGTCTGGCGAAGACCTCGCTGGCGGCGCGTTGGCGTCGGACGAGAACCTGCACGCCGCCCAAGCGCTGGTCGCCGTGGTGGGTCTCTGCGACGACGCGCGGGCGATGGACGTGCCGCTGTTGCGCGCCGCGGAGATGGTGGTGGACGACATCGCCGGCCGCGCCCGCAGCGCCGCTGTCCCCCTCGATACCCCCACGGCGCTGCTCGCCGACGATGTCCGCCTGACGCCGCCGTTGGCCTTCGGAGACGCTCCCGCCGGTGCCGGCCGCGGCCTAGGATTCACCTTCCGGCGCGCGATTCTTGTGCGCACCGACGGGCTCTACGCCATGGTAGTTCCGCACGTGTCGGTCGACGAGTCCGGCGCCGCGATGTGCCCCGCCGTGAACGCGGGGTGGGGCTTCCCCGGCCGCGAACTGCTGGCGTTTGAGGGCTTCGGGACGGTTCCGAACTCCGCGGTAGATGACCGCGCGCTCCCGGCCGTTTCTGCGCAACTGGAAGAGATGGAGGGGTTCCTCGCGGAGGCCAATTGGCTGCCGTTTGAGGAGGCGCGTTCGCTGTCTGAAGAGGGCGAGCCGAGCGCGGTCGGCATCTCCATCATCGCCGACGGAGACACCTACTTCAGCACGCTGCGTCCGCTCATGGAGTCGCTGCGGTTGCTCAACTACTCCCCGATCGCGCTGCACACGATGCACGCGGAGTCGGGCGCGCTCGACGCCGTCGCTGTGCGCCTCGTCGCCGAGCCTGACGAAGAGGACAACGTGCTGATCGTGCGTGAGGACGGCTACGTGATTCAGCCGTTTGACCCCACCCACTTGGTCACGCCGATGGCCGTCTCGCGGGTCACGCCGAACGCGCTGGTCGCGCTGCACAACACGCTCACGGAGAGCTTCGCGGACGGCACGCTGAACCCGGAGCGGCCGCTGACGGTGCGCGTGGACGACAACTCGGTGGACTACGCCATCTTGGCGCACATGCTCACCGCCGTCGGCTTTGTCCGCGATATGGATGGCGTCACTACCGACCTGGAGCTGCTGCAGGCGCCCATCGTCACCGAGGACGGGATTCCTGGCGTGATGGCACCGGCGGGTCTTCGCTTGTCGCTGTAGCGAGGCGCCGCGGGGTTGGACGCCCCGCCCGAGCGGCGTTCGATTCTCGCTCATGCGGCGTTCGACTCTCGCCCATGCGTCGTCGACTCTCGCCCCAGCGGGTCGTTTGCGTTTGACCGCGTGGCCGCTATCATCCGCCCGCGTCCCAGCAGTGAGCGCCGGGCCCGCGTCCGTGCGCTCGGCCGAACCCTGCCACCGATCCGAGCACGCTGGGGTGCTTGGACGTTCAGGATGTTTGATGCCTCAAATCTGCTTGGAATCGATCCGCTTCGCTCCCGCGCGGGCGCTCGTGCTCGGCTTGCTGTCGGCCCTCGTCGGGGCGGCTTGTAGCGGCGACACCGGCGACGACAAGGGCGACACACTGGAGTCCGTCGTGCCCGGTGCGGCGGAGGTGCGATGGACACAGCACGGCGTGCCGCACGTGTACGCGGCCACCTGGCCCGACGCGGCGTACGCGGCCGCCTACGCGTTCGCGCGGGACCACGTGTGCACGCTCGCGGACCAGATGATCAAGGTGCAGAGCGAGCGCGCCCTGTGGTTCGGTCCCGGCGAAGACGACGCGAACTTGGACACCGACTTTGCGTTCCTGCACCTCGGCTTTGTGGCGGAGGCGGAGGCCACCTATCCCCAGCTGGACGCAGAAGTTCAGGAGCTGCTGGCGGCCTACGCGTCCGGCTACAACGCATACTTGGCGCAGGTGGGCCCCAGCGGGCTGCCGTCGCCGTGCCGCGACGCGGCGTGGGTGCGCCCGATCACACCGCAGCAGTTGCTCGCTTACTATATCAACCTGGGCGGTCGCAGCTCGTCGATCGCCGTCTCGGAGTTTGTGGCTACCGCGCAGCCGCCAGAAGGGAAGGACGCGCGCCCTGAGCCCGCCTGGGCAGACCGCGTGTCCTCAGATGAAGACATTCGTACGTTCTTAGAAACGTTTCCGAACCTGGCGCACGCCGGCATCGGCTCAAACGGTTGGGCGCTGGGCTCTGAGCGCTCCGAGACCGGCGGCGGAATGGTGCTGTCCAACACCCACTTCCCCTCGCAGGGCGACCTGCAATGGCACGAGATGCATATCAGCGTCGAAGGGTACTCCGACGTGTATGGCGTGAGCCTGATGGGCGTGTTCCCGATCAACATCGGCTTCAACGATCATGTGGCCTGGACCCACACGGTGTCGCCCGGTCCCCGGCTTGTCGGCTACCGTCTGGAGCTCGATCCGGAGGACCCCACGCGCTACGCCTACGACGGTGGGTTCCGCGACATGACCCCGACCACGTACCGCATCGATGTGCTGCAGCCGGACGGCCAAATCGAGCAGGCGGAGCGGACCCTCTGGCGCTCGCATTACGGTCCCATGTTGAACGTCCCGCCGATCGGTTGGTCGCGCGGGTTGGCCGTCTCCTACCGCGACGCCAATGCCGGAAACGACCGCATGCTCCCGCAATGGCTCGCCATGAACCGGGCGACGAGCCTCGACGCGTTCGCCGATTCGTTTGCCGAGATCGGGGGCATTCCCTGGGTGCACACCGTGGCCGCGTCGGCCGACGGCGAGGTCTACTACGCGGACGCGTCGTCGCTGCCGTACTTCTCTGAGACGGCGTCCGCTCAGCACGCCGCCGCCCTCGAGACCGACGTGTTCACGCAGGCCGCGATCGAGCTCGGCTTCTATCTGGTGGACGGCAGCGACCCTGAGAACGAGTGGCTCGACGGTGAACCGCACCGGCCGGGGCTCGTGCCGTTCTCCGAAGCGCCACAGCTCCGCCGCCGCGACTTTGTCGCCAACTCCAACGACAACCACTGGCTGAGCAACTCCGACGCGCCGCTCGAGGGGTACCACTACCTGTACGGCGGCGAGCGGTCGCGCCTACTGCTTCCGCGGACCCGGATGAGCCTGATGATGCTCACCGAGACGGGACCCGACGCCGCATCGGCGGTCGGGGAGGGCGCCGATGACCTGTGGACCGTCGATGAGCTGCTCGCTGCGTTCTCGTCCGGTCGCGCCGTCTTCTCGGAGCTGCTGCTGGAGCCCGCTCGTACCGCCTGTCGCGCCGCTCCGGAGACGGTGACGGTGCCTTACGACGGCCAGGAGGTCGCGGTCGCGCTGCAGACGGAGGTTTGCGATGTGCTCGACGCCTGGGATGGTCGGTTGACGCAGGACTCAACCGGCGCCGCGCTCTGGCGCTTGGCGGTCGTGGGCAGGGCCATCGACAGTCGTGACCGCAACGACCAAGGCGACCTGTTCGCGCGGCCGTTCGACCCCGATCGTCCTGTCGCGACACCCGACGGTCTGGCGACGGGGGCCGGCGAGGTTCCGCTGCTGATCACGCGCCTCGCCCGCGCCCGCGTGGTGCTCGACGCCACTGGAATCGACCCTCTGGCGCGGCTCGGCGATGTGCAGTTCCAGCGTCGCGGCGACACGGATTTCCCGCGCGGTGGTGGGCTCGACGCCGAGGGCGCGTTCTCGATCGCGGACTACCGGGCCAAGAACCCGCGCCAAGACTCCACGCTCGCGCCCGGTGTCCCGCGGGCGCCCGTTGTCGAAGCCGAGGCCGGACTCACCGAAGAGGGGTGGGTGGTGAACGCCGGAAACACGTGGGTGATGGCGATGGCGTACACCGACGGCGAGCCGGATTGTCGCGCGCTCATGACCTACGGGCAGTCCGAAGACCCGGAGTCGGAGCACTTTGATGACCAAGCGGCGGCGTTCACGACCGGGGACTGGCGCCGGTGCCTGCTGGCGCGCGACGAGGTGGTGGCCGGCACCCTAGAGTCGGTACGCCTGGAGATTCGCTAGGAAATTCGGGCGGCCGGCCGTGCCTCACCAGGTGTGCTGATGATGCGTAAGCGCGCGGCCCTTTGCCGCGACCGATCTCGCGATTAGGCTGCTCGGATGGATCTTCGAACTCAGTTCACACAGCTTCAGCCGGTTCGTCAGCTCGAGCGACGCATCATTCTTCAATCCTCGCGTAAGGGCGCGATTTCACCGGTGAATCTCCAGATTCTTCGGTACGCGCTGAGCACCGCCGCGCTGTCGCTCGTTCGGGTGAACGGCGTTGACGTGGACGTGTTCGAGCAGGTCGCGCCGTTCCGGCATTGGCTGGTGGAGCAGGTCGGGTACCACGCAGACCCCGAGGGGCTGCAGGCCATCGACTGGAAAGGGCTCACCGCGCTGATTCCTGATGTGGTGCGCAAGGTGAGCGCCGTGCGTGCGCACTTGTTGGAAAGCCGCCAATTGCTGTCCGAAGACGCGTTGGAGCGTGAGGTGACCCGCAAGCGCCTCGTGCTCGTGCTCGGCGGCGGTGGCGGCAGCGGCTACGCGCACCTGGGCGCCTTCGCGGTCATCGCCGAGCTGGGCCTCACGCCGAGCATGGTCATCGGCGCGTCGATGGGCGCCATCTTGGGCCTGTTTCGCGCGCAAGAGTCCGCCTACGACCCCATGGCCACCGCGCTCGCGCTGCCCCGTCCGTCCGAGGTGTCCGACGTGTTCACCCCGTATCGCGGCGAATCGCGGTTCGGCTTCCCGGGCACGATCGAGCTCAAAGCGCGGAGCATCGGTCAGCAGATCTTCAAGAACCTGGTCGGGCGCGACATCCCGAACATCGATGAGATGCCGATCCCCTATCGCGTGGTCGTCACCGGCCTGCGTACGGGCATGGGACTGGCGCTGACCGAGGTCGAACGCGACATCGCACGCGCGAGCGGCCGCGGCATGGCCATCCGCTGGAAGCGACGCTCGCAGCTGTTCTTCGGCGTCATGCGCACCATGCTCGAGAACCCGCGGTTCCTAAAGGAGCTGGTGTTCGGCAGCGACCCAGGGCTCGAGTCCTTCAACGCGGTCGACGCCATGGGCTTCTCCGCCGCGGTCCCCGGCATCATCCACTACGACCTGTTCGGCAACCACGACCCCAGCGCCGCGGTGTTGCAAGCCGTGATGGACCAGCACAAGCTGTTCCGGCTCACCGACGGCGGCGTCGTGAGCAACGTGCCGTGCCGTGCGGCATGGGAGTGCGTCCAGCGCGGTGAGATCGGCTCCCGAAACGCCTTCATCCTCGCCTTCGATGCGTTCGCCCCCGTGGTGAACAAAAACGCGATGTTCTTTCCGGTCCAGCAGCTCATCCGCCGGTCCGTGAACGCCAACCGCCCCTACTCCGATCACATGATCGCCTATCGCCAACCACCTTCCCCGGTGGGCCTGCTCCAGTCGTTTGAGTCGCTGCAGCAGGTCATCGCGCGCACGCGCACCCAGCTGAAACCCGAGCGGGCGTTCATCGAGGCGATGATGCGCCCCGTCCCGCGCTGGAGCATCCTCGAAAGTCGTGTGAACCCTCAGACCCCGCAGTTGCATTGATCCGTTACACCGTAGGCATTGCTCGTCCGTCCACCCACTCGTTCGATGTGGAGGTGTCGGTACCCCATCCGGGCGCGAATTTCCGGTTTAGCATCCCCGCGTGGACGCCCGGCTCGTACCTACTCCGCGAGTTCGCGCGCTATCTGAGCGAGCCGACCTGCACGATCGACGGCGTCGCGGTGCCCGTCTGCAAGGTGGCCAAGGGCACGTGGGAGGTCGCCGCCAAGGACGCCGCCGAGGCCAAGGTCTCGTACTCCGTGTACGGCCTGGAGCTGACGGTTCGGACCCCGCACATCGACGACACGCACGCCTACTTCGTGGGCACGAATGCGTTGGTCTATGTGGAGGGGCGGCAGGACGAAGCGAGCGAGGTCCGCGTGTCGGCGCCCGACGGCTGGGAGACGTTCTGCGCACTCGATTCAGGCGATGACGGGAGCTTCTTCGCGCCCGACTACGACGTGCTCGCGGACGCGGCGTTCGAGGTGGGCCCACACCGGACGCATTCGTTCGACGTGCTGGGTGTTCCGCACCGCATGATCTTCTGGGGCGACGACGCGGTGACACTCGACCTGCCGCGCCTAGAGTCAGACACTCGTAAGATTATCGAAACGAATGCCGCGGTGTTCGATGGCGCGCTTCCCTACGAGCGCTACGATATCGTGTTCCATATCACCGCGACGGGCCGCGGCGGCTTGGAGCACTTGAGCTCCACCGTGCTCGCGACGCCGTGGCGCTACTTCGACTCCGAGGAGGGCTACGCGGAGATGCTCGGCCTGATCAGCCACGAGCACTTCCACGTGTGGAACGTGAAGCGAATTCGCCCGCGCGCGCTCGGCCCGTTCGACTACCAGAACGAGAACTACACGACGGCGCTTTGGGTCGTCGAGGGCTTCACCTCGTACTTCGATAGCCTTGGTTGCTTGCGCGCTGGCGTCATCGACGTGCCCACCTATCTGAGCTGGCTCGCCAAGGACATTTCGCGCCTGCTCGGCGTTCCGGGTCGCCGCAAACAGTCGTTGGCGCAGTCGAGTTACGACGCCTGGATCCGTCTGTATCGGCCCGATGAGAACACGCCGAACCGCACGGTGAGTTATTATCTCAAGGGCTCACTGGTCGCGCTCGCGTTCGACCTGAGCATGCGTGATGAGAGCGACGGAGCGCAATCACTCACCCCCGTGATGCGGTCACTTTGGTCGCGCTTTCTGGAAGATGGCGCGGGCTACGATGAGCACGCCATGGCGGCGGTGATGGCGGAAGCGACCGGTCTGAACTTGGAAAGCCGAGTGCAAACATGGGTCCACGGTTTCGACGATCCACAGTTCGATAAGTTACTGAGTTCACACGGGATTGAGCTCAAGCGTGAGGGCTCCGATGTGCCGTGGCTCGGCGTGGTTTGGGAGGCTGACTCGGCCGGTCTGCGTGTGAAGCACGTGCGCGACGACGGGCCGACTTACGGTTCAGGTCTCGCCGCCGGTGATGTTGTGGTTGCGATCGACGATCGCCGTGCGGCGATCGAAACAATCGACGCGACGATGAAGCGCGCGCGTGTGGGCGCACCCGTTCGCGTGCACGCCTTCCGTCGGGACCGGTTGTTCTCAACGGAGATCTCACCGCAGATGGCTCCGCGCGATCAGATCACGTTGACGCTGGCGGCCACGCCGTCGGAGAGCCAGCAAGCGCGGTGGACCCAGTGGACGGGGCTGCCGTGGCCATCGGAGCCGAGCGAGCCATAGGCCGCTAGAAGCCTCGACCCGCTCAGTCGGCTAGCCGATCATCTCGCCGTCCCAGTCGCTGCTATCGCGGCCGATGCTGGCCGGCGCCGCGTGGGTGCGACTGGCGTCGCTGCGGAAGGGGATGCGGATGGTGATCTCGGTGCCTCGCCCGATGGCGCTCTCGATGGTGAGCGTGCCGCCATGACGTTCGATGATTCGGCGGGAGAGGGGGAGCCCAAGCCCGGTACCCTTTTCGCGCGTCGTGAAGAACGGCCTGAAGACATTCTCAAGAATATCGTTGGGAATGCCTTCGCCCGAGTCGGTAATCGTGAAGACGGTCATGCGATTGTCTTCACGTGCTACCAGGGTCACGATACCGCCTCGCGGGCTCGCTTGGGCGGCGTTCTGGATCAGGTTCAGGAGCACGCCGCGCAGTGCGGGTAGGTCGCCGGAGATCTCCAAGTCGGGCGGCTCCGTGTCGCACTGCAGCTCCACGCCGAGCGCGCCGATAGCGCAGGCACCGGCGGCGACATCGGCGATGAACGTCGCGGCGGGTCCGCGGGTCCACTCGAGCTGGCGATCGCGCGCGAACAGGAGGAACTCCTCGACCACGCGGGAGAGGTAGTTCAGTTCGCGTCGAACTTTGGCGGCGTGCATGGCCTCTTCGCTGTCGTCTGCGAGGCTCTCTTCGAGCAGGCCCACGAAGAGCTCCATGCCACCGAGCGGGTTTCGGATCTCGTGCGCGATGCCAGCGAGCATCATCTGCGACTCCTCTTCGCGGGCCGCGAGTCCGGCCTTCATGCGGCGTAGCGCGCCGGCCAGCGCGCCGATCTCGTCGGCGTCGGCCTCCGGGATGGGCGCATCGAAGTCGCCGTCTCCGATGCGTCGGGCGACGTCACTCAGCGCGACGAGGGGCTGGGTGATGCGGCGACTGACCACGACCGTCACGACGACGATGAGCAGCAGCAGGGCGAGCCCGAATACGGCCACTTGGACCCGGAACCGGTGGAGCAGATCGAAGTAGGTGGCGCTCCCTTCGACCACCACGAGGGCGATGGCCTCTCCTTCGAATGTGAGCGCGGCGTATCCCCGTTTGTAGGGTGTGCCGTCCGCGCCGTAGAAGAGCACGGTGGCGCGCCCTTGGCGATCGCCGAGTACGCCGTCGATCTCTCGCTGGTCTCCGGCGAGGTCGAACGCGGAGACGAACGGCTCAAACGGCTCGGTGTCGAGCAGTGTTTGCAGGGCGCTGTCGATGACGCGTACGCGGCGGAGGTTTGCGCCGCGTCGGACCACCTCTAGGTCGGCGATCAGGCGGGCGCGGGTCTCGTCGGAGTCGGGCTCGAGTCGCGAAATTCTGCCGGCCGCGGAGCTCGCGGAGAAGTCGGCAGCCACGATATTGGCGGCCATCGTGAGCCCATGTCCGAGCTCGTCTTCAAGGCCTGCTTGCGCCACCGCGAAGCCCCACCATCCGAACCCGAGGGCCAGCGGGATCAAGGCGGCGAGGTAGGCGAGGAGAAGTCGGGTGCGGAGCCGCAGCATGTGCTTGGAGTGGAAGGGGAGGGGACACCTCACACCGAAACGCGCCGGCGTACAATGCCAACGCTGAGCGCAGCGTGGTCGTTTGGGGCTGCATCGCCAAAACCGTGTCTAGAACGCCTCTGGGCGGGCCGGACAGCCTGTCACGGGCTCCACTTTGGCGAATTTGTAGGATGCGAATGCGATTGATAGATTGTATGTCACTAGCTTGAGCGGTTCTATTCCCACCCATTAATCAAGGGATTCAATGTCGCGCGGTGGGCTCATAGACGGTCCTACTCGGCTTCTCCACGTCGAGGACAATGAGAGTGATGCTGTGTACTTGGGCGCCGTTTTGGCGAGCGCCGAAGTGCCCTACGCGATCACGCATTGTGAGACTCTGGCAGCGGCCCAGGCCCACCTGGCGGCGGAAGATTTCGACGTCGTGCTGCTCGACTTGTACTTGCCCGATAGCATGGGGTTGAGGACGCTTGAGTTGCTGCGTCTCGGCGCGCCCGACGTGCCGATCGTTGTCTGCACCAGCGACGTGGAGTCGGCTCGCGAGGACGACGTGCTGGCGTCCTCGGCGCAGGATTTTGTGCCCAAGTGGAACGGCGCCACCGACCACGTTCGATTGGATTTGGCGCTGCGCCACGCCATCTCTCGCAACCGCTGGTTCCAGGCGCTGCGCCGCAGTCAGCGGCAGGTCGTCGATGTGCTGGACGCGGCGGACGTGGGGCTATTCGTGGTCACGGGCGCGGGCGTGGTGCCCATGATGAACACCCACGCTGGTGTGGTGTGTGGCGGGCCTCCAGGCGCTCCGCGTGCCGAGGTGTTGACGGGCGTCCCGGACCTGGGCGAGCGGGCGATTTTGCGGGTGGAGCCCGAGCAGTGGCTGTCGCTGTCTTCGAACCCGATCGACTGGGAGGGGAAGCCGGCGCGCCTCGTGACCGTGCGCGACGTCACCGAGCAGACGCGGGCCGATATCGAGCTTCAGCGCATGACGGACAACTTGCAGGTGAGCAACGCGCAGCTCTCACGTTTGGTGTTGCAGGACCCGCTCACGTCGGTGAGTAACCGGCGTGGTTTTGAGCGCGCGTTGGTGACGGAGCTTGCGGCGTCGGCCCGGCATGGCTGGCCTATCTGCGCTGCGTTGATCGATTGCGACTCGTTTAAGTTGGTCAACGACACGTTCGGCCACGACGGTGGTGATGTGGTGCTGCGCACCATTGCCGATCGAGCGACGGCGGCGCTGCGAACGACGGACCACATTGCGCGGGTTGGCGGCGACGAGTTCTTGCTGTTGCTGCCAAACGCGGGCGTGTGGCAGGCGTCGCGGGTTGCGGAGCGCGTGCGGTTGCGCGTGAATGACAAGGACGTCCAGCTCACGCTCGGCAACACTCGCGTGTCGGTCTCCATCGGCGTGGCACAGGTGCCGCCGTCGACCAAGTCGATCGACGAAGTGCTGCAGCTCTGCCGCGCCGCGCTCGCGGGTAGCAAGGCGGCGGGCAAGAACACCGTGCAGGTACATGGGGTGAGCGAGCCGGCTGCTGCCGCAGTTCGGGCGTCACTGCAGCGCGAGGACACGTTTGTATCGGTGGCTCGACCCATCGTGAATTTGGTGACCGATGCCGTGGACACCTGGAGCTTCACGTGTCGCTCCACGATCGAAGGGTTCGAGACGCCGATCGACTATCTGGCGCTGGCCCGTGATCTGCAGGTGTTGGCCTCGACCGACAGCGCGTGCGCGCATGTGTCCGCGCGAGAAATCCGACGCGTTCTGGCGCATGACCCGACAATGCCGGTGTTGCTTCATGGTGTCGCCGGCTCGTCGCGTGACCAGCCGGATATGGTTGATCTGATGTGCGCGCTCGCAGCGGAGCGGCCGACGGTGATGGTGGTCAACGAGGTGGTGTCGACCGGGCAGGCGCTGGCCGGCGCGTACGACAGGGTGCGTGCCGCAGGGCTGCGAATTGGGGTCAACAACGTGGGAACGGGCGCGATCAGCCTGGACCTGTTGGCGTCGATTCGACCGGACGTCGCGCTGCTCTCGACGCAGGTGCTGGAGGATGCGCGAGGCGGTGGCGAGGGGCGGAAGCGGGCCGAACAACTGGTGCGCGTGCTCACCGGCGCCGGTGCTCGAGTGGTCGGCAAGGGCGTGGCGTCCCCGCGCGACGTGAAGGTGCTCTCCGATATCGGCGTGACGCTCGGAAAAGGACCCCTGTGGAATCGCCGTCGAATCGAAGAAGGGAGCGCGAAGGTATGACGCACGACGACCACTCGGAGCACTATCTCAAGCGGGAGCTCTATGCGCTGATGCGCGAGGACCCCTCGGTGTTCGACTTCCTGCAGGACAGCGCGCTCGATGGGCTGTGGTATTGGGACGTGACCGGGGACCAGGCCGACGAGTGGATGAGCCCGTCTCTGTGGCGCACGCTGGGATACGATCCGGCGACCAAGAAGCACCTGGCGTCGGAGTGGATGGACCTGATCTTCGCCGAGGATCTCCAGGTCGCGTATGCGAACTTCCTAGCGCATTGTGATGACCCGTCGCACCCGTACGATCAGGTGGTTCGGTATCTGCACGCGGATGGATCGACGGTGTGGGTGCGGTGTCGCGGCATGGTTGTGCGCGGCGCGGACGGCGTGCCGCAGCGCATGTTGGGCGCGCATGTGGACGTCACGGCGACGAAGCGGAAGGAAGCGGAGTTGGAGAGTCAGGCCGCAGAGTTGAAGCGGTCAAACGCGCAGCTGGAGCAGTTTGCGTACGTCGCTTCGCACGACTTGCGGTCACCGTTGCGTACGGTCGGGGGCTTCGTCTCGCTCTTGGCGAACGAGATCGGGGACGACATGACGCCGAGGGCTGCCGAGTTTGTGCAGCGGATTGAGAACGGCGTGAGCCGGATGGAGACGCTCATCGATGGGCTGCTCTCGTTCGCTCGGCTCGGCGCCAAAGTCGAGATGGAGCGGGTGTCGCTGAACGATGTGCTGGCCGAGGTGCTGGAGCGGCTGGAGCAGGACATTCAGGATACCGAAGCGGTCGTCCAAGTGGACGATTTGCCTGAGGTTTGGGGAAGCGCGCCGCAACTGCGGATGGTGTTCCAGAACCTGGTGCAGAACGCGATCAAGTACGCGCACGCCGACCGGACTCCGTGCATCGAAGTGTCTGCGGAGGCGGATGGCGCGCAGGTGCGTGTGAAGGTGAAGGACAACGGAATTGGGGTGTCGGAGAAGTTCCAGGAGAGTATCTTTGAGATGTTCCGCCGGTTGCACCCTACGGAGGCGTTCGGCGGTGGTGCTGGCGTGGGACTGGCGCTGTGTGCTCGAATCGTAGAGGCGCACGACGGCACGATCACCCTGACCTCCGATGGGATGTCTGGTAGCGAAATGCTGGTGACGCTTTCTCGTTTCTCGCCCCAGGACTCGTAGTGCGCAGGGTATTGCTCATTGAGGATAGCGAAGCGGATCGCGCGCTCATTCAAGCGTCGGCCGAGCACTCGCAGGTGCCGATTGAATGGGAGCACGTGACGTATGCGGAAGAGGCGGTGTCGCTGTTGGAGGCGCGCGAGTCGGCACCGGAGACGCTGCCGGAGCTGATCCTGTTGGACCTGAGTCTGCCCGGGATGTCCGGAGTCGATTTTCTGCGCCAGCGCCGGCTGATGCGGTTCGTGCGTGAGCTGCCCGTGGTGGTGCTCACGTCGAGTCGCGACCCGGTGGACTCGAACCTGTGCTACAAATGTGGGGCAAACGCGTTCGTCTCCAAGCCGTCTGGCATGGTGCAGTTCTCGCGGTTCATTGAAGCCTTGAACGGGTTCTGGTTCGATACCGCGACGCTGCCGTCGCACGCGTAGGCAGTAGGTCTGCACGCGTAGGCAGTAGGTCCGCACGCGTCCAAAGTTCGTCGCTCCCGCTCCGCTCAGAGTACCATGGCCAACGTCCTCGTCATCGATGATAACGACACCGTGCGCGACGGGGTCGCGACGGTTCTCCACCGCATGGGCCACCGCGCCATCGCTGCACCGGGTGGCCAGCAGGGCCTCGACGTTTACCGCGGCGACGACGAGGACATCGACTTGGTCATCACCGACCTCAAGATGGAGTCGGTGGATGGCATGGCCGTGCTGCGCGGCGTGATGGAGGTGAATCCGGCGGCGCTGGTGATCATCATCACGGCCCACGGGACGGTGAAGACCGCCGTCGAGGCGATGCACGCTGGGGCGTTCGATTTCATCGAGAAGCCGTTCCCAGTGGACCTGCTCAAGAGCAAGGTCGGCAAGGCGCTCGATGTGCTGGCGGACCGCAAGCGCGGTCAACGTTTGGAGCGCGAGAACGAGTATCTGCGCGCTGAGCTGATGCCGGACGGTGAGGTCGGCATCGACGAGATCATCGGTGAGTCGGAGGCCATGAACCGCGTGTTCAAGCTCATCCGCAAGGTGGCCCCAACCGACTCTACGGTGCACATCTTCGGCGAGTCCGGCACCGGCAAAGAGCTGGTCGCGAACGCGATCCACCAGCTGAGCCAGCGCACCGACGGGCCGTTCGTCAAAGTGAACTGCGGCGCCATTCAGGACTCGCTGCTGGAGTCGGAGCTGTTCGGCCACGAGAAGGGCGCGTTCACCGACGCCAACAAGCGGCGCATGGGACGGTTCGAGCTCGCGGACGGCGGCACGCTGTTCTTGGACGAGATTGGCGACATCTCGACCGCCATGCAGGTCAAGCTGCTGCGCGTGCTGCAAGAGCGCACGTTTGAGCGCGTGGGCGGCGAGAAGACCATCGAGGTGGACGTGCGTGTGGTGACGGCGACGAACAAGGACCTGCACGCCGAGGTGGCCGCGGGTCGGTTCCGCGAGGACTTGTTGTACCGGCTCAAGATTATCCCCATCGATTTGCCGCCGCTGCGCGACCGTCGCGATGACGTGCCCGCGCTCGCGCTGCACTTTCTGAGCAAGCTGCGCGCGCGCACCCGTTCGGTGGCGAGTGGGTTTAGCGAAGAGGCGCTCGCGGCGCTGCAGGCGTACGCGTGGCCCGGGAACGTGCGCGAGCTGGAGAACGTGGTCGAGCAGGCGCTGGTCTTCGCCGACACGGAGCACATCCAGCCCGGCGAGCTCCCGCCGGCAATCTTGGGTGGCGAGCGCGGCGATATGCTCTCGATTCCGGACGGGGATCGCGCCTTGCCGGAGATCCTGGAAGACCTTGAGCGGCAGCTGATCCTCCGCGCCTACAGCAAGGCGGAGGGCGTCAAGACCGAGACGGCGCGGCTGCTCGGCATCAAGACGCCGGCGCTGTACTACAAGCTTGAGAAGTACGGGATCGGCGAGGTGAAGAGCCGCTCGGACGGTGGCTCAGATTCCTGACGCTTGGCCGCGCGTCGCGTGAATTTCTGAATCGTGCGCCGCTCGTTGGGTCACCGGCGGCGAAAGGACGGGAATCGCGACCGCCCGTATGTGGTTGATCTTACGTAGGATTACTCGCGCTGATCTCGTGGTAGACCACTCCGGCACTACCCTTGCTTATTCTGGTAACGCAGACCTTTCGCATCCCAGGACCCAATCGCTCCGCTGTGACCTTCGACCTCACCACACCCCGTACCGACTCGCCGCTCGCCCGAGCGCACGCCGGTTCTGCGATGAGCGCCACCGCGCGCTCGCGGGTGGTGTGGGTGCGGCGGACGTTGGGGGCGGTCGCGCTGGCGCTCGCGTTGGTATTCGCGGGACCGGTGTCGGGCCAGACGGGGCCATCGCTCGACGCGCTGCGCTCGGCGGTGGCCGAGGCGGAGGAGTCGGAGGCGGCGGCGCAGGTTCGGCTGGAGAATGCCCGGGCCGCTCACGCTCGCCAGACCGACGCGGTGGACGCGCTTAAAGAGGCGATGGACAGCCCGTTTGATGTGTATGCGCTGCGGGCGGGGCTGCGCGGCGTGCAAGAGGCCGCCGATCGCTTGGCGGTGTTGGACGAAGACGCCCGCGCTGAGGCCCGCGCCGCCGCGGAGGCGGAGTCGGCGTTGGCGGTCGCGCTGCGCGCTCGTGTCCAAGCGCTGAACGCGGTGTTGCGCACGCCGGGCTCGGATCGCGGCGCCGCCATTGCGGAGTTGAACGCGTTGAACGCGGAGTTGGGACGCCTCGCGGTGCCGCTGCCGACGTTCTCGCCGGTGCCGATCGACGCGATCGTGCATGGCGCTTACGACACGCCTGAGGACATGTACGACGCGGCGGCCGAGCTCGCCGACGCGGCCGCGCGAATCGAGCGTCAGCTGGAGGACCTGCGGGAGCAGTTGACCGACGCGCAGGCGCGCGCGCGGTTGTTCGAAGCGTCTGGCGAGTTCGCGGCGGAGGAGTCGCTGCTCGATGACGACGGCGCGCGTCGCGTGGGCAACCGTGGCGGGACTTCCGGAGCGCCGGTCGAGGACGCGGACAACCAGGCGGGAGGCACGCCGACGGGCACGCCCACGGTCGACTTGGGGCAGGCCGAGACGCCGACCGACGCTGCGGCGCCGCCGGAGACCGACGGTGAGGGGTTCGAGGGAGGACCCAGTCGCGGAGACGGCGTCGATCCCGGAAACATGCCGGGTACCGATGATGATGTTCAGTTTGGTGCGGGGTCGTTGGTACCGCCGACGCCGACGGCCGAGGTCATCCGGTCGGGTAGGGCGAACGCCGATGAGACCCAGCTGCTCGACGGGCAGTCGACCCGTTCGGGCCGGCGAGGGCGCGGTGCGGTCGAGACGTTGCGCGAGCACGAGTCCGCGTTGCTTCGGGAACTCGAAGCGGTGCGCGCCGAGCGGGCGCGGCTGACCGAGGGCGCCCGCGCGATGGAGCGTGGGGAGTAGCGCGGTCGGGCGGGCCAGAGGGGGTGCTGACACGCGGGGCGCAATGAAAGCTGGCGCGTTGGCGCGGGTTCTTGCACGCTCTCGCGCATGACTCGTCGCCTGACTCTCGGATCAAAAGATGCGCCCGCGCTCGCTCGCTTGAGCGTGGCGTTTGGGCGCGCGTGCATGTCGCTGACGCTGCTGTGCGCCGCGCTGGCCATGTTCGCCCGCTCGGCGCCGGCGGCTGCGCAGACGACGTTCACGCTCAAGGCGGGGCAGGAGCTCGATTCGAACCCGCTGCGGCTCGCAGACGGTGGCTCGGACGCGGGCGCCGCGCTTCGAATTGTCGCGGCTGCGGAGAGCGAAGGTGTGGTCGGTGATACGGGTGTGCTGACCGCGGATCTGCGCGCGCTTGGCCGAGCGTTTTACGCCACGCCCTCGCAGGACTCGCTGGGGCTGACGCTGGACGGCCAGTTGATGGGGGCCGTTCGGCCGCGCGCGCAGCTGGGCGTGGCGGTGTCGGGCCGCGGTCGCATGGAGCCCGTGCGCGATTGCGATCCCGGCGGGGGCACAGCTTGCGCGGTGAATCAGGACTACCGTTCGCTGCGCGCCGACGCTCGGGCGTTGGTCGATTTGCGCCCCCTGACGTGGTCGATGAACGCTGGCGCGCGGCACTTCGCCTTTGGCCCGGACGCGCGATTGAGTTGGTACGGCGCCGGCGCGGGCACGTCGCTCAGCGGGCCCATCGTGGGCGGCCTGCGCTGGAGCGCGTACTATGACGCTACCTGGCGGCGGTACCTGGGCGACCGGACGCAGATCGGCACGAACGGCGGCGTGTATTTGGACGCTGGCGTGCCGCGTCGCGACCGCTCGCACGTGGGCGGCGCGTCCATCGGTTGGTCCAATGAGCGGTGGTCGCTGTCGCTGCGCTACGCCTACATTCGCAACCTCTCAAACTCGACCGCGAAGGGCTACTCTCGGCACCAGATCGACCCGTCGGTGACGGCGATCCCGGTGGGCGCGCTGTTGATTCGGCTCAGCGCTCGAATCATGCGCGCGTCGTACGATGTTCGCGGGGCGCTGGACGCTTCGCTCAACGTGGACGAGGAGGCGCGTAACCGGTTCCGCGTGGTGGTTGAGCATCCGTTGTACCGCGAGACGCTGTTTGTGGAGGCCGGCTGGGCGGTGTTCGCGCAGGCGTTTGAGGGCCGCTCGGGCGCCGACGAGGAGCGGGTCGACGGCATGTTCCGCCGCCATGTCGCGCACCTGGGCCTGACGGTGCGGCTGCGCCCCGACCGATGAACCCGACCGAATACGCGCTCCTCTCGGCCATCGTGCTGGTCGGCTACACGGTGCACGCGGTCACGGGCTTCGGCAGCGTGATCACGTGCCTGGTCCTGGCGAGCTGGTGGTTCGACTTTGTGACCATCCAACCGACCATCGTGGCGCTCTCGCTGTGCCTGAACCTGGTGTTCATCGCGCGGGATTTTCGCCTGATTCCTCTGCGCTTGGTGGTCTCGCGGATCTTGCCGTGGATGGGCGCTGGCGTGTTGTTCGGCTTTGCGGTTTCGGGCGCGATTGAGGGGCCCGCGCTGCGTCGGTTGTTCGGCGTGTTCGTGATGCTGCTGTCGGCCCGCGAGCTGTACCGCATGCTGTCGAGCGCCGCGCTGGCGGTGCCGCCGGGGGAAGGGCGTCCGCGCTACGGTTGGCTGCTGGCGGCGGGCGTAATTCATGGCGTGTACGCGACGGGCGGCCCGATGGCGGTGTATGCGCTGTCTGGTCTTCCGATGAACAAGACGGAGCTGCGCGCAACGCTGTGCACGGTGCAGTGCGTGCTCAGCAGCGGCCTGCTTGTGGGCTATGCGCGGCGGGGCACGTTGGACGCGGAGGCGTGGCGGCTGGTGGGCGCGATGCTCCCGGCGTTGCTGGCCGCGATGGTGCTGGGCTCGTGGATTCATGGGCGCATCGACCCGCAGCGATTTCGGGTGGCGTTGTTCGTTCTCCTGCTGCTGGCGGCGAGCGCGATGGTGCTGCGGTAGGGCGCCGCGCGGCGCGGGCGGTGGAGGGCCACCATCGGGGTTCCCAAAGTGCAGCGGTGCAGGCAGAGTAGCGGCATCTGAATATCGATGGAGATGTGATGCCGCGTTGGACCAAGGGACTGCAACGGTTCGGGCAAGGTGCCCAGAACGCGCTCGAGTTGATGCGCGGAGGCCGATTTAGCGCCCCCTATCGTGCCGTGTACGAGGTCGCTGACGAGACGGAGTTCGCCAAGCTGCGGCACTATGCTCCGGACCCGGCGGTGAGCGAGTCCATCGGCCCGCTGTTGTTGGTGCCGCCGCTGATGGTCACCAGCGAGATCTACGATATTTCGCCCGAGCTCAGCTCGGTGGCCTGGCTGCGCGCTCGCGGCGTGGACGTTTGGCTCGTCGACTTCGGCTCGCCGGAGCAGGAGTCCGGCGGCATGGAGCGCACGCTCGACAACCACGTGCTCGCGGTCGATCGCGCGGTGGATCACGTGCGCGAGGCGACGGGGAAGGACGTGCACTTGGCCGGCTACTCGCAAGGCGGCATGTTCGTTTATCAGTGCGCGGCGTACCGCGAAGGCGCAGGTCTGGCGTCGCTGATCACGTTCGGTAGCCCGGTCGATATCCACCGCAACTTGCCCGCCGTGCGCGACGATCTGGCGAGCCGCATCATCCGCGGCGCGCGGTCGGCCGTCGCCGGTCCGCTGGGGCAAACGGATGGCCTGCCGGGCTTCCTCACGTCGACGGGCTTCCGTTTGCTGGGTGCCAAGAAGGAAGTGCAGCAGTTCGTGGAGCTGTTCGGCATCCTGCACGATCGCGACGCGCTGGAGCTGCGCGAAAAGCGCCGCCGGTTCATCGCTGGCGAAGGGTTCGTGTCGTGGCCGGGTCCCGCGCTGCGCACGTTCGTCGATGAGTTTGTGGTCAACAACCGCATGACCGACGGCGGGTTCGTGATCAACGGCCGCACGGTCACGCTGAGCTCGCTGACGCTGCCGATCCTGTGCTTCTTGGGCGGCCGCGACGAGATCGCACGACCGGCCTCTGTACGCGCGATTCGCGACGCAGCGCCCAACGCACAGGTGTCAGAACTTGAGGTCATGGCGGGCCACTTTGGCCTCGTCGTCGGCTCCCGATCGCTCGCTGTCACGTGGCCCACAGTCCGCGACTGGATGCAGTGGAAGGATGGCCAAGCGGAGCAGCCTGAGCAGCTCCGAGCGCCATTGCCCGCGATCCTGGCGTCCGACGCAGAGCCCGAGGATGTGTCGTTCGAAGACGTCGATGTGGGCGTGGAGTTTTTCTACGATCTCGCCAGCGATATGGTCGACGGCGTGTGGAGCCGGCTCGGTACGGCCTCGGAGACGGTCGGGCAGACCATCGATGTGTTGCGCTGGCAGTTGCCACGAATCGCGAAGCTCCGGCGGCTGTCGGACGACTCGCGCGTGTCGATCGCGCAGGCGCTCACGGAGCAGGCGCACGCGATCCCGACGGCGACGTTTTTCCTGTGGGAGGGCCGCGCGTTCACGTACGCGCAGGCCGACGAGCGGGTCACCAATGTGGCCAAGGGCCTGTGGATGATCGGCGTCCGGCCGGGGCAACGGGTGGGCATCGTGATGCCGAACCGTCCCACGTACTTGGTGCTGGTGGCGGCGGTGTCGCGCATCGGCGCGGTGTCTGTGCTGTTCAACCCCGACGCGGTTGGCGCGCAGCTCGACCAGGCGATCTCGGCGTCCAGCCCGCAGGTGATGATCACCGACCCGGAGCGCGCCGCGCGCGTGCATGCGGCGTTCGACGACTCCACGTGGGTGTTGGGCGGCGGCACCGAGCGCGAAGTGGTAGACGGCGTGGGCGACATGGAGCAGCTCGACGTGGCCACGTTCACGTTTCCGGACGACGCGCCGATCGACGGCGGTCTGGGCGGCGACCTCGCGATGCTCACGTTTACGTCGGGAACGACGGGGCTGCCGAAGGCGGCGCGCATCACGAACCGGCGCTGGGCGTTGGCGGCGATCGGCGCGGCGGCGGGCTGTCGGCTTACGTCGAACGACACGGTCTACTGCTGCTTGCCGCTGCACCACGGCACGGCGATGTTGGTGTCCGTCGGCGGTGGTCTGGTCGGAGGCGCGCGGCTCGCGCTGGCGCCTCGGTTCTCGGTCACCGGCTTCTGGGACGACGTGCACCGCTACGGCGTGACGGTCGTGTTCTACGTGGGCGAGATGTGCCGATATCTGGTGAACGCGCCGCGGCGCGAGGCCGAGGAGCGCAACCCCGTGCGCGTGTTCGCGGGCAACGGCATGCGCGCCGACGTCTGGGAGCGCCTGCAGACCCGCTTTCAGCCCGACCGCATTGTGGAGTTCTACGCGTCCACGGAGGGCATCGCTGTGCTGGCGAACCTGCGCGGGACCAAGGTGGGCAGCGTGGGGCGCCCGCTGCCGGGCATGAAGGAGCACGCGCTCGTACGCTTCGACGTCGAGACGCTCACGTTCCCCGAGGACGCCGAGGGGTTCAAGCAGCGGTGCACGGTCGACGAGCCCGGTGTGCTCATCGCGCGCATGGTCGCCGGTGACCCGCTGGCCACGTTCGACGGCTACAGCGACGACGTGGCCACCCGCGCGAAAATTATGCAGAACGTGTTCGAGGAGGGCGACGTCTGGTTTATGAGCGGCGACGTGATGCGCCGAGACGCTGACGGCGACTATTGGTTCGAGGATCGCGTGGGCGACACGTTCCGGTGGAAGGGCGAGAACGTGTCGACGGAGATGGTGGAGTCTGTGCTGCGGGGTGTCCCCGGCGTGGCGATGGCGGCGGCGTACGGCATCAAGTTGCCCGGAGAAGAGGGCCGCGCGGGTATGGCTGCGCTGCAGCTTCGCCCGGGCACGACCCTCGATGTCTCGTCGCTGTACGCGGAGGTGCGGACGAACCTGTCTCCCCACGCGCGACCGTCGTACCTGAGGGTGGTCCCGTCGCTGGACCTCACGCCGACGTTCAAGGTGCGCAAGCACGATTTGATCGAGGCGGGCCTGGAGCCGGGCGTAGGCGACGTGTTCGCGCTCGATGTGGCCAAGAAGACGTATCGTCTGATCGCCCGAGGCACCGACGAAGCGTGAGCGAGACGCCACCGTCCGGCGCCGCGTGTTCCGACGTTGGCGCGCACTGCGAGTGGGGCAACGAGTGCTGCTGCGGCGACTGCTCGCCCTCCATGGTGTGTAGCTGCACCGACGGCGGCTGGGCCTGTTACGCCACCGACGCCTGCTTCATCGAGTCCTGCGCCGGCCGCGCGTGCGAGGAGGATTCGGACTGCGAGGGCGGCGGTGTGACCACGTATTGTATGGACGGCACGTGCGCGCGGGAGCTTGTCCGCGATGAGTGGTCCTCGGGGCCGAGCGTGCCGCTGACGATCGGCAACTGTGGCGGCGACTCCGACGCGTTCGAGTTGACTGACCTCACGGTCACCGGCGACACATTGTTCCTGACCGTCGCGTACAGCGGCGGCTGCGCGGAGCATCAGTTCCGCGTGTGCTGGGACGACACGTTCACGGGCACGGCGCCCGCGGAAGCCCGCCTGTCGCTGCAGCACGACGACGGCGACGACGCGTGCGAAGCGTACCCGAGCGAGGTGCTTGAGGTCCCGCTGTCGGCGCTCTCCGACGCCTACCGGACACGCTTCACGTCGCGCGCGGGCTCGGTGCTCATCAACGTGCTCGACCGCGCCGCCTCGTACGGGTTCCTGTAGGGCCGGTGGCGCCGTGCGGCTATACAGCGCGGCGCTGCTCCCATAGCTTGCTACGCAGTCTCGCCTGCGGCACGATCGCTGGCGTTTCGTTCCACTCTGGCACTGCGGTCGCATGGCGAACCTAGATCTCGACGCGCTCTTTGAATCTCACGGCGATTGGCCCAACGTCCTCGCGGACTTGGAGTTGACGTGTGAGGCCGCTGAAGACCCGGTTGAGAAGGCCCGCGCGCTGACGCGGATGGGGCAGGTGCATGCGTTCCATCTCGGTGCCCCTGCGCAGGCCGCCGAGCTGCTGGAGTCGGCGCTTGAGGCGGACGAGAGCAACTTGGAAGCTTGGGCCGCGCTGGCCGACGCGTACGAGGCAGCCGAAGACTGGGAGTCGCTCTCCGCGGTGCTGCTCGATACCGTCCCGCTGGTGTCTGAGGCCGCCGAGAAGGGCGCGTTGTTGCGCCGAGCGGCCGCGGCGTACGCCGACGGATTGAAGCAGCCCGAAGGGGCCAAGCTGCTGCTCGACAAGGCGCTCGACGAGGCGCCGTTCGAGCAAGAGACCTGGGCGGCGATCGCGGAATTTGGAGCGGCGCAGGGGACCCACCGCGCTGTCGCCGACCAGCTGAACGCACACGCCGCGCTGGTCGCTGAGGCCCGTGGTGAGGCCGCTTCGCTGCCGCTGATTTTGGCCGTCGCCAAGGCGCACGAGGCGGATGGCAACCTGGACATGGCGGACATCTTCCTGACCCGCGCGGGTTTGGTAGACCCGCAGGACGAGGGCGTGCTCGCGGCGCAGCTGCGCGTGCAAGAGGCCAGCGAGGATTGGGCGTCGAGCGAGGAGACGTTGGCCAAGCTCGCGGACCTGGCGCTTGAGGCGGCCGCTGAGGCGGCGCTTCAGCGGCGGTTGGGGCGGCTTCGCGTGGAACACCTCGGCAATGTGGAGGGCGCCATCACGGCGTTCGAGCGGGCGTTCGCGCTGGAGTCGGCGCCTGACGATGGCGAGACGCTGGCCGCGCTGTACGAGGCCACGGGCCGCAGCGCCGAGTTGGTTACCATGTTGCGCGGTCGCGTGGCGGCGGCGGAACCGGCTGAGCAAGCGGGGATCTGGCTGCAGATCGCAGCGCTGCAGCGTGGAGGGCTCGCGGAGCCTGCGGAGGCCATCTCGAGCTATCGTTCGGCCCTCGCTGCGCAGCCCGGTGACGCACAAGCGCTGCTGGGTTTGGCAGAGCTTCTGCAAGCGGCGGAGGACTGGAGCGGGCTCGCCGAGCACTTCGAGACGTGGGCGGAGACGCTGGAGGCGCCGTCCGAGCGGGCGGCCGTGCTGATGCAGCGTGCGACCGTGTTGGAGGCTTCGCTCAGCGACGCGCTCGGCGCGCTCGCCGCGGTCGAGCAAGCGCGGGCGTTGGACCCCGCGACCGACGGCTGTTTGCCCGCTCTGGCGCGGCTCTTGGACACCGTCGGCCGCGGCGCCGAGACGCCGGCTGTGCACATGCATATGGCTGAGCTGGCGGGCGACCGTGCGGCGTGGCGTACCCACGTGATGGATGCCGCCGCGGCGTTCCGGACGTCCGGTGACGCGCAAGGCGCGATGGGCGCGTATCAATCTGTGCTGGACGCCGAGCCCGCCGACGCCGAAGCGCTGCGCGCGCTGCAAACGCTCCAGGCGCAAGCGGGCGATGTGGCGGGCGCGGTCGCGTCGCTGCGCCAGCGGGTCACGCTGGCCGATGGAGATGACGCGCGCGTTGCACTGTTGCTCGAGGCTGCGGCGCTGGAGGCCCAGGCCGATCCTGCGTCGCCGGTCGCGACGCTCACGGAGGCGCTGGAGCTCGCGCCCGAGCACGCCGGCGCGCGCAGCTTGATGGCGCAGGCGCTCGAGGCTGGCGCCCAGTGGCCCGCGCTCGCGGAACACTTGGAGGGCAGCGCCGCGCTGGAGCGGGATTTGAAGCGTCGCGCGGCGTTGCGCGCGCGAGCGGGTGGCGTACGCGCCGAGCATTTGAACGACAGCGCCGGTGCGCGGTCGGCGTGGGAAGCTGCGATCGCCGACGACCCGGGCTGCGTCGATGCCGCGCGGCCACTCGCGGCGGCGTTGGTCGACGAGGCTGCGTGGGTCCGAGCGCGGCCCCTACTGGAGACGTTGGTGGCCAACGGCGGCGCGCTCTCCGCTGCCGAGCGCGCGCACGACTTGGCGCGATTGGCGCAGGCGCTTGAGGGCATCGGCCTGCCCTCTGAGGCGGTGCCGCGCTACGAGCAAGCGCTCGACCTTGCGCCGGACGATGTCGCCAGCGGTGTCGCGTTGGCCGGCCTTTACGCGGGGACCGGGCGGTTCCTGGACGCGGACCGAATCTACCGGCCGCTCACGCTGGAGCAGGCGGAGGCCATCGAGGAGAGCAAGCGCGTGCTGCTCTTCTTGAACGCCGGCCAGACCGCTGCCGCGCTGGCCGAGGCCGACCGCGCCGCGGACTTGTACGGCCGGGCGCTCGCGCTGTCGCCGCAGCACACGCAGACGTTGAAGGCCATCGCTGCGCTGGAAGGCGGCTCGGATACGACCCGCAAGACCGGCGCCCAGCAGGCGCTGCTGGCGGTGACCGAGGACCCCGACGAGCGGTTCAAACTGCAGCTCGAGATCGCCGATGGGTTCGTTGAAGCGAACGACACCGACCGCGCCATCGCGGCGGTCCGTGGCGCGCTGCGGGTCCGCCCGGAGTCCAAGGCGGCGCTGCACAAGCTGCTGTCGATTTGCACGGCCGCTGAGCGCTGGGAGCCGGCCGCCGACGTGCTGGTCACCCTCGCCGAGAAGGAGGAGGACCCGGCGCGCCGGTCCAAGCTCTTGTTCACCGTCGGCGCTGTGTATCGCGACCAGCTCGTGGACTTCGAGCGCGCGCAGAACGTGTTCGACAACCTGCTCGACCGCGAGCCGCTGCGCATGGACGCGATCGAGGCGATCGAGGCCCTGCACCGTGACCGCGGTGCGTGGAAGACCCTCGAGAAAGCGTATCGGCGGCAGCTGGAGCGGGTGGTCGATATCGAGGGCGCCGAGGACATGCAGTTCGCCTTGGCGACCGCGATCGCGCGGCTGTATCGCGACAAGCTCAATCGCCCCGACGACGCCATCGCGGCCCTCAAGCTTGCGGCCCGACTGCGGCCGGATGACGTCGACTCGCTCGTCGCGATCGCCGAGATCTATCCATCGAGTGGCAAGACCGACGCGGACATCATCGTGCAGCATCGCGCGATCGTGGCGGTCGATCCGCAGCGCCAGCAGAGCCACCAGGTGCTGTTCGATGCGCTCCGCCGCGAGCGCCGATACGACGAGGCGTGGACCACCGCGGCGCTCCTCACCGTGCTCGGCTCGCGGGACTCTGCGGCGACGACGTTCTACACGGAGCACCGTCCGCGGACGACGGCGTTGGCCCGTATCGGGCTGGGTCACGCGGACTGGCGCGCGATTCAGCACCCGGAACTTTCGGCCGAGCTGACCGGCTTCTTGGGGACCATCGCGGCTGTGCTTCGGCGGGTGTATTCGCAGGAACTCAAGGCGTGGGGCGTGCATCCGCGCAAGGACCGAGTGGACCTGACAACGCCGGCGCCGGTCACGAATCTGTTCCACTATGCGTCGCAGTTTCTGAGCGTCCCGATGCCAGACGTTTACGCCTTCGCGGGCGCGTCCGGGCTGGTGAACGCCAACACGGAACCGCGGGCGATTCTGGTCGGCTCTGAGCTGCTCTCGGGCTCGGCCGACCGGCGTAAGGTGTTCCATGTGAGTCGCGCCATGTGCTTGATTCGCAACGACTTCTACTTGGCAAGCGCGCTGCAAGTGCCCACGCTCACGGCGCTCGTTCAGGCGTGCATCGCGTTGTTCACCGGCGGCCCGCCCAAGGACTGGGACTCCGAGACGCTGCGCGCGTGGATGGCCGCGATCGGTGACGAGTCCGACGAGGTGCTCGCGACGCTCGGCGAAGCGGTGCGCACGGTGGTCGCGAGCGGTGCTCCGCTCGACCTCAAGCGCTGGTGTCGCGCGGTGGAGTTCACCGCCGGGCGCGTGGGCCTGCTCACTTGTGGCGACCTCCAACGCGCCGCGCAGGCCGCCTCCGAAGTTACGAACGTGGTCGGCGCCGCCGATGCCCACGAACGCGTGCTCGACCTGGTCGCGTTCTCCGCGACGGACGAGTACAGCAGGTTGCGGGCCGAGCTCGGTTTGGGCATCGGACAACAATAGCTCGGCGTCAGCAGCGCCGAGCCCACATCGCGAGGAGATGATGAGCGAGTTGCAGATCGAAGAGCTGGTCGTGGGTACCGGCGAAGAGGCTTCCAAGCGGACCAGCGTTTCGGTGCACTACACGGGCTGGCTGCTCGACGGCACCAAGTTCGATTCGTCCGTGGACCGCGGCCGACCGTTCTCGTTCGTGCTCGGCGCCGGCCAGGTGATCGCGGGCTGGGACCAGGGCGTGAAGGGCATGAAGGTGGGCGGCAAGCGCAAGCTCACGATCCCGCCGGAGCTCGGCTACGGAGCGCGCGGCGCGGGCGGCGTTATCCCTCCCAACGCGACGCTCGTGTTCGAAGTCGAGCTGCTCGGCGTTTAGCCCGTCCGCTCGTGTGATCTAGGCGTCGGGCCAGCGCAGTTGGACCGACTCCGGCACCATCCCGCATGCGTCGTACATGGCGCGCGCGGGGTTCTGCGCCAGCACCTGCGTGTACACCACCTCGGCGCCGCGGCGTTGCAGCGTGGCGGCCACCGCGCGGGTGAGCTGCTCGCCCAGGCCGCGTCCGCGCGCCTCGGGCGCCACGTAGATCGTCACGATCGTGCCCACTCGGCGCGGCGCGATGTACGTAGCCGCCGATCGTGCGGTGAGCCGGGCGATCGCAGACCGCAACAAGGGCCGGACCCCATGCCACGCGAGCGTGGGCGTGCCCGGGTTGGCCGTGCGCACCGAACCCTCGCCGACCGCCACGATCGCGCCCTTGTGCGTGGCGACCAGCGCGAACATCGAAGGATCGCGCAGGCGTCCCAGCAGCCACGGTAACGTGCGAAATAGCGGGTTGCGGGGCGCAAAGGGCTGCAGCGCGAGTTGATCGGCCAGAAACGCGTCAAACAGCGGTACCAAGGCCTCGGCGTCGGCGATCGTCGCCTCGCGAAATGGCGCCCCCGACGTGGGATCCGCGTGGCCCGAAACGGGTGGTGTGTCGCTGTCGGATGGCATCGTTTCTTGTGTGGTGGCGGCGGTTTGGGCGGCCGCGAGGGAGTGGTGACTGAATGCGGGAAGGTCGTGCTTTGGCAAGTTTTGACCGGAACTAGATCTCGTCTTGCATCACCGGTGGGGGGTGGTAGGATGATGTCCTACACACACGGTGGACTAGCGTGCAGGTTACTCAGGAATTCACTCCGGCATTGAGCCGATTTCGTTCGGCACATCGCAGCATGGTTCTGTGGTTGGTTGTCGTCTTTGTTGGCCTGACGCTCGTTCGTCTCGCGGTGACCGCCTTGCTGGCCGATTCGTCTGGCGCGTTGAGTGTGGCGGATGTGTCGCGGCTGCGTTTGGCCGACGTGGGGCTTGCGCTCGTGGCGCTCGGCGTCGCGACGTCGCTGGTCACGCAGCGTTTCCATGGTGCGATGAGCACGTTGATGGAGACGACCGAGCGCGTGGACACGGCGGTGACCGCGGCGGAGAATCAGGCGGCGGAGTCGCGCAGCTCGACGCTGTTGGTTGCGCGGGCTGTCTCGCACGCGACCAAGCTGGCGCGCCGCGCGGACACGGCTGAGCCGATGACGCCGGCGGAGATCCGTGCGCTGTCGCAATCGGTGCTGCGGGTATCGGATATTTCGACGCTCTCGGGCGGCCGCGTGTCTGAAGAATCGGACCGGTTCGGCCTGCGTCAGCTGGTGACCCGCTGTGTGGATGGTGTCGCCAACGGCGATGTCTCGGTGGCGCTCTCGATCGACGCGGCGGTGCCGAACGGCCTGCGCGGAGACGTGGAACGATTGGACCGCGCGCTGACGGCGTTGCTCGAGGCCGCGGCTTCGGACGCGTCGACGGGCGCGCTCTCGTTGCGCGTGAACGGGACGCGGTCCAGCGGCAAAGTCGACGTGACGTTCAGCATCTGGGAGACGGGCATCGCGACCCTCGCGGGCGACCGCGCGGCGTCTTCCAGCGGTGCGCTTGCGCTCCCGCCGGACGTTCAGGTGGTCGCCGCGATGGCCGAGCGCATCGGCGGAACTGTTCGGGTTTCGCGCCGCGACAGCGGTGCACCGGCGTTTGAGCTGTCGGCGCCGTTCGGTTTCAACGCGGCGGACGCCAAGGACGACGCGAGCGAGTGGAAGCCGAGAAGTTCCGAACTCCAGTCGCGCAACGACGCGAATACTCAATCCGCCGTACTCGAAGCGGTCGGCCCCGAGGCCGTGGTGTCCGAGACGCCTGTCCCGGAAGCGGCAAAGCGGGTCGCGGACGACGATGGGCTCGACGCCGAGCTCGATGCGGCGATGGACGCGGCCATGGAGACCGCGCCGATGGCATCTCAGCCCGACGGCGGATTGCCGCCATGGCCGAGCGGGTCGGTGGATGTGCCCGCCTTCATCCCGTCGGATCGCGCCCCCCGCACGGCTGGGCATTCGCCCCGGACGCTGCTCGACGATAGCACCGTCCCGTTAGAACCGGACATTCGCGCCGCGCTCCTCGCGAACTCGGCTGCCGACGTGCCGTCCGCGAACGACCTGGCCGCCAAGCGCGCCGGATACGTGAACGAGGCGGCGAGCCAGGATGACGCCGAGACAGGCGTATGGCGAAAGACGGAAGACGAGCGCAACAGCCCGCCGACCATGCGCATCCACCCGGCCGAAGAGCCCGCCGCAGCGTCCCCGCGGATGCCGATCGCGACGGGCGCCCGCGATGGTGTGATCAACGACGACACGATCCCGGTTCCCAAGCTGCTCGCCGACGCCAGCGGTTGGTCCGAGGGCGTCGAACTCATGGACTCCGGTGACCTCATGTCGGTCTCCGGCAGCGTGAGCTCCTGGACCGTACGCGACACCCAGCTCGTCGACGTCGTGCCCGAAAGCTCTAGCTCGACCGACGCGCCGTTGTTCGCTGGCCCCGGAGTGTACGGCGTGGAGCCGTCCCCCCGCGTGGAACGCACCGACGGCAGCACTCCGGTGGTGCAGCGCAGCGACGACGCGCACACCGTAGCGCGCGAGCGCCGCGTGCTCGTGGTCGACGATGACGCGATGGCACGCTGGTCACTCACCGGCCAACTCTCCTTGTTCGGCTACTCCGTCGACGCGGTCGCCGGTGGCAAGGCCGCCCTCGAGGCGCTCTCGAAGCGCTCGTATGACGCCGTCCTGCTCGATACGTACATGCCGGACATGAACGGGTTCGAGACCGCCGCGCGCATCCGCGCCACCAGCGGCTCCCGCGTGCCCATCATCGCCTTGTCGGACATCGACTCGGCGGCCGAACGTGCCCGCTGCGAAGCGGCCGGCATTGACGAGTTTGTGAAGAAACCGTTCGACGGAGAGGCCCTCGCGGCGGTCGTCGATCAGTTGGTCACCGCGCGTCGTAGCACCGAAAGTGGCGCGTTCGCGCCGGACGGCCTGGACCCCGAAGTGCTTCAGCGCCTTGAGGGGATCCAGACCGCGAGCGAGCAGCCCGACCTGGTGCAGCGCATGGTGGGGACGTTCATTGAGCGTGCCGAGAACGCGTTCACGGCGTTCGACCTTGGGTTCGACGAGGCAGACCCGGCGCTCATTCGCGTGACCGCCGAGCGCCTCCGTCGCAGCTGCGCCACGCTCGGCGCGGTGACGATGGAAGAGATCTCCGGGCAGGTGAGCTCCGCGCTGGCCCAAGGGGACCTGGATGGCGCCAAGCCGCTCGTCTCCGCGCTGGAAGCCGAGTTCGCCCGCGTCCGTCCCGCGCTGCTCGCCCGCGTGTGATGGGCGTCCGGCGTCTACGCGGTGCGCTCCACCTGGGCCGTTGGCTCGGTCCGTGGAGCGATAGCGCGTCGATGCCGGCGCATGTTCGCGTGCAGGACGTTCGCTACGACGGCGTCCGCGCGCGGCGGTACACGCCCCGAAAGCGCAAGCTCGGCGGAACGATTCTGCTCGTCCCCGGCGTGCACTTTCTCGGGCCAGATGACCCACGATTCGACCGCCTGGCGCACGTGCTCGCGGCCTCGGGGCGGCTGGTCGTCGCGCCGTTCCTCGACCCGTATCGTCGACTTCGCGTCGACGCGCAGGTCCGAGACGATATCGAGACCGTGTTCGAAGGCCTGCTCGCCGACGAGCGACCACCGCAGAAGCCGGTGGTGCTGAGCATCTCGTTCGGTTCGCTGCCGGCGTTCCAGCTCGCCGGTGGTCGGTTCCGGGAGCAGGTCGGCCAGGTGATCACCTTTGGTGGTTACGGACACTGGGAGAGCGCGGTGTACTTCGCGCTCACCGGCGTCGATGTGACCGGTGAGAAGCGACCGTCTGACCCGCTCAACCGGCCGGTTGTCTACATCAATATGGCCCACGGAATGCCGCATGTTGCCAAGCACGCCGAGCGGTTGCGCCCCTACTGGCTCCAGTTCTGCGAGCACACGTGGGGGCGGCCTGAGATGAAGCGCGTCAAGCCCATGGCCGCGGTCGCAGAGCGCATCGCGACCGAGCTCGACGGCCCCGCCCGCGCGGTGTTCCTCGAGGGCTGCGGAGTGGCGGACCCGATGGTGCTGGCGATGGGCGATGAGGCCTGCCGTGTCGCGATGGCCTCCACCGATTGGGAGCACTTGGACCCGTCGGATCTGTTGGGCAACGTCGCGTGTCCCGTGCACGTGATCCATGGCATGTCCGATGACGTGATCCCGCACTCGCAGGTCGACGCCATCGTGTCGGCGCTCCCACCGGAGACCCCGCGCTCGACCTATCTGACAGGCATGTTCGCCCACACCGGAGCGGGCGACGGCGTGCCGCTCAACGCCCAGGCGCGAGAGCTGTGGACCATGCTGCGGATGCTCGGCGCGCTGACCTCGTAGCCGCGGAAGACGGTCGCCGGGGGAGGGCGATGGTGCCCTGGGATGGGGCTTCGGATGGCGGTGGTACCGGCTGCATGCGCCGTCCATCGGCCCACGTTGCGGACGCGCTTGTTACTCGACGGCGCGTCCACTAGAACGTGTTCTATCGGCAGCCATCGACGAATCGTTGGCGCGTTCGCCGGCGAACTTTGACCGTCTACGAGGCTCCGTTGGACCTTCGATACACCACAGAAGAAGATGCCTTTCGCGCGGAATGTCGCGCGTGGCTTGAGGCAAATGTTCCGGCTGAAGGGCTCCCGTCCGGTGACACCCGCGATGGTTTCGCGGCGTGCCTGGAGTGGGAGCGCACGCTGGCGGCGGGCGGCTGGGCGGCGGTGTCGTGGCCCAAGGAGTACGGCGGCCGCGGCGCGACGCTCGTGGAGTGGCTCATCTTTGAGGAGGAGTACTACCGCGCGGGCGCGCCCCCACGGGTGACGCAGAACGGCATCTTTCTGCTCGCGCCGGCGATCTTTGAGTGTGGAACCGAGGCACAGAAGGACCGGTACCTACGCAAGATGGCGTTCGCCGAGCAGACCTGGGCGCAGGCGTGGTCGGAGCCCAACTCGGGCAGCGACTTGGCGAGCGTGAAGGGCAGAGCCGAGCGCGACGAGGAGCGCGGCGGCTGGCGACTGTACGGCCAGAAAACTTGGTCTACCCGCGCTGCATTCTGCGACATGGCCTACGGCCTGTTCCGCACAGACCCCGACGGACAGCGACACAAGGGCCTCACGTACTTCCTGTTTCCGCTCACGGGCGACGGCGTGACGGTGCGGGCGGTGGAGCGGCTCGATGGAGACGAGGGGTTCGCGGAGATCTTCCTCGACGGCCTGTTTGTGTCCGACGAAGACGTGCTCGGCGATGTGAATCAAGGTTGGTACGTGGCCATGTCGACGACGTCTTCGGAGCGTGGGTTGAGCCTGCGCAGCCCGGGCCGTTTTATGGCCACCAGCGGTCGGTTGCGGGCGCTGTACGAAGCGGTCGGCAAGCCCGCGGATGACGCCCTGCGTGACGGTGTGGTCGACGCGTGGCTCGGCACCGAAGCCTATCGGCTGTCCACGCTGCAGACGGTCGCGAAGATGCAGGCGGGTGAGGCGATCGGCGCGGAGTCGAGCCTGAACAAGATTTTCTGGTCCGAGATGGACGTGCGTACGCACGAGACGGCGCTGGAGTTGCTCGGCACAGCCGGTGAGCTCGACGAGGGCGCGGCGGCGGAGTGGATGAAGGGATTCCAGTTCGCGCTGGCCGGCCCCATCTATGCGGGAACAAACGAGATTCAGCGCAACGTGGTCGCCACGCGTGTGCTGGGATTGCCGAGGAAGTAGCCGTGCGATTTGCCCTCACTGAAGACCAGATTTTGTTGCGCGATGCGGTCGCCGCCGTGCTCACCGGTGAGTGCACGCCCGACACGGTCCGCGCGGCGTGGGACGCGCCGGACGGTCGCGGCGGTTTGTGGCCGCAGCTCGCGGAAAACGGCGTGCTGGGGATCTTGGCGCCGGAGTCCGTCGGCGGGCTTGAGATGACCGAGATCGAGATGGTGCTCGCGCTCGAGGAGGCTGGATTTGCCGCCGTCCCGGAGCCGCTACTTGAGACGCTCGCCATCGCCGTCCCGGCGCTGACCGGCGCCGCCGCGACCGCCGAGACGCGGGCCATCGCTTCGGCGCTCGTGTCGGGCCAGGCCGCGGCCACATCGTCGCTGTCGACCGCGCCATACGCGCCGTACGCATCGTCGTGCGACTGGGTGATCGTGGAGCGCGCCGGGGACCTGTTCGCGGTGCCCGCCGCGCTGGCGACGCTGACGCCTCACGTGTCGGTGGACCGCACGCGCCAGCTCTCTGAGGTCGGGTTTGAGCCCAGCGAAGCGCTCGCGCTCGGTAGCGCCGTCGACGCTCGCCATCGCGGTACCCTCGGAGCGGCCGCGATGCTTGTCGGGCTGTCGCGTCGCATGCTCGACATGGCGGTCGAATACGCTGGGATGCGCACGCAGTTTGGGCGTCCGATCGGCGCGTTCCAAGCGGTGCAGCACCGGTGTGCCGACGCGCTCATGCGCATCGAGTTCGCCCGCCCGCTGGTGTACCAAGCGGCATGGAGCATGGCGAACGACGCGCCCGACGCTGGCGTGCACGTGAGCATGGCCAAAGCGTACGCGTCCGAGGCCGCGCTCAATGCCGCCAAGGCCTCGCTGCAGGTCCATGGCGCCATCGGGTACTCGACCGAGTACGATCTACACCTGTACATGAAGCGGGCCTGGGCGCTCGCTGCGAACTACGGCACCGCCCGGGAGCATCGACGCATCCTGGCCGACCACCTGCTCGGCGCTCCCGCAGCGGGCTGAGCCTACCCAACCTATCCCAACTAGCCCCCGACCGAATATGACCACCGCCTATATCTGCGACGCAATCCGTACCCCCGTTGGCAAGCGAAAGGGCTCGCTCTCCGGGGTCCACCCAGCCGACCTGGGCGCCCACGTGCTCAAGGCGCTCGTCGAGCGAAACGGCTTTGACCCGGAAGCGGTCGAGGACGTCATCTTTGGTTGCTTGGACGCCATCGGCCCGCAGGCGGG